>JALHNS010000340.1 GCA_022843445.1 Gemmata sp.
CGCACGATCGGAGTATCGGCGGGCTTGCGAACGGTGGCGCGCGGCGCTTGAGTGGCGGGCCGCGCCGAAACGGACGCGCTCGGCGCGGGGGCGGGCGGCGCGGTGGTCGCGCAGCCGAAGGCCCCGAGTCCGGTCGCGGCGGCTAGCGCGCGAAGGGGGAATCGCATCGGGCCTCCTTGCCCTTTGGGGTCGAATTACCAGTCGCTCGGCGCCACCGTCACGCGGGCCGCGTTCCCGAACTCGGCCTGCCGCGCCGCGACCACCTGTTCCTTGCCGGTCAGGTCGGTGAGCACGTCGCGGGTCTTGCCGTTCGCGTCGCGCTTCTTGCTCAGCAGCGCCACGCGCACCGTTTTGCCGTCGTTCAGTTGCACGCGCACCGGCACCTCGCGGGTGGTGCCGTCTTCCACCAGCAGCAAGTAGCTCGCGCCGCCGCGCGAGTACACCGCGGTACTCGGCAGCACATACGACTCGCCGAACCCGCCGATGGTGAGCGTCATGTTGCCGCTCATGCCGGGGATCAGCCGCTGGGGCGCGCCGGGCGGGAACGCGCGCACCGGCGGGTCGTTCCCCGGCCCCTTGGTGGGCCGCGTGCCATCGGTGCGCTTCAACTCGGCGAGCAGGTGCGCGTATTCGGCCTCGTCGCCGTTGAACAGGTCCACCTCGACGCGCATCGTGTGGTCCGCGTTCTGCACGGAGGGCGCGAACCGCGTGATGCGCGCCGGAATGCTGAGGCCCGGCAGATCGTCCACGGTCACGAGCGCCATCGTGTCCGAAGTCACGAACGGCGCAACCGTGTCCGGGAACTTGGCGCTCAGCGTGACCAGATCGACGCGGGCCACCGAGATGAGCAGGTCGCTCGCGCCGGTGGTGGCGTTCTGCACGAACGACCCCGGATCGACGGTGCGGCGCACCACGACGCCGTCGAACGGCGCGCGCACGCGCCCGTAATCGGCCACGGCCTTCGCGCGGTCGAGTTCCTTCAGCGCGACGTCGATCTGCGCTTTCTTGAGTTCAATATCGGCACTGGCGGCCTCCACCTTTGACTCGGACTCGGCAAAATCGGCACGGGCGCGCTCCACGTTCGCCTTCGCCGAAAGCACCGCGGCGGCGGCGGCGAGGTACTCGCGTTCTTCTTCCTCTACGACGCTCCCGACGACGGTGCCCTTCGCGGCCAGTTCCTTCAGGCGCTCGAACTTGCGCTTGCGGAAGTCGCTGGTGGCGGTCGCGGCGTCCACGTCGGCGTTGCGCTGCTTGATGGTCGCGGCGCTCACGTCGCGCTGGGCGTGTGCGTCCTTCAGTTTGGCCTCGGACACCTTCAACTCTTGCCGCCGCTGCAGCACCATTGCGCCGCCGCGGGCCACGTCCTGTTCCACGTCCGGCACGTCGATCTCGATGAGCACGTCGCCGGCTTTCACCTTGTCGCCGATGTCGCGGTTCACGCACTTCACGATGCCGGACGCGCGGGCCCGCAGGTCGGCCCGGTAGTAC
Organism: Gemmata sp.; assembly: GCA_022843445.1. Taxonomy (GTDB): domain Bacteria; phylum Planctomycetota; class Planctomycetia; order Gemmatales; family Gemmataceae; genus Gemmata. The sequence goes on from JALHNS010000340.1 coordinate 1,489, forward strand.
GGCTCCACGTTCGCCAACTGCTCCATCGTGATGGGCACGCTGCTGGCGCGGCGCGGGGCAATCACCTTCGCCACCGGAGTCGCTTTCGCCTTCGCCGCGGGCGGGTCGGCCTTCGCGCGCGCGCCGCCGAACGGGTTGGGAATCAGATCGTGGCGCGCGGCCAGCGCCAGCGCGACGCCGCCGAACGCGAACAGCGCGACGAACAGGATGCGGCGCGTGCGGCTCCCGGACCCGCGGTTCGGGTGCTGCGGCGCGGGTTCGGGAGCGGGCGGTGCGGTGTCACTCATGGGTCGGCCCTCCGGGTTCGGCAGCGGGGTGCCCGTGCGGGTGGGTGTTGTCGCGGATCAAGAGCGTGAACAGGATCGGCACAACGAACAGCGTGAGCGCCGTCGCGGTGATGAGGCCGCCCACCACGGCGCGGGCCAGCGGCGTGAGCGCCTCGCTGCCGCGGCCGAGGCCCAGCGCCATCGGCAGCAGGTCGAGGAACGTCGCAAGGAACGTCATCAGAATCGGGCGGAACCGCGTGGTCGCGGATTCGACCACCGCTTCGTGAACCGTGCGCCCCTGCTTGCGCAGTTGGTTCGCGAAGTCGATCAGCAGCACGCCCTGCGCCACCACGATGCCCACGAGGAAGATGACGCCCATTTCCGATTGCACGTTCAGCGTAGTGCCGGTCGCCCAGAGGATTGCGAGCACCCCGATGAGGCCGAGCGGCACCGCGGCCATGATGATGAGCGGCTGCACGAACGAGCGCATCAGGGGCACCATCAGCAGGTACACGAGCACGCTCGCCAGCGCCAGCCCGGAGCCGAGGCTGCGAGCGGATTCGGTCATGCGCGCGTACTCGCCCTTCAGCTCCAGCTTCATCCCTTCGGGCAGCTCGATGGGTTCGATGGCCCGCTGGATGTCCGACGCGAGGCTCCCAATGTCGCGGTTCTCGGTGTTCACCAGCACGTTCACCACCCGCTTCAGCCCGGAGTGGTTGAACTCCACCGCTTGCGTGGATTCGCGGATCGTGACCAGCGAGCCGAGCCGCACGGTCTGCTTCTGGTTCGTGCCGGTGGCGAACATGTACTTCAGCGAATCGAGGTTGAATTTGCGGTCGTCCGGGTACTGCACCGCGATGAAATACTGGTTGCCGCTCTTCGGATCGATCCAGAAGTTGCGCGTCAGCGCGATGCTGCTGTTCATCGCGGTGACCACCTGCATGACCACGTCGCGGGCCGACAGCCCGACCTCGGCGGCCTTCTCGCGGTCGATCTCGATGACCGCGTAGGGCGCGTCGTTGCGCTGGAGCACGCGCACGTCCGCGGCCCCTTCGACGGCGCGCACCGCGGCGCGCACCTTGCCGGCCGCTTCGAACTTCTGTTCGGGCGAGCCGCCGGTGATTTCGATGTCGATGGGCGACGACGCGCCGAAGTTCAGCGCCGCGCTCACCATGCCGCCGGTGTCGAAACTGAACTCGAGGTCGGCGAACTCCGGGGTGGCGGCGAACGCCTCGCGCAGCACCACCGCGTACTCTTGGGCCGACTTCGAGCGCTCCGGCGTGAGCTGCAACCGGATGATCGCGTCCTGCTGGCCGGCGTTCTGCGAGTACGCGGCCGACCAGTCGTTGTTCAGCCCGATCTCGGACACCACCATCTGGAGTTCGTGCGGCGGGATCGTCTCGGCGATCACCTTTTCCACGTCGATCACGCGGCGCTCGGTGGCGTCCAGTCGCAGGTGCGAGGGGGCCCGCACTTGAATGGTGATCTGGCCCGCGTCCACCGCCGGGAAGAACTCTTGGCCGATGAACTTGAGCAGCCCGAGCGACGCGACGAACAGCACCGCGATGCCCGCGAGCACCGTGAACCGGCGGCGCAGCGCCACCGCCAAGAGGCCGGCGTAGGCGCGCGTGAGCAGCGACAGGAAGGCGTCGATGCGGGCGTAGACGCGCGCGAAGAACCCGGGGCGCGGCGCGGGCACCGGTTCGCCGTGCGCGTCGGTGGTGGGGCCGTGGAACTCGCGCCGGTGCTCGTGCTCGTGCCCCGCGCGCGCGTGCCCGCCGAGCAGCTTCGCGCACAGCGCCGGGATGAACGTGAAGCTCAGGATCAGCGACACGATCATCGCGAACCCGACCGCGAGCGTAAGCGGCTTGAACAAGAAGCCGCCGACACCGGGCGTCAGCGCCACCGGGCACAGCACGATGATGAGCGCGAGCGTGGCGACGATCACCGGCAGGCTCAGTTCGGAGGTCGCGTCCAGCGCCGCTTTGAACGACGTTTTGCCCATGCGCAGGTGCCGCTCGATGTTCTCCAGCACCACGATGGCGTTATCGACGAGCGGGCCGATGGCGAGGAACAGCCCGCCGAGCGTCATCACGTTTATGGTGTTCCCGGAGACCTTCAGGCCGGCGATCGCGCCGAGGACCGAGAGCGGCAGCGCGATGACCGCAAGCACGGTCATCTTCCAGTTGCCGAGGAAGACGAGGATCATCACCGCGACGAGCGCCGCGCCCATGATTCCTTCGTGAACGAGGCTGTCGATCGCGGTCTTCACGTACTCGGTCTGGTCGATCACGAAGTCCAACTTGCTGCCCTCCGGTAGCTCGCGCTCCATCGCCGGGAGCGCGGCGCGCACGCCGTTCGCCACGTCGAGGGTGCTCGAACCCTGCTGCCGGTACACGGGCACGTACACCTGCTGGCGGCCGTTCACGCGCACCCGCGACTTCTGCAACACCGCGTCGTCTTCGGCACTGGCCACGTCTTCGAGCAGGATGTGGCGACCGTCGCCGAACACCAGCGGGAACCGGTTCAGGTCCGCGACGGTGCGGGCCATCGCGTTCGAGTCGAGCGCGATCTGGCTGTCGCCCACGTACGCGGTGCCGGGCGTCGCCATCAGGTTCCCCTGATCGAGCGCGCGCACCACATCGACCGGCGACAGGTTCCGCTTCTCCAACTTCTCGCGGTCGAGGTACACCATCACGCGGCGGTCCTTGCCGCCGACGACGACCGGCGCGACGCACCCGCGCACCGAGCCGAGCCGGTTGCGCACCTCCACGCGCGCGAGGTCTTTCACCTCTTGTTCCACCATGTTGGGGTTGGACACGGTGAGGATGCCCACCGGCAGCGTGCCGGTCGGGTCGAACGGCAGCGCGACCGGCGGCAGCGTGTTCGTGGGCAGGTACGGCAGCGCGGCCCCGGTGAGCGAGGTGGTTTGCGTGAGCGCGGTGTTCGGGTCGATGTCGTCTTGGAAATACAACTTCACGACGCTGACGCCGGACACCGACCGCGACTCCACGCGCGCGACGCCGGCGGACTGGTTCACCCACCGCTCCACGCGGTCGGTGATGGTGCGCTCGATGGAGCGCGCCGGCATCCCGTTGAAGTACGTCATCACCTGCACGGCGGGCGTCTTGAACGCCGGCAGGATGTCGATCGGGATCGACATCAGCGCGACACCGCCGAGGATGGCGGTGACCAGCGCCAGCACGATCGCGCCGTACACGTTGCCCAGCGCGAGCCGAATCACACCCATTGGCAGCCTCTTGGCAGAGAGGTCGGGGCGGGCGCAACTCGCAGTATACCGCGGCGCGAGCCGGGTCTCTCACGAAAAGGGGTCCACGCCGCGCGCCGGGGTCCGTATCATCACCGCGACCGACACAACCGCGCCGAGGGCCGATTCGCAATGCGTCACGTCTTGTCCGCACTGGTGCAGAACCAGCCCGGCGTGCTGGCCACGGTGGCCGGCATGCTCCACTCCCGCGGGTTCAACATCGACAGCCTCGCGGTCGGCGAGACCGAGACGCACAACCTGTCGCGCATGACGTTCGTCGTCCACGGCGACGACAACGTGCTCGATCAGGTGCGCAAGCAACTCGACAAGATCGTCACCGTGGTGCGCGTGGACGACATCAGCTCGGAGAACTTCGTCGAGCGCGACCTGATGCTGATTAAGGTGAAGTGCCTCGCCCCGCAGCGCCCGGAAGTGTACCAACTGGTGGAGAGCTTCCGCGGCCGCGTGGTGGACATTCAGCACGAGAACGCGATGATCGAGATCAGCGGCACCGAGGGCAAGGTGGAAGCGTTCATCGAGCTGATGCGGCCCTACGGCATTCTGGAACTGGCCCGCACCGGGCGCATCGCGCTGGTGCGCGGCGAACCCAAGCCCCAAGTCGCGGCCGAGGGGACGTAGCGAGTGTCGCGTCGGTCGCCGTGCCGGGCGTCCGAGGGTCGCGGATGAGGACGCCCGGCACACTGCGATCGACGCGACGCGAGCGGAGAGAAAATGAGCACGGCACCGGAGAAGATCGTTCTGCCCACGCGCCGCATGGACCCGGCGCAGGTCGAGTTGCTCCGCGCGCTGAAGCCGGGCGACAAGATCAAGGTCACGCACGCGGTGCGCGTGGGCGCGAAGAAGTGGGCCGCGGAGGCCGTGGGCGAGTTCCGCGGCCTCGCGTACCTCGAAACCGGCATCACCACCGACCGCGTGAAGGAAGACGACCTCGTGGTTCCCGTGGTGCGGTTCACCAAGCCCAACGGCGAACTGAGCAGCATCAGCCTCGACGAGAACACGAAGGTGGAGCGGGCGTAGGACGGGCTTCTAGCCTGCCCCGGCGATTCGGACAGGCAGAAGCCCGTCCTACTCCTTCTCGCCCCACACGCGGACGCCGAAGCCGTTCAGGTCGATGTCCTCGCCCTTTTCGGTCTCGCCCGGGCCGCCGCGGTCGATGGAGAGGCGCACGTAGCACCAGAAGCTCGCGGGTTCGCCCTGCATGTCGCGGCCCCGCGCGTCCACGTCGGATTCGAGCAGCCAGCGCCAACTGCGGTGCTCGTCCTTGCTCGAATCGCTCGCCTCTTCCTGCCAGCCCTTCAGCACGCGCGACAGGTTCTGCACGGCGGCCTTCCACGCCTTCGCGTCGGTCACGCTCAGCCGCACCTCGTCGCCGCTGGCCTCCACCGTCGCGTTGGGCACGGTCTTCAGCGCCTCGAACAACTTGTGCTCGATGGCGGTGCACCGCCACGGCGACCACAGGTAGAACGTGACCGCCGGCGCTTCCATAACCAACCCGAACAGGTCCGCGCGCATGGCGGCCCTCCCGCGTAAACTGTGATGTGTGCAATCTACTTCCGAACGCGAGTTCGGGGAAGGTGACGCCGTGATACTGCCCGCTCTCACCCGCCGCGCCGCGCTCGCCACCGCGCTCGCCGCGCTCGTCGCGCGCGAAACGCGCGCCGCCACCGGCACCGAGCCGTTCGAACAGTTGCTCACGAAGTTCGTGGCCGACAACGGCATCCCGGGCGCGGCGGTCGCGGTGACGCGCGGCGGAAAGCTCGCGCTCGCGGCCGGCGTCGGCCTCGCGGACCGCGCCGCGAAGGCTCCCGTAAAGCCCGACGCGCTGTTCCGCATCGCCAGCATTTCCAAGCCGATCACCGCCGTCGGCGTGATGAGGCTCGCGGAGCGCGGCAAGCTGAAACTCGACGACCCGGTGCGCAAGTACCTGTCGCTGAAACCGGCGCTCGCGGACGGGGCCCAGTTCGACGAGCGCTGGGACAAGATCACGATTCGCCAGTGCCTCCAGCACACCGGCGGTTGGGACCGCGGCGCGAAAGGCAGCTTCGACCCGATCGCGTGGCCGTGGCGCGTGAAGCGCGCGCTCGCGCTGAACGGCCCGCCGAATGCGGACGACGTGGTGCGGTACATCCTCGGTCGGCCTCTGGACTTCGCGCCCGGCGAGCGGTTCGCGTACTCGAACGTGGGCTACTTGGTGCTCGGGCGCGTGATCGAGACGGTGGCGCAGCAGAGCTACGAGGCGTTCACGAAGAAGGACGTGCTCGCGCCGGTGGGCGTGACGCGCGCGGTGCTGGCGCGCGGCGCGCCCGAAGCGCGCCCGGCGGCGGAAGTGCGGTACTACGATTCGCAGCCGCGCACCGGGCCGTGCCTGTACCCGCCGCGCGCGGACCAGCTCGTGCCGCTGCCCGACGGCGCGGAGAACGTGGAGGCGTTCGAGGCGCACGGCGGGTGGGTGGCGAGCGCGGTCGATCTGGTGCGGTTCGCGTGCGCGTTCGATTACGGCACGAAGTCGCCGCTGCTGAGCGCCGCGAGCATTTCCGACATGTGGGCCGCGCCGCCGAACGCCGGGAAAGAGGTGTGGTACGCGTGCGGGTGGAGCGTGCGCCCCGCGGGCGCGGCGGGCCGCGCGAACGTGTGGCACACCGGGCTGATTCCCGGCACCAGCGCGCTCTTGGTGCGCCGGCACGACGGGCTGAACTGGGCGGTCCTGTTCAACACCGACGCGACCGCGAGCGGCCGGTCCGCCGCGGGCGCGATCGACGGCCCCATGCACGCCGCGGCCGACGCGGTGACGGCGTGGCCGGACGAGAACCAGTTCGCGCGGTTCCGGTAACCCGCGGCGCGGGCGC
>JALHNS010000341.1 GCA_022843445.1 Gemmata sp.
CGGCTAGCGGCAACACCGCGAACGCGGGCGAACCACCTTCGAGGGGCGTCACTTTCGGAGCGCTTGGCCTCTGCGCCGACCGGTCGGAGTTGGAAGCGGCCGGGCGCGCGTCGGTTTGACCCACCCCCCGGCCCCCTCCCTGAAGGGAGGGGGAGGCAGAGTTCGAGGAATCGAATCGCTCAAGCGGCGCGCGCGTTTCTTTCTCCCCCCTCCCTTCAGGGAGGGGGGCCGGGGGGGTGGGTCTCGCGCCCGCAACCACCTTCCCCAACCTCTGGTCGATCTCCCCCGCGTCGCGCGGCCGGCGGTTCGCGTCCGGGTCTACGCAATCGCCGATTAGGTCCACGAGTTCCGTGCTCGCGCCGCGGGCGCACAAGTCGCGCTCGAACCGCGGCCCCGGGGCGGCGCTCAAGTCGCCGGTCAACATCTGGAACGCGAGCACGCCGAGCGCGAACACGTCGTCGCGCGGGTCGGGCGCACTCCCGGCGCGCTGCTGCGGGCTGGCGTACAGCGGCGACGCGCTGCCGCGCAGCGCCGTTTCGAGCCGACCGGTCAGCGGCGCGCCGGTGTTCAGCGTCGGTTCCGGCAGCACCGCGCCGCCGATTCCGAAATCGGTGACTTTGAGAGCGCCGTCGGCCGCGACGAGCACGTTTGCCGGCTTGAGGTCGCGGTGAACGACCGGTGGCGCGAGCCGGTGAAACGCGGCTACCGCTTCAACTAATTGGCGCAGCGCATTCGTGGCGCGAAACACGCGCTCCGCGTTCGGGAGGTTGTGCCACGAGAGGACGAGTTCCGTGAGGCTCCCGCCGGGGACGTGTTCGTACATGAGCCACGGGCACTCGCCGCTCACGTCCGCGTCCAGCAACTGCACGACGTTCGGTTGCGCCCCGAGCGCCATGACGCGCGCGACCACGCGCCCTTCGTGTTCGGCGAGCCGCGCGCGCGCGGCGCGGTCCGTGAGGAACTTCACCGCGCGCGGGGTGGGCACGAGCACGTGCCGCGCGAGCCACACTTCGCCGAACCCGCCGAGACCGAGCAGTTCGTGCAACTGCCACCCGGCGCGCCCGGGGAGTTCGTCGCCTTCGCGGAAGTGCGGCAACCGTTGGGGCAACACGCGCTCGAAGCTCAGCGCGCTGGGAAGCTCACCGGTGGGCGGCACCGTGATGCCGAACGGGTCTTCGGGCCGCTTCAAACTCGCGCGCACCGCGTTCGGGATTTGCGTGAGGTACGCCGCGAGCGCCTTGCGCTCCTCGCTCGGCGCGTCCTTCGCCACCTGTTGCGCCACCTCTTCGGCGACCTTCCGCACCTCGGCAGCATTGGCGGCGGCAGCGCGGGCGAGTTCCTCTTTGAAGAGGCCGAGTTTGCGGCGCTCGCAGTAGAAGCGGTACGCCCCGAGTGCGACATCGTAGGCGTACTTGCCGCCGGGCACGGCTTCGAGCAGCCCGCGCAGCCCGCGCTCCTGAACGGCCCGCGCGACGCACTCGAACAGGTGTTGCATGGCTCGGCCCTCCGAAGGCGGGGCCGATTATCCGCGAGCGCAAAGCGGATTGCTAGGTCGGGCGCGCCGGCCGCTTAGAAGTCGGGTCCGACTTCGCCGCCTTGCGAGGTGACACCCGCCCAGAACACCTCTGGCGCGACGCCGGGGCGAATCGTCCGCACGCTCCCGTCGAACAGCGCCACCGGCAGCCCCGCGGCGAACGGCGTTTGCAGTTGGTACGCGTTCGCGTGGTATTTGTCGGGCCGCACTTGGAACGTGACGCCCGGCACGCTCGGGCGCGTCACGCCGTTCGCCGTCACCGGCACCACGTCGCCCCAACCCGCGTCCGCGAACGACGGACGGCGCGTGCCGAGATCGGCTCGCGGGTGTGCTGGATCGCCGGTTGGCAGCGCGAAGTTGCCGTCCGTGTAGCACATCCACGACACCTCATAGGTACCGTTCGCGTCGGGAAGCGGATTGCGGAAACGCTCATAGTAGCGCTCGGCAAACGCGATGGTGTTCGCGGTCCCGTCGCGGATGCTCTCCGGGAACCGAGGCGGGCCGGTGAACGCGACCATGTTGAATGCGTAACTGACCGGCCCCCCCATCCGGTAAACGAGTTTGACAGAGCCATCAGCTTGGAACAAGCGCGTTTTCGGCACACTTAGGTCGGATGGGTCCGCGGGGCTCACGAGGTATGGACGAAACCCCTCCAATTCGTCTGCGTTTTTAGGTTCGCCGTCCAACAGCACAATCGCCCAGTAGTGGGGGTGGTGCTGTCGCACTCCGCGCGACAGCAGTTCGTCTTCGGCGCGGCTCTGCGGGTCCGGCTTGACGCACCCGCCGATGTATCCGTCCTCCACGGTCCCGATTTGGTGAACGGCAAGCACGAGTTGCTTTAGGTTGTTGAGTGATTTCATACGGGACGCAGTCTCTCGCACCTTCTGTATCGCGGGAAGCAGAAGGCCGATGAGGACAGCAAGGATGCCGATCACCACGAGCAACTCGATGAGAGTGAATCCGTTCCGCTTGGACATGTTTGGCCCTGATTTGGGTCACGGGATTGATTTGTAATCCTCAGCTTTCACCTTCCACTCTTTGTTCTCACTTCTTTGGAGGAACACGCGAACGGTGAGGCCAGCCGGAACTGCTTTCAGCGGTTCTGGACCGATCTTGCCCCATGCACCCTTAGCTTTATCGTCGAGCTTCTGCGCGCCACCAATTGCAACATCGGACATCTTGAAATCCTTGCCGGTGCCCGTGCCATAAGCCCATTCCACGCGCCAGTCGATCCCATCAACTGGCTTCTCCCATGTGCCTTCGGGATCGGCTGTCGCGGCGTTGTTTCCGTTTGCCGCGACGTAATTGGTGTTCGTGATTTTGATGCTCGTGCCCGGTGCCGCCGGTTGCGCCGGTGACTGCTGCTGGTAGCTGAGGAAGAGAATCCCGACACAGAGAAGCACAAGCCACGACCGATTCCGAGTGCCCATGACGATTCTCCCTCCTCGGTGCAGTTCACAGGTGGTGCCGACCTGAGAAACTGTACCGGGGGGGGGCGCTATGTTAGTCAACTGCGGGTTGTAACGATTCGCGCGAACTTCACACTCGCATGTGTGGTTTACCTCACCCCGCGACGGCTTTCGTTTTCGCCAAGCCGGTTTTCGCTACCTCTCGCGGGTCTTGCTTCCAGTAGTCGCGGTTGAACAGTTCCAGCGACACGAAGCCGCTGTAACTCATTGCGCGTAACGCGGCGAACACGTCCTTCAGCGGCGCGATGCCGTCGCCGGGGTACACGCGGTCGGCGTCCGCGATCTTCGCGCGCTCGATCTTCGGATAGTCGTTGACGTGGAAGATGCCAATCGCCGAACCGGACATTAGCGACAGCCCCGCGAAGTCGGACCCGCCTTTGTAGAGGTGGTACACGTCCGGCAGCACGCAGCCCTTCGCGCTCCCGCTCTCCGCAGCGATCAGGAGCGCTTCGCCGAGTCGCCGCAGCGTCTTCGAGAAGCCCCACACTTCCACAACGGGTGTTACGCCCATCTTCGCGCCCACTTCCATGAGGTCGCGGTAGCGGTCGGCGGCGGCGACGAGGTCGAACACCGGGGTCGTGAACTTCGGGTCGTCGCGCTTGCTCGCGCCGCCGGTCGCGCCCACGGGCGGCGCGGCGATCCGCGGGCACCCGATCTCCGCGGCCATGTCCATGTCGCGCTTCGCCTGCTCAAGCCCCTTCTTGCGGCGCCCCTCGTCTTCGACGATCCACTCCGCGAACCCGATCACGTCCGGCACCTTTAGCCCGGCGTCCGCGAACCGCTTGCGCAGTTCTTTCAGCGTGCCGCCGCCCTTCACGAAGTCGTTCACTTCGCTCACCCACGGCTCGATGGCGTCGTACCCGGCCTTCGCCGCGATGTTGATTAGCTCGGTGATGGGCCGCGATTTGCCGTCCTTATCGCGCACGGTACTGGTGTTCAGACAGAACCCGAACGCGGGCTTCGCCGGCTGAGCGCGCGCGTCGCTCGAAGCGAGTACCGCCGCGCCCGCGAGGCCCGCGATTACGCCGCGCCGCGAAAGGTCCGTAGACATGTTTCCCCCGTAGCTTGTACCGTGAGCGCCTTCGATGCGCACATGATGCCGGCGGGCGCGCCCGCTGTCCACCTTCGATCCTCGGAACTTCCACGATGCCCATTTGGGAAGCGGCGGTACTCGGCCTCATTCAAGGGCTGTCGGAGTTTCTGCCGATCAGCAGCACCGCGCACCTCATCGTCGCGCGGCGACTGATGGGCCACGAGCGCGCCGAAGACGCCTTCACGGTGGTCATACAACTCGGCACGCTGCTCGCGGTGTTCGTGTACTTCCGGGCCGACATCGGCCGCATGCTGAAGGGGTTGTGGTCCGACATCCGCAGCCGCACGTTCGCGTCCACGCCGGATTCGCGGTTGGGCTGGCTCATCGTGCTCGGCAGCGTGCCGGTCGTCGTCGCCGGGTTCGCGCTGAAGAAGTGGCTAAAGGAAACGTTCTTCAACCCGCCGGCGATTGCGATTGTGGCGACCGTGTTCGCGCTCGTCATGGCCGCGTCGGAAGTGTGGGCGCGACGGCGCGCGAACGCGCGCGAAGAAAGCGAAGCGACGTGGCGCGACGCGCTGTTCGTGGGGCTGTTTCAGGCGCTCGCGCTGATGCCGGGCGCGTCGCGGTCGGGCACCACGATCACCGCGGGGCTGTTCGCGGGGCTGTCGCGCCCGGCGGCGGCGCGGTTCTCGTTCCTGCTGTCGCTCCCCGCGATCCTCGGCGCGGGGCTGAAGGAACTGTACGACGAGTACAAGAAGCTGAAGAACCCGCAGCCGGGCGAAGCACCGAGCCTGTTCGCCTCGAGCGACGACCTCGCGGCGCTCGCGGTGGGCACGCTGGTTTCGGCGGTGGTGGGCTACTTCGCCATCGCGCTGCTGCTGAACTTCCTGAAGAAGTACAGCACGTTCGCGTTCGTGGCGTACCGGCTCGCACTAGGCGCGGCAATCGCGGCGCTGATTGTGCGCGGTATCTTGTAGGTCGCGGTCGAGCGGCGCTTCGCAAAGCCGCGTCGCCGAGATTGCCCCGCAAGTGAGGCGACGCGGCACGAAGCCGAGGCCCGACGGCGAATCACCTTCGATTGGAACGCTTGCGCGCGCTGAAACGCGAAGAGCGCAAGCGCATCTCGCGTTGCTTGCCCGCCGTCGGGCCTAGCTCGCAAAGCCTCGCTCGACCGCGACCTCCAAGAGCGGTCTGCACGCTGCCAAAAAGTTGAACACTTCGCGCCGCGAGCGGACATGATGGGGTAATGGCGACCAAACTCCCGAACCCGCTGTCCGCGCTGGACGATCGCGCGCTGCTCGCGCGGTTCGCGGAGCGCCGCGATCAGGCCGCGTTTGAGTACCTCGTGAAGCGGCACGGGCCGCTCGTCCTCGGCGTGTGCCGGCGCGCCGTGCGCGATTCGCACCTCGCGGAAGATGCGTTCCAAGCCGTGTTCCTCGTGCTGGCCCGCGACCCGGCCCGCGCGCGTTCGGCCGCGTCCGTCGGCGGGTGGCTGTTCGGGATCGCGCGGCGCATCGCGCTCGCCGCCCGGCGGCGCGAAACCCGGCGCGAGCGGCGCGAAGCCGTTCGTGCGCAAGAAGCGGCGACCGCACCGCAAAGCAACTTCGATGAACTGTTGAGCGCGCTCGATGAAGAGCTTGGGGCGCTGCCGGAGGAGTGCCGCGCGGCGCTGGTCGCGTGCTTCCTCCAAGAGCGCACGCAAGACGAAGCCGCCCGCGAACTCGGCTGGAGCCTCAGCACGCTGCGCCGCCGGCTCGAACGCGGGAAGGAACTGCTGCGCGCGCGACTCGCGGGCCGCGGAATCGCGCTCGGCGCGGGGCTTCTGGGAATCGGGTTGGCGTCCCCGGCGCGCGCCGCGGTGCCCCCGCTCGCGCCCGCGCCTTCGACCACGAGCGCCGCACTCGCGGCGGAAGTGACGCGCACCGGGTTCGGCGCGAAGGCGCTCTTCGCGTGTGCCGCGGTGCTGCTCGCAGCGGTCGGCGCTGCCTTCGCGCTCGCGCCCTCCGAAGCGGTGCCGGAAGCGCCACCGGTTCCCGCGCCGCGGGTGGCGGAACTGCCGAAGTGGGTCACGGTGTCCGGGCGCGTCGTCTTCCCGAAGGACCGCGAGCCGCCCGCCGCGGAGTACGTCGCGCCCGGCGCGATGAAAGACGCGGACGTGATGCGGCCGTTCGCGCCGATCCGCATTACGGACACGCTCATCGACCCGGACAACCGCGGCGTGGCGAACGCGGTAGTGTGGCTGCGCCCCGATTCCGAAGACCGCAAAGCCACCCTCCCAGAGGGCGCGATTCACCCGGACCTGCGCGAGCACCGGCCGCGCACGCACGAGGTGCAGTTCGTCGCGGGTCAGTTCTCGCCGCGCGTCACGGCGCTGCGGGTCGGCGACCGCGTGAGCTTCCACAACGCGATGACCGTCGCGACCAACGTGAAGTTCGATTCGTTCAGCGGCGGCGACGACGCCTTCAACCGGTTGCTGACGCCGGACAACGGGCACACGTCCGAACCGCTGAAGGACGCGAGCGGCCTGTGGCGGTTCGAGTCGAACGTTCACCATTGGGCGCGGGGCGTGGTGCGCGCGTTCGATCACCCGTACTTCGCAATCACCGACGGCAACGGCCGGTTCGAGATCAAGAGCGCGCCGGTCGGCGCGTGGCGGCTGGTGGTGTGGCACGAGGCCGCCGGGTTTCACGGCGGCGGGCCGAAGGGCCGGTTCGGCACGAAGGTGACGATCCCCGCGGCGCGGTCCGGCTCCGCGGCGCTCGGCACGATCGCGTACGACAGTTTCGCTTCGAGTTGGATGAAGGCGAAGTAGCTTCGCGCCGACCCATCGGTCGGCCCTCCCGTTTCACACTGAGGTGCCCTTATGCGCTCTCTCGGAGTGCGCGCGTGCGTCTGCGCGCTGCTGGTTGCGTCGGTCGCGTCGGGCCAAGACAAGCAGTGGACGACGATCACCGGGCAGGTGGTGTTCCCCGCGAACAAGCCGATCCCGCCGCGCAACCCGCTGAACGTGAACCAAGACCAGAAGGTGTGCCTCGCGAAGGGTGCGATCCTCGACGAATCGGTGATCGTGAACCCGAAGACCCGCGGGGTGAAGAACGTCGTGGTGTTCCTGCGCCCGAACGCCGCGAACAACCCGAAGGCGTCGTTCAAAGCGGAGGAGATTCACCCGGCCGACGCGAAGCGCAAGGCGGAAGAAGTGGTGATCGATCAGCCGTGTTGCATGTTCGTACCGCGGGTGCTGTGCGCGCGCGTCGGCGACACGATCGTAGTGAAGAACCCCGCGGTCATCGTTCACAACTTCTTCTGGGACAGCGCGAACAACGGCACGTTCAACCCCAACATTCAGCCGAACCAGAACTGGAAGATGCCGAAGCCGCTCGTGGAGGAGCGCGCGCCGATTCAGTACAAGTGCACGGTTCACCCGTGGATGACCGGGTACGTGCGCATCTTCGACCACCCGTATTACGCGGTGACGGACGACGACGGCAAGTTCGAGATCAAGAACGCGCCCGCGGGGAACTACCGCATCGTGTTCTGGCACGAGAGCGGTGTGAAGGGCGGCGCGGCCGGGCGCTTCGGCGAACCGATCCAGATCGAAGGGAAAACACTGGAACTGAAGCCGACCGAGTTCGAGGTGAAGTAGACACAACGTTTTCACCCCGAAGGGGGCGACACCTTAGCCCGGTGCAACGCACCGGGAAGCGCCGCGAACAACGCGGCAGGCCGACGCCTGAGACACGCGATTCGTGTCGCACCCCTTCGGGGTGCGCGTTAGCGCTTCCCGGTGCGTTGCACCGGGCTAAGGTGTCGCCCCCCTTCGGGGTGAAAGGCGCAAT
>JALHNS010000342.1 GCA_022843445.1 Gemmata sp.
GCGTGACGGGCGCGGGCGCGGCCGGCGCGGGGGGCGGCGTGTACGGGTTGATGATCGGGTCGAGCGGTGCCGGACCGCTCGGGTTCTCGCGCGTTTCGAGCTCGGTCAACCGCGGCTGGAAGCGGAACATTGAGGGCCTCCGGTTCAGGGCGAGGCAATTACTGGTTGGGAAGAACTCACGTGTGCCGTTATTTTTCCCGAGTCCGTATCGCGTGACAAGAGTATTCCGACAGAAATTCGCCCCTCGGACAAACTTTTTTTCGTCCGCGAGTAAAGAATTCGCGCCCGGAATCGAAAATTGGCCCCTCGGACGACCTGAGCGGGTTCAGGGTACCAGAAAATCGGCACCGCGCGAAGTGTCGAAATGCGCGCCCGAGTCGTTTGCACGCGGCCGATTCGTGTGGCATGCAACCGCGGGCGCGGGCTGTTCGCGGCGCGGGAAGCCGGGTAAGTTGGGCGGTACGAATTCGCCACGGGAGGCACGATGCGCGCGCGCCGGTTCGCCCTGATCGGACTCGCACTCGCGCTCGGCGGCGGGGCGCTGGTGTGGGCCTTGCTGCCGCCGCCGGCCCCGCAGTGGAGTACCGAGTACGACACCGCCGCGAAGCCGCCGGACGCCATCGCGCCGGGCACGCTCGTGGAGCGCGGTCCGCCCGCCGGTTGGAGTCACCTCGTCATCAAGAGCCTGCCGAAGGTGCGCGCCAGCGAAATCCCGAAGGTGCCGCGGAACCCGCTCGTCTCGCGCGACACCCTCGTGCGCATGACCTCGTGGATGTTCACCGCGTTCGCGGCCGACGTGGTGCGCGAAGGGCGGGGCAGTCGCGCCCGGTACCGCTTGCGCGCGATCGGGCTGGGCCTCGGCGCGAGCGCGAACGGGCGCGACACCGTCTTCACCGCCGACACCGCGGCGCAGTTCGGCATCGAAATGGACTTCGTGCGCAAGGAAGTCATCACCACGAGCTACCGCGTGCAGGACCGCGCGCGGGTGCTGGCGCACGGGCCGTCGTTCGCGGTGCTCGACACCCCGGTCACGTTCCGCTGCGGCGACCGCAACCGCATGATCCGGTTCCGCTACGCGCTGCTCGCGGACACCGCCACCGGGGCGCTGGACGTGCTGTGCTGGCGCGTGGGCGACGAACCCGAGCACAGCGACCTGACACGCGCCGTGCTGCTGCACCCGAACACCGTGGACGAGGCCGAACTGGTGGCCGACCCGAAGGGCTTCAGCCTCGCGGGGATCCCGGGCGAACTCGCGTTCGGCGTAGACGCGCTCCCCCCGCACCGGTTAGAAGTGCCGCTGCCCGTACCGCTGCGCCCGCTGGCGGGCGCGAGCCGCTTTACACCAGATGAAGTGCGACAGTTGGAAGGCGCGCTCCGCACCCTGCTGGTTGGAAGCTAAGGCCCCTTCGGGGCCCCCGCTAACCGGCGCTTGCTGAGTGCCTTTCTGTCTCCCGCACACCCACCACTAACCACCAACCACAATCATGCACACCCTCGCACTGGCCGCTGTTCTCGTCGCCCCGGCGCAGCCGCCGGCGAACCACGACGACGCGAACCCGCTGTACAAGAGCCTGACGGCGAACGGCCTCGCGGTCGGCACCGACAAGCACAAGTTCCCCGCGCCCACCATGCCCGACGGCCTCACCGCGGAGCAGCAGACCGCGATCATCAAGAAGCTCATCGACGGCGATTACGAGTTCGAGAACTTCACCCGCAACTCGGTCGTGGCCCCGAACCTCACGAAGATCCGCGACCTGACGGTCGGCGACAAGAAGGCCACCGCGCGCGCCGTGGACGTGTGGTTCGTGCTGCACGGCGATTTCAAACTGCTCGACGACGACAAGTTCTTGGACAAGGTGATCGGCACCAACAAGGGCGCGGGCGGGAAGGGCGGCGACATCAAGGCCGCGGACCTGATGAAGCGCAACATTCCGGTGCCCAACGGCAAGAACGAGGGCTACGGGTTCGTCGAGTTCGACTTCTTGGACAAGGTGCGCCTGAAGGCGACCGGGCACGCGTACTGGAGCCGCGGCGCGGAGAGCGTGGTGGCCGCCGCCGAGATCGACCCGCGGTTCGCCAAAGACAACGACTTCCCCAACGAGTGGCGCGCGATCACCAACGACGGCGGCGCGAAGCTCGGCGAGCCGAACGTGTGGGCCGGCGCGGGCATGTACCTGAAGATCACGAAGCTGAAGGACCCGGCGGGCGCGCTGTTCGTGGAGCAGCACGTCATCTTCGACGAGCCGCCGGGCTGGTTCGGCGGCGAGAACCTGCTGCGCTCGAAGCTGCCGATCGCGGTGCAGAAGAGCGTGCGCGACATGCGCGCCGAGTTCGCCAAGGCGAAGTAGTTCGCACCGGTCAGCTCACCAGCGGCAGCTCGCGCGGGCCGCGGAGCGCGTCGGCCACGAACTGCTGGAACGTGAAAATGCGCTCCTCCCGCGTGCCGATCACGCCGCGGTGCGGGCTGGCCTCCAGCCCGCGCTGGATTTCGGGGAACAGCGCGCCGTCCTCGTTGAACACCTTCTTCGCCACCGTTACCACGATGGGGCGCAAGAAGCGCCCGAGCGCCCGCGCGAGCGGCCCGCGGCGCGTCCCGCGCACCGTGTACAGGATGCTCCGGTACCGGCACGTGCGCGGCCCGGTCGGGAACACGCACATCATCAGCTTGTGAACGTCCAGCCCGCTGAACGTGATGTGCGGGTGCCGCACGTGGTGCCAGTACTCGCCGGTGAAGGTCTCGCCCATGCGCCGCACCATCCACGCGGAGCTGCGGTTCGGGAAGTCGTTCGGCACCATCGTCTTGTAGGTGCTGTACGTCGGCTCCAGTTCGTGCCACGAGTTCTCTTCGGGCGGCATGTCGCCGAACGTCTTGGGGTGAACGAGCGGGATGTGGTACGACTCGAGCGAGTTCTCCAGCACCACCTTCCAGTTGCACGGAAAGTCCGCTTCCCACGTGAGCGCGTGCCGGTACGCGCCGCCGAACGCCGGGGCCCACCGCTCGAACAGCGGGCCGAGCCACTCGCGCAGGTTCGGGCCGGTGGCGGCGATGTTCACGAACACCAACTCGCCACACGTTTCGAGGCGGAACGCGGTCAGGCACGAGTTTTCGCGGTCCCACGGGCGGAACGCCTTCGCCTCGGGAATCTTCCCGGTGCCGCCCTCCTTGTTGAACTCCCAGCCGTGGTACTGGCACCGCAGCTTCTCGCTGCTGCCCTTCGCCTTTCCGGTGATGCGGGCGTGCCGGTGCGGGCACACGTTCAGGAACGCGCGCAACTCGCCGTCGAAGTTGCGAATCAGGATCGGCGTTTCCAGCAGGTCGAACGAAACGAAGTCGCCGGGGCGCGGCAGGTCGGTCACCGTACACAGCGGGTGCCACGCGGGCGCGAACAGGTGCCGCAGTTCGGCGCGGTACTGCTCTTCGCTCGTGTACTGGTCCGGGCGCAAGAGGTGCGCGAGGTGGTGCTGATTCACAAACATCGGTGGCACCCCAGATTGTGTAGTTCACCGAAGTTGTACGGGCGCGCGCGCGCGCCGTCTTGTCGAAGTTGACGCGCCGGCCCGGTGCGGCTATGCGCGGCCCATTCTTTACGGAAACTGGAGCCGCTCATGAAGCGCATGGCCGCGTTCGCCGCGGGTGCCGCGGTGCTGTTCGCCACCGGGTGCGCCGAAAACGAGTCGCTGTTCGGCCGCCTCACCGCGGACAAGCCGCCGCCGAACGCGGTGAAGGTGCCCGAGGCGAAGAACGTGCCGCAGGCGTCGCTCGCGGCGTCGGAGCGGGTCGAGATGGTGGGCCGCAAGATCATCGTGCAGAACACGTTTCCCGGTATCGACCCGGTGTTCATGTGCGTGGGCGTGCAGGACGCGGCGGTCGTGTTCCACCGCGGCCCGGAGCAGTTGCTCATCACCGAGGGCATGGTGGAGAAGTGCGGCAGCGACGCGGAACTCGCGGCCGTGCTGTGCTCCGAGTTGGGGCAGATGGTGGCCGAGAAGCGCGCCGCGAAGGCGCTGGGCCGCGACGTGGACCCGGCCCGGGACCCGAACTTCGGTGCCTCCCCGTTCCCCGGCGGCGCGTCCTTCGACGCGGGCCGCACGGCCGAACTCGCGTACCACGAGCAGAAGCACCCGCGCGGCGCGGCGGCACCGAGCGCGACCGACGCCGCGCAAGCCGCGCGCGACCTGCTAAAGGGTGCGGGCTACAGCCCCGCGGAGTTGGACCGCGTCGAACCGCTGCTGAAGCCCAACGAGCGCGGCGAGGCGCTGAAGAAGCAACTCTCCGCGCGCCCCGCCGGCACCGAACCCAAGTGGCAGCGGTAACCCGCCGAAGGGGCCAACGGCCGAAGGGGGCCACCTCTTTCGCGCGCCGTACCCCCCCATCGGTGAACAACAAGCGAAGCCGGGATGCGAGTTCCGAGTTCGCGCCAGTCAACGAACCGCCGTTCGCCCTGACGCGCGTTTTGTGCCAACAGTCGCATTGTATACGCGCGTTCAATTGAGCTCAATGCGCTCACCTTTCTCGGATCGCGGCGCGAACGTTGCGCCGCGCGCCGCGTCCGTATACTAATCGCCCACACACCGGGTTCGCGGGAGAGGGAAATGGCCGAGTGGCAGCGCACGCACACCTGTAACGAGTTGCGCGCGGAACACGTCGGGGCAACGGTCACGCTCAACGGTTGGGTGCTGACCGAGCGCAAGTACCCGAACCAAATCTTCGTGGACCTCCGAGACCGCTACGGCCTGACCCAAGTCGTGTTCGAGGCCGATGCCGCCGACGTGTTCGTCCCAGCCAAAGACCTGAAGGCCGAGTGGGTGATCTCCGTGACCGGGGTCGTGCGCAAGCGGCTCGCCGGGGCCGAGCGCGCCGACATCGCCACTGGTGCGGTCGAACTCGAAGTGAAGACCCTGCGCGTGCTGAACACCTGCCCGCCGCTCCCGTTCGACGTGAGCGAGTTCAGCACCGAGTTGGCGAACGAGGACCTGCGCCTCCAGTACCGCTATCTGGACTTGCGCCGGCGGTCGCTCCAGCGCGTACTCACGCTGCGGCACCGGCTGTGCAAAGTGATCCGCGACTTCATGGACGCGCAGAACTTCCTCGAAGTTGAAACGCCGCTGCTCGGGAAGAGCACGCCCGAAGGCGCGCGCGACTACCTCGTACCCAGTCGCGTGTTCAACGGCGAGTTCTTCGCGCTGCCGCAGTCGCCGCAGTTGTACAAGCAACTGCTGATGATCTCCGGCTACGACCGCTACTTCCAGATCGCGCGGTGCCTGCGCGACGAAGACCTCCGCGCCGACCGGCAGCCGGAGTTCACGCAGCTCGACGTGGAAATGTCGTTCGTGGAGCGCGAGGACGTGCTCAGCGTGATGGAGCGGCTCGCGGCCGAAATCTTCGACAAGTGTCTCGGCGTGAAGATCCCGGTGCCGTTCCCGCGGTTCACCTACGCCGAAGTGATGGCGAAGTACGGCTCCGACAAACCGGACTTGCGATTCGGGCTCGAGATCGTGGACGTGACCGACTTGGTCTCGCGCTCGACGCTGCCGGACTTCGCGAACGCGGTCGCCAACGGCCACCGGGTGCTGGCGATTCACGCGCCGGACGCCGCGAACCCGAACCCGAACCCTGAACCCAAAGTGCGCGACACGCGCCGCGCCGCGTTTACCCGCAAGCTGCAAGACGCTTTCGTGAAACAGTTCGAGATTTCGTACCCCGGGCACAAAGCGTTTTTCGTCAAGTACGAGAACGGCGCGTTCGCTACCGGCGTGACGAAAGCGCTGGAGCCGATTCACGCGGAACTGAAAGAGCGGTTCAACGTCTGCGAAGCCGACATGCTCTGGTTCTGCGTCGGGCCGAGCGGGCACGAACCGATGGGCTTCGTCCGCACCTATCTCGCGAACGAGGTACTCAAACTCTACAAGAACTGGTGGGACGAGAAGGCCGAGCACGACGAGAGCGAGAAGAAGAAGGCCGAGGCCGCCAAGAAGAAGAAGGAGAGCTACGCCCCGGTGCCGTTCCAACCGCGGCCGGAGCACTTCAACTTCCTCTGGGTGCTCGACTTCCCGATGTTCCAGTGGAACGAAGAGGAGAACCGGTGGGACGCGATGCACCACCCGTTCACCGCGCCGATGGACGAAGACCTCGAAGCGTTCAGGGCGAACGACACGCTCGGGAAAGTGCGCGCCAAAGCCTACGACATGGTGCTGAACGGCTACGAGGTAGGCGGCGGCAGCATCCGGATTCACCGCCAAGACGTGCAGAGCCGCGTGTTCGAGATCTTCGGTATGACGCCCGCGGACGCGCAGGCGCGGTTCGGGTTCCTGTTGGACGCGCTGAAGAGCGGCGCGCCGCCGCACGGGGGCATCGCGCTGGGCCTCGACCGGTGGGCGATGGTGATCGGCGGGACGACGAACATTCGCGACGTGATCGCGTTCCCGAAGAACCAGCGCGCCCGCGACCTGATGACCGGCGCGCCCGCGACCGTGGACGACCGCCAGTTGAAGGAGTTGGGTGTGGACCTCACGCCCGCGACGCGAGCGGCTTTGGTGGCGCGTCAGGAGAAGGACGAGAAAAAGTGAATTCCGCGCAAGCGGTAACCGGGGTGCCGTTCGAGCGGTGAACGGGGGCAACGCGGTGCGAGCCGCGAAGTTTCTCGCTCACGGGCACCACTCTTCCCCGAGAGTGTGACCCCGGCGGGTGGTCCGCCGGGGTCTTTTCGCGCGCCTACACCTTCACCTTCTTCCCGAACCGCTTCGCAAGCGTCTGCTTCGCGCTCGCGGTAATGCCGCAGCGGCGCACGTCCAGCGATTCCAATACGCTGTCGGCGGTGGCGAGCGCCCGCGCCCCGACGTGCGTAATCGGGTTGTGCGACAGGTCGAGGTGCGTGAGTCGCGCGAACACCGGCGACGCGACGAGCGCGGTCACACCTTCCCCGGTGAATTCGTTGCCGGTGAGTACCAACTTCCGCAGAGCCGGTAGGTTCTTCGCGCCGGCGAGTGCTTTCAACCCGGCGTCCCCGAGTTCGCACGCGGTCAGGTTCAGTTCGGTCAGGTTCTTCAGGTGCTTGCTCTTCAGCAGCGCGGCGACGCCGGCTTCTCCGAGCGGGTTGTGCGACGCGTCGAGCGCTTTCAGGTGCGCGAGTCCGGCGCACTCCGCGAGTTTGCGGGCACCGGCCGCGTCCATGCGGTCGTCCGACACGTTCAGGCGCGTGAGGCTGTCGAGCTTCTCGCACTTGAACAGCGCGTCGAGGTCGCGGTGAATCGGGCACTCCCCGCACCAGCACAGCTCGCTCACGTCCACGCTGGCGAGGCGCGAGAGGTACTTGCACTTGGTGAGGTCGCGCAGCTCGTTCGCGGCGTGAACGAAGTGCGCGGCGCGGAGCGTGGGCACCGCGTCGAACAGCTTCTTCGCGTTCCGCGCGAAGGTGGTCGCGGACATGCGCACGCTGTCGAGGAACCCGCGGCGGAACTCGTACTTGTCGAAGTCCACGTTCAGTGCGGTGAGCGGCGCGGCCCAGCGCTTCCCGTGCGTGCGGAGCAGCGCCGCGGCTTCGCGCTCGAGCGCCTTTCGCTCGCGGCTCCCTTCCGGCAGCACCTCCGCGCGGCACTGCGCGCGGATGAGGGCGGCGCGGGCGCGGTCGTCTTCGGTACCGCGCTCGTCGAGCCAGTCGGCGAACACGAGGCGGGGCGTGTCGTCGTCCGGGGTGGCGAGAATCGTCGCCATGAACGCCGGTTCGTCGGCCGCGGGCATGGGAACGCTCCGTGCGTGGAGGTGCGTTGGGATGATAGCCGATGCGCGGTGCGGCCTTCAACGTGCGAAAAACGCGCGCCGCCGCCCTGTGGCCCGGCGGCGCGTGCCGGCGGCGCGCCCGCGCGGTTACGGC
>JALHNS010000343.1 GCA_022843445.1 Gemmata sp.
CTGACGCGGCGCGTGCGTCCCCTTCTTCTGTCTCCCCCCTTCCCTTGAGGGAGGGGGGGCCGGGGGGGGTAGGTGAGTCCGCGATGTGCCGGTCGAACGTGACGCCTTCGGCCGCGAGGCGGTCCAAGTGCGGGGTGCCGACCCAGTCGTTCCCGTACGCGCCGAGCCACGCGGCCGGGCACCCGTTGATCGCGAAGACGATTGCGCTCATGCGTGAGGGATTCTAGCGGGCGCGGCCCGGTTCGCATAAAGTAACGCGGTTCAACGTTTCCCGGAGGCGCGCGTGCTAGGGCCGATCTTCTCCCGCGAACTGGTCACGGTGCCGCGCCGCGGCGGGCACTTCCCCACGCGGGCCGCGCTCGTCGGCCTCATCGCCATTCTCGGCATCACCACTTGGCAAGCCACCGTCGGGTTCGCGCGCGACGCCACCCTCGGCGAGACCGCGAACTTCGGCCAACTGCTGTTCCAACTCGTTTCGTTCGTGCAACTGCTCTTGGTGCTGTTCTTCGGCGCACTCTCCGCGGCCGGGGCCGTTTCGCAGGAAAAGGACCGGCGCACCTTCGTGCTACTGCTGCTGACCGACATGCGCGATTACGAAATCGTGCTCGGGAAGCTCATCGGCGCGCTGCTCCCGATTCTGCTGCTGATTCTCGTGAGTACGCCCGTGCTCGCGCTGTTACTGCTGCTCGGCGGGATCGCGCCGGAGCAAGTCGTGCAGGCCGTCTTGGTGCTGTTCGCGGCGGCGATTGCGGCCGGGTCGCTCGGCGGGTTGGTTGCGCTGTGGCGCGACAAGACCTATCAGGCGCTGGCGCTCTCGGTGCTGTTCCTCGTGCTCTACTTCCTGCTGGCGCAAGCGCTCGGGAGCGCGAAAGCGTACTTCGACCCGTTCGCCGCGATGCAAACCGTCCTCGAACCGCCCGCGGCCGGGTGGAGCGGCCTCGCGCCCGCCTACGGGTTCGTGCTGGTCGCGGCGGCGCTGTGCGCGCTGATGAACGGCGTCGGCATTTGGAAGCTGCGCAAGTGGAACCCGAGCGGCGAGCCGATCATGCAGCGCGAGGTGTTCATCGGCGAGGCCGCCGCCGCGACCGAAGCGGAAGAGTTGGAGAAGCGGGCGAAGGCGCACGCGGCCCCCGGCGACGCGCGGCAGGTGGGCGCGAACCCGATCCTGTGGCGCGAAACCGGCACGCTCGCCTACGGCCGCCGCCCGCTGCTCGTGAAGTTCGCGTTCGGCATCGTGCTCGCGCTCATCCTGTACTTCGCGGTGAGCGAGATGAACCGGCCCGGCGGGCGGCCGGCGTTCGCCGCGGCCTACGGCCTCGTGCCGGTCGCGGTGCTGAGCCTGCTGCTGGTCGCGGCACAAGCCGTTACCAGCATCACCTCGGAGCGCGACGGCGGCGCGCTCGACGTGCTCCTCGTGACCGACGTGTCGCCGAAGGAGTTCGTGTTCGGGAAGCTGTGGGGCGTCGTGTACAATTGCAAAGAGTACATCATCCCGCCGCTGATACTGGCGCTCTTCTACGCGCTCCGCGGCGTGCTCGGGCGCCCGCCGGCCGACGCGACCACGGCCGACTACGTGGCCGCGAACTTCGGCCCGCTGATCGCGGTGGGCGGCGCGCTGGTGCTGCTGTTCGCGTTCGCCATCGCGCTGGGGTTGCACGTGTCGCTGCGAATCGTGCAGAGCCGCATGGCGATCGCGCACACGCTCGGCACCATCTTCTTCCTCTCGGTGGGCACGCTGATCGCGATTTACCTGATCGTGATTAACGGCGGCAGTTTCACGAACCAGTGGGTGAGCTTCATCTCGTTCCTCGCGCTCGGCATCGGCGGGCTGATGTACGTGCTCAGCGCGGATCGGCCGTCGCCGGCGCTGTCGCTGGCGAGCGTGGTGTGCCCGCTGGCGATGTTCTACTGCGTGGTGAACGTGCTGATCGCGCGCCCCGGCACCGACGAATCCGCGGACCCGCTGGTGCCGTTCGTGGTGCTCGGCGCGGCCTTCGGGTTCACCATCACCGCGATGCTGCTCCCGCTCGTGACCGAGTTCGACGTGGCCCTCGGCCGCACCGCCCAACCGAACGAGGGGTAAGCGCGGAGTGTTGATCCGCAGATTACGCAGATGAACGCAGATTTGAAAACCAAGAGAGAAGACTTTTCGACCGGATTACAGGATCAACACGATACAGAGATTTGAAGTTCATTCTGTATCCTCTTCACCCTGTGATCTCCTCAAAACTCTTCTCTGCCTTCTGTCTTCAAATCTGCGTTCATCTGCGTAATCTGCGGATAACTCTTCTTCGGGGTGTCCCATGAAGCGATTCGTTGCGCTGGTCGCGGTTCTGGTCGCGGTGGCGGTGGCGCGCGGCGACGAGCCGAAACGGTTCCCCGATGCGAAGCACAAGGGCGGCGAACTGAAGTACGTCGGCCCGGTGCCGGTGCTCACGGTGCGCGGCACGCCCGCCGAGATGGGCGAGCAGTTCGGCCAACTCGCCATCGCCAACTCGCCGGACCTCGGCGCGCTGCACGAACAGTTCCTCAAAGACACCAAGCGCGACAAGCAGTACCCGCTGATCGCGGCGCTTTCCGCGAAGCTGAAACCCAACTTCCCGAAGCACATCACCGAGGAACTGGAAGTCGCGGCGAAACAATCGACGCGCCAAGAATCGCTGCTGCTGTTTGCCAACACGGTCGCGGACCTGACGAGCGGAATGGGGTGCTCCACCGTGGTCGTGGAGAAGGAGCGCAGCGCGACCGGCAAGCCGCTGTTCGGGCGCAACTTCGACTGGTTCCCCACGAAGGGCATCACCGAGCACACGCTCGTCGTCGTGTACAAGGGCGAGAAGAAGCGGGCGTTCGCCGCGGTCACGGTGTCGCCGATTCAGGGCGTGATTAGCGGCATGAACGACGCCGGGCTGTGTGTGACGATGAACGAGATTCGCATCCGCGACGCGAAGACCAAGCCGGACTTCAACTGGAAGGGCACGCCGATCATGCTCGCGTTCCGGCAGGTGCTCGAAGAGTGCGGCACCGTGGCCGAGGCCGAGAAGTTCCTGCGCGCCGGCGAGCGCACGAGCACGTGCTGCATGACGATCTGCGACAGGACCGGCGGCGCGGTGTTCGAGCTGACCCCGAAGGGCGTGGAAGTGCGGTCCGCGGTGAACGGCGTGTGCTGCTGCACGAACCACTTCCGCACCGACGCCCTGTGCGTGAACGACAAGTGCGTGCGGTACGAGAAGCTCGCCCCGCTACAGGCGAAAGACGCGCCGAAGCTGGACGTGGCCGGCGTGTTCGGCGAACTGAAGAAGGTGCATCAGGGGAAGGCGACGTTGCAGAGCATGGTGTTCGAGCCGGCAGAGCGGGTGCTGCACCTCGCCTACGGCCCCGGCCCCGCGACCGACCTGAAGCCGACCAAACTCGACCTCGGCGCGCTCTTCGACGCGAAGTGAACCCCATGAACCCCCAAGTGGCGGAACTCGCGGCGCTGGAACCGGTGCGGTGCCCGTGCGGGTGGGCGCGGCGCGCGTTCGCCGACGTGCCCGGCGCGCCGCTCAGCGTTCACCGCGTCGAAATCGCGACAGACGCGGTCGCCCACTACCACAAAACGCACACCGAAACCTATTACGTGCTGGAGTGCGAGCCGGGCGCGGCGATCGAGCTGAACGGCGCGCTCACACCGGTGAAGCCGGGCGTCGCGGTGCTGATTCCGCCGCTCGTGCGGCACCGCGCCGTCGGGAAGATGGTGATTCTGAACGTGGTGGTGCCGCCGTTCGACCCGGCCGACGAGTGGTTCGATTCGGCCGGGTAGCGGTCACGGTTGCAGGATCGGGAAGTTCGGGTTCGCCGGTTGCGCCCCGCCCGCGGGCGCGATCGCGCCGGCCTGCTGGCGGAACTTCGTCATATCGTGGCGGCGAATCACCACGCCGCCGTTGTTGCCCGGACCCATCGTGTACACGCCCATTTGCCCGGTCGTCGTTTCGGCCAAGTACAGCGCCGACTGGCCCTGCGTGATGTAGCCGGTCGTCATCATGAAGTGAACGTCTTGCTGCGGCTTCAGCCCGAACTCGGTTGGCAGTTCCACTTCGGCCCAGCCCACGATCTTGCCCTGCGTGCGGTCGATCACGGTGCCGAGCAATTTGCCCGCTTTGTAGTCGAGCAGCCACACGCCGTCGGTTTGCACCTTCGGGTTCACGCTCACGGCCCCGGTCGCCATGATGTTGTCTTGGTGCCGGTCGTTCGACGCCGCGAACACCGGCCGCGACGGATTCGAGATCAGACCGGACAGGCCGAAGCCGGCGACCGCGCCGATCGCCAGCAGGCCGAGGGTAGCCGTCGCGCGCATGGGAAGTACCTCGCGGGTTCGCGTGTGCGGCCGGCATAGCGTGATCCGCGCAGGAATCTAGCCGAACTGCGCCCGGTGCGCCTATGATGGTGCCCAGCCCGTTGTCATCCCCTCTCCCGCACCTTTCGGGGACCGTTCATCATGACGCGCACGCTGAAACTGGCGCTGCTCGCGACGGTGTGGCTCTGTGCCGCACCGCGCGCCGACGCGCAGCCCGACCAAACCGACACGCGATTGCTATCGATGCCCGCGGTGAGCGCGAAGAACATCGCGTTCGTGTACGCGGACGACTTGTGGGTCGCGGACGCCGACGGGAAGAACCCGCGGCGCATCACCAGCGACATCGGCCTCGAATCGAACCCGGTGTTCGCGCCGGACGGCCAGACCATCGCGTTCAGCGCGCAGTACGACGGCAACACCGACGTGTACACGATCCCGGTGGCCGGCGGCACCCCGACGCGGCTCACCACGCACCCCGCGAGCGACACCGTGCGCGGCTTCACCCCGGACGGCAAAGCGGTGCTGTTCTCGTCGCCGCGCAACGTGTACAGCACCCGCTACCAGCAACTCTTCACGGTGCCGCTCACCGGCGGGATGCCGACGCAACTGCCGATCCCGTGGGGCTTCGAGGCCGCGTACTCGCCGGACGGCGACTTCATCGCGTACACCCCGGTGCGGGACGCCACGCCGCAGTGGAAGAACTATCGCGGCGGCACGCACTCGCGCGTGTGGATTTACAACACGAAGACGCACGACGTGGTCGAAATCCCGCAGCCGAAGGACCGCTGCAACGACCTCGACCCGAACTGGGTGGGCCGCACGCTGTACTTCCGCTCCGACCGCGCCGGCGAGTACAACGTGTTCGCCTACGAGACCGAAACGAAGGACCTGAAGCAGGTCACGAAGTTCAAAGACTTCCCGGTGCTGGACATCAACACCGACGGCACGCGCCTCATCTTCGAGCAAGCCGGCTACCTGCACACGATGGCCCCGCCGATGACCGAATCGGCGCGGCTGAAGGTCGGCATCGCCATCGACAACGGTGAAGCCCGCGCGCGGTTCGCGAAGGGTTACAAGTACGTGCGCGACGTGAGCGTCTCGCCGAGCGGGTCGCGCGTCGCGATCGAGTTCCGCGGCGAGATCGTAACGGTGCCGGCCGAGAAGGGCGACCCCCGCGTGCTCACGAACACGCCGGACGTTCACGAGCGCAACCCGGCGTGGTCGCCGGACGGCAAGACCATCGCGTACTTCTCGGACGCGGGCGGCGAGTACCAACTCGTGCTCGCGCCGCAAACCGGCAAAGGTGAAGCGCGGAAGGTGAAGCTGACCGGTGCCGGGTTCTACTTCGATCCGATTTGGTCGCGCGACTCCAAGAAGATCGTCTTCCGCGACAACGCGCAGACCGTGTTCGTGCTCGATGTGGCCGAAGGCAAGATCACGAAAGTCGTGGAGCCGAAGCACGGCCTCGGGCGCGGGCTGAAGCCGTCGAGTTGGTCGCCGGACTCGAAGTGGCTCACCTACTCCGTGAACACGCCCGCGATGATTTCCCGCGTGTACGCGTACTCGCTGGAGCAAGGCAAGTCGTTCCCGGTCACGGACGGCTTCACCGAAGCGACCGACCCGGCGTTCGACGCTGGCGGGAAGTACCTGTACTTCCTCGGCTCGAACGACACCGGCATGAGCAAGCACGGGTTCAGCCAGTCCGCGGCCGACTCGCGCCAACCGCGCTGGTCGATCAACCTCGTGGTGCTGAACAAAGACCTGCCCAGCCCGTTCCTGCGCGAGAGTGACGAAGAGAAGACCGACGGTGAGAAGCCCGCACCGAAGGTCGAGAAGAAAGATGTAGCGTTCGCCATCGACTTCGCCGAGATCGGCCAGCGCATCCTGTCGTTCCCGCTGCCGACCGGGAACTACGCGGGGCTGAGCGCCGGGGCCGCGAATCAGGTGTACTACGTCACGCGCGGCGACGACGGCCCGCGGGCGCGCGGCGAAGGCCCGGCGGGCGCGACGCTGTTCCGCTACGACATCGACCGCAAGCGCGCGACGTTGGTGCAAGCCGGCGTGACGAACTACGAGCTGACGCCGGACGCGCGCAAGCTGCTGTACTCCACCGGCGGCGGGAACTGGTTCATCACTTCTGCTGCCGGTGGCGGTGGCGGCGCGCCGGCGGGCGTCGGCCCGCGCACGGGTGGCCTTCCGACCGCGCCCGCGCCGCCTGCCGGCGGCGCCGGCAAAGTGAACTTCGAGACGGTCGAAGTGCGCGTCGATCCGCGGGCCGAGTGGAAGCAGATTTTCGAGGAAGCGTGGCGCATCAACCGCGACTTCTTCTACGACCCGAACATGCACGGGGCCGACTGGCCCGCGATGAAGAAGAAGTACGAAGTGTTCCTCCCGCACCTCACCAGCAGCGCGGACCTGTACCGCGTGATCCGGTGGATGCTGTCGGAACTCGCGGTCGGCCACAGCTACATCACGAGCTTCGGCGAACGGCCCTTCGAGAAGAAGACCGTGCAGGGCGGGTTGCTCGGCGCGGATTTCGAAGTCGCGGACGGCCGCTACAAGTTCAAGAAGATTTACGGCGGGCTGAACTGGAGCGCGACGCTGCGCTCCCCGCTCACGGCACCGGGCGTGAACGTGAAGGAAGGCGAGTTCCTGCTCGCGGTCAACGGCAAGGAACTGAAGGCCCCGACCGAAGTGTATTCGCTGTTCGAGAACACAGCCGGCAAGCTCACCGACATCACCGTCGGGCCGAACGCCGACGGTAAGGGTAGCCGCACGGTGAGCGTGGAGCCGATCGCGAGTGAGTACAACCTGCGCAACATGGATTGGGTGGAAGGGAACTTGAAGAAGGTCGAGAAGGCGACCGGCGGGCGCGTGGGCTACGTTCACGTTCGTGACACGGCCGGCCCCGGGATGGCCGACTTCAAGCGCTACTTCTTCCCGCAGGTGGACAAAGACGCGCTCATCATCGACGAGCGGTTCAACGGCGGCGGGCAGATCGCCGACTACTACATCGACATCCTGCGCCGCCCGTTCGCCAGCTACTGGGCACCGCGGTACGGCGCAGACAACCGTTCGCCGTCGGCCGCGGTGTTCGGGCCGAAGGTGATGATTATCGACGAAGGCGCGGGCAGCGGCGGCGACATGCTGCCGTACATGTTCCGCAAGTTCGGCATCGGGCCGCTCGTCGGCAAGCGCACGTGGGGCGGTTTGGTCGGCATCGGCGGCTACCCGGTGCTGATGGACGGCGGCACCGTGACCGCGCCGAGCTTCGCCATCTGGGACCCGGAGGGCGGGTTCATCGTGGAGAACGAGGGCGTGGCCCCGGACCACGACGTGACCATGTGGCCGAAAGACCTGATCGCCGGCAAGGACCCGCAGTTGGAGAAGGCGATCGAACTGGCGCTGGAAGCGCTGAAGAAGAACCCGCCGAAGAAGGACGCGCGGCCGGAGTACCCGAAGCGGGTGCTGCCGCAACCGTAACGTAGGCACGCGGAGCGTGCCCAAGGTAGTAGGCACGCTCCGCGTGCCGTC
>JALHNS010000344.1 GCA_022843445.1 Gemmata sp.
TCGGTACCGACGGTTGCGCGAAGGGTCGCGCCGCCGGGGGCGGTTCTTGCGCGCCGGCCGGGCGCACCGACGGCACGAGGTGGTCGTACCGCGCCGGCGCGGACCCGTACTGGGCGGACGCCGGTCCCGCGACCGCCAGCGCCATCACCCCGGGAAGAAGGACTCGCGCGATCGTCATGCGCCCCTCGCCCGGCCCCCTCGCGGCCCAACCCGCGCGACAGCCGAAAACCGTTCGAAGAAATCCCACGTCGCTCCTAACATCGGCGCGGGGCGCGGCAAACTTTAGCGGTTGTGCCGCGCGCGCCGGCGCGCGGTCGCGAACCGAGTTTGGAAACCCCGCGGCGCGGCGATATAAGTAGGTGGGGCGATTTCGGCTTCACCGAGCGTGTCAATGGACGTGATCGAACTGCGCGACCCGGACCTCGCGCGCCGCTTCATCCTCGAAGGGCTGTGGCTGCAGCGGGCCGTGAAGCCCGCGGCGCGCACGGTGCGCGCCGCGCTCGAGTGGGCGATGGAGGTCGCGTCGGCCGGGCACCCACTGCCGCCCGTCGGGTTCGTCGCCGACGTGGGCAACGTCGCGGTGGGCGTCGATTCGGCCGACCGGCAGAAGGAACCGCTGCACCTGCCCGGTTGGCCCCCGGCGCTGGGCCGCAGCTACGAGGACCACGTCCTCGGGCGGTTCTACTCCGACTGGACGTTCGAGCGCGCCGGCGACGCGGTGAAGAAGTTCCGCGACAGGGACCGCGTGCGCGGCGTTGCGTACATGGTGAACCAGATTCGCGAGCGGGCCGGGCTGCCGGGCGTGTCGCTGCCGCCGGCGATCATTCGCGGGCTGCTCTCGACCAACCCGGACGAGGTGCTCCGCGCCGGCTGGGACGGCCTCGAACAGGCCGGCCCGCTCCCGCTGCTCGTCGACCTGTACGAAGCGCTCGTGTCGGCCGGGCGGCGCTGGGCCGAGGTGCTCGCGCAAGAAGACATCCTCGCGCTCGAACAGGGCACCGCGCTGGCGGACATGGGGCAGTACGTCGCGCACCGGCAGATCCTCCAAACGACGGCGCGGATCGAGTCGCACTTGCCGGGCCGCCCGGTGAAGCCGCTGGTCGGCCGCAAGGAGGTGCCGACCCGGGTGCTGGACGAGGACCAGTACCCGGTGGGCGGCTACACGTCGATCTCCACGAAAGGTTCGATCGAGAGCCTCCTGCACTCGCAACTCGCCTACATGGAGCCGCAAAGCCCGGACCTGTTCGACATGAAGTTCGTGCGCGACGAACTGTTCTACTACTCGCGCGACGAGAACCAGTTCCTGCGCCGGCGGCGCGCGTTCGTGTTCGTGCTGTTCCCGGACCTGATCGCGGCCCGGTTCAAAGACCCGCAACTGCCGTGTCAGCGCATCGTGATGGTGCAGTCGCTCGTGACGGCGCTGGTGCGCAAGCTGAGCGACTGGCTGAGCACCGACGCGATTCGGTTCGAGGTGCTGTTCGTTCAAGAGGCGGGCAAGAACCCGCTCGCCGAAGAAGCCAAGTTGCTCGCGCTCCTGCTGCGCGAGCCGATCGAGCGCGGCGACGGCGAGGTACAGGAGGTGCCGAACCGCGACGCGGCGCTGGCGCACCTGTCGCGGTTGGCCCGGAACGCGCAGGTTCACAGCTTGGTCGCGTTCGCGAAGCAACCGGACATGCAACTCGAGAACGTGGTGGTGACGGAACTCGGCGTCACGGGTCCGTACCCGGAACTGAGCACCGGGCGCGACATCGAGGGGTTCGAGAGCGAAGACGCGTTCGACCAGTGGCAAGAACTGGCGTTGCGCGTGCTAGAACTGTGGGTGTAGCGCGGTGCCGCGGGCTCGAAACGCATCCGGGCCGGGAACCTTCAGGTTCGCGGCCCTTGCGATGAGTGCGCGTTACTGGACTTGAACCAGTGACCCCCACAATGTCAATCAGTCTGATCGGATGTCCATCAGTGTCCGCTGATGTCCGGAAGGCTCGAATTTGTAGCGAATCGTGGGGTAGGGCAAGTCTCGTGACGTCCACGGTTTCCGCCAGTATCCCGGGCGTTGGCTACAGTTAGGCTACAGGCTTTGCGGTATTGAGTTCATTGTCGTCGTTGCGGTCCCCTATCGCGCCGGACCGAAGCGCACCCGTTCGTCGGCACGGACGACTACTTCAGCGTCATCAGGAACTCGATCAGGTCGCGCATCTCGCGGGTTGTCAGCGCGCGGTCGACCGCCGGCATGGACGAGAGCGGCGCGGAACGCCGTTCGATCTCGTCGGCCCGCACGGTCACCTTCTTGCCGTCCGGCGTCTGCACGACGAGCGTTCCCTTTTCTTCCGACAGCAGGGTGCCGCCGATCGCGCGATCGTCCACCAGTGTGAGCGTGACCGTTCCGAAGCCGGGCGCGATTTTCGCGCTCGGTAACACCAGCGACTCCAGCAAGTGTTCGCGCGTCTTCGTCGGGTTGCGCGCCGCCACCTGCGTCAGGTCCGGGCCCGCGGTGCCGCCGGACCCGTTGATCGTGTGACACCGCACGCACTGGGCCGCCGCGTGGTTGAAGAACACGTCGCGCCCCGCGTCGGCGTCGCCCCCCGTCAGGCTGATTGTGAATTTACCGACCGGACCCGGTGGCACCGCGGACTCGAACTTCAACCGCAACCGGTCGCGCAGCGGCGACGGGGCCGCCTTCAGCGCGTCGAGCACATCGACTTGCAGATCGACCGGCACCTCGCCGGCCGCGAGGCGATACGTCCAAGCGTCGAGTACGCGACCCGCGGCCGGCACTCTCAGCGCGGCGAGCGCGGCGAGTGCCCGCTGACGTTCGCGCACCGGAGCCTTCTCGTCGGCGAGCACTTCGTCGAGTAGCGGCACCCCGCGCGCCGGATCGGCCTTCGCGACGAGTTCGCGCGCCTCGGCGCGGACCAGCGGCGCGGTACTCGTCAGCGCGGCAGTGATGACCTCGTCCGCCTGCTTCGATTTGCGGCCCGCGAAGAACCGCACCGCCGCGAAGCGCAGGTTCGGATCGGCCTTCGGATCGCCCGCGATCGAAGCGAACCGGGTCTCGTCCGCCTTCGCTCCGACCGCGACGACCAACTCGACCGCGTCCGTCTGAAGCCGACCGGTCGTGCCCGCGAGGAGCGTTTCGAGTTCGCTCTCGACAACCCCGCGAACGATCGCGGCGTCGCGGGGCTTCTCGCTGCGCCAGAAGCCGGTCACGCGGTCGCGCGGCGTCGGGTTCGACCAGTCCTTCAGCGCCGCGAGCGCCTCGGACCGAACGGCCGCGGAGAGCGTCGGGCAGGTCGCCGCCGCGAGAACCGCCTTCGCGTTTTCGGCAGCACCGATGCGGTAGCTCGCGCTGATCGCGCGCCGCGCGAGCGCGTCGCTCTCGGGGATCGGCGACGCTACCAGCTTCCGGAGCTGCGCCGCCAGCGGGGCGAGCAGGTCGTCCATCGGGAGGTCGTGAATCGCGCGCGCGGCTTCCGTGCGCACCAGCGGATCGGCGTCGGTCAGAAACTTCGCGATCCGCTTGTCCGCGAGTTTGCTCTGAACCAGCACGACGGCCATTCGTACGGCCGCGCTCGGGTCGTCGGACCGTGCCGCAACCCCGTCGGCGTCCGCGATGCGCGCCAGCGCCGTGACACAGGCGTGGCGGATGAAAGCGTCCTCGTCTTTGTTCGCTTTCAGCACGTCGAACAGCGGCCCGACGGCCGGTTTGTGCTTCAACTTGCCGAGCGATTGGGCCGCGAAGAAGCGCACCCGCGGGTTCGTATCGGTGAGGCGCTCAACGAGCATCGCGGCCGCCGCGGCGTTGCCGGTGTCACCGGTCAGCTTCGCGGCCTGCGCGCGCACCTCGCCGTCGGGGTCGGTGAGCCGGGCCGCGATCGCTTTAGCCGCGTCCGGGTTCTTGCGGGCGAGTTGCCCGAGCGCCCACAGCGCGTGAATGCGTGCGAACTGGCTGTCGTTCTTCGCGGCGATTGTGTCCAGCGCCGTGGTAATCGCGGGCGCGTTTCCGGCCCGTTCCACGAGCGCGAACTGGGCCCGCTGGCGCACGCGCTGGTCGGCGTGCCCGAGCAATTTCGTGAGTTCGTCGGCGCTCCGTTTGGCGAAGCCTTCGGCGAACAGTTTCTTCGTTTCCGTCACGACCGGGGTGTCGACCTTCGCGGGGTCGAACACCGTGTAGATGCGCCCGCCGCGGCTCTTGCCGCTCCAGTCGAGCCCCACGAAGTCCGAGACGTACAGCTTGCCGTCGTAGCCGAACTCGGCGTCGGTCGCCATGATCGGCTTGAGGAAGTCGTGGTAGTCCTCGATCTCGAACCCGGCCCCCTTCGCCTTCACGCGGAACGCCTCCAGCCCACCGCCGCCGCCGGTGAAGTTGCACATCACGAAGCTGTTCTTGTAGCGGTCCGGCAGGCTCGTCCCGCTCGTGAACAGGAACCCGCTCGGTCCGGTCCCGATCTTCCCGACCGGGGGCACGATGTACGCCGGCTGCCCGACGTGTTGGAGGTGCCATAGGCGCTCCGCGAACCACGGCCCGCCGGTGTACGGAGCCGGGATCGTTTGATACGGCATGTTCCAGCCGCTGTTGCCGTCCTCGACCACGTACACGAGGCGCGCGTGGTCGCCCTTGTCGCAGTTGTTGTCGTCGGCGAACAAGTTTCCGTACTGGTCGAACGCGAGTTCCTGCGGGTTCCGTAGGCCGCGGTGAACGACCTCGAATTCCGTGCCGTCCGGGTTGCAGCGGAACACCGCACCCGTGCGCGGTCCGCTGTGCGTGACGCCCTCCTTGCTGGTGACGTGGAAGCCGCGGTCGCCGACGCTGAAATAGAGTTTCCCGTCGGGCCCCCACGCGAGACCGTGGAGGTCGTGACCGAGGAACGCGCAGTTCACGCCGAACCCGGTGAGGACCGCTTCGCGCACGTCGGCCTTGCCGGTGCCCTTGGTGTCCTTGAGCTTCCACAAATTCGGAATGCAGGTGAAGTAGACGTCACCGTTGAAGGCCATCACGCCCGCCGCCAAGCCGTCGAGCGGCTGATTGAAACCGTCGGCGAAGACCGTGCTCTTGTCGGCCTTCCCCGCGCCCTTGGTGTCTTCGAGGAGCCGAATCTGGTCGCTGTGTTTGGTGAACCAGTTCATCCCGCCCTCGAACTGCTTCGCGTGCTTGCGGTACATCGCGAGCCGCTCTTCGAGAGTGCGGATTTGCAGATCGTCGTCGAGGAGGAAACTGCGGCTGCGGTTCTCCTCGGTGCCGCGGTTGAAGCGGTACTCCTCGGCCACGAACACGCGGTTCTTCTCGTCGAGGCCGATCGCGACCGGGCTCGCGAGCATCGGCTCCGCGGCGAACAGTTCGACCTTCAACCCGCCGGGAACGTTGAACGTCGCGATCTGCTTGCGGGCCGCATCGGTGCCGTCGGGGAGGTCGGGTTCCGTGACCGCTTTCGGATTCGTGGCCGGGTCGGCGGCCAGCGCCACGTAGCCGAGGAGACATACCGCGAACAGCGCGGCGATGCGGGGGGAGTTCATAGCGACCCTTGGGAGCGCTCGGGATGGCGGGCGGTACCGGGGTGATTCATGATATTGCAACGACGGAACCTGATGGCCGCGCACCGACTCATCGGCCGCCGAGGTTGCGGATTTGGTGTAGCCGGTTCGGCGACGGACCGGTATCAGGAAAACAATTCGGTCACCGGGGTTCCGTTCGTCAGCACCAGAGGGCGGCCGAGTCGGTCGTTGACCTCGGCCCGCGGGTCGATGCCCAGCGCGTGGTACAGGGTCGCGGCGAAGTCCGCGGGGGTCGTCGGGGAGTCCTTCGGGTACTTGGCGTTCTTGTCCGAACTGCCGTGCAGGAACCCCGGCTTCACCCCGCCGCCCGCGAGCACGACCGTGTAGCAATGGGGCCAGTGGTCGCGGCCGCCCTGCCCGACGAAGGTGGGACCGGCCTTGGCGATCTCCGGCTTGCGCCCGAACTCCCCCGCCCAGATGACGAGCGTCGTGTCGAGCAACCCGCGCGCGTGAAGGTCCTCCAGCAGCGCGCTGAACGCGAGGTCGTCGGGCGGCATCAGGTCCCTCTTCAAGCGGACGAAATTGTTCTCGTGGGTGTCCCACCCGTCCCCGGGGTTCGAGCCGTTGAAGCAGGTCACGAACCGCACCCCCGCTTCGACCAGCCGCCGGGACATGAGGTACGACTGGCCGACCTTGTTGCGCCCGTACCGGTCGCGCACCCGGAGGGGTTCGCCGCTCAGGTCGAACGCCGCCCGGGTCTCCGACGAGGTGAGGATCGCCGCCGCGCGCTCGCGGAACACGTCGAACCCGCCGGAACCGGCTGCCGCGTCGAGCGCCCGGGACTGCGCGTCCAAGCACCTCAACGACGAACGACGGTCTTCCAACCGGGTCGGCGTGAGGTCCGCGGGCAGCGACAGTTCGACGCGGGCGCTCGCCCCGGTCGGGTCGCCGACGGCGATGAACGGGTCGTACTTCTCGCCGAGCCACCCGCCCCACTGACCCGGGCACTTGTACACCTAATCGAACGCGACGTGCGGGAGTTGCACGAACGGCGGTACGCTCGTCTCCGACGGCCGGAACCGGGTGAGGACCGAGCCGTAGGCCGGCCAGTCGTCCTTCGTCGCCCCGACCTGCACCACGTCGCGCTCGGGCGTGTGCCCGGTGATGGCGAGGTAGGTGCCGGGGTTGTGGTTGGCGACCCCGTGGGTCATGGTGCGGATGAGCGCCAGCCGGTGGCACCAGTTCGCCAGCCGGGGCATGATTTCGGTGACGCGGTAGCCGGTCAGACTCGTCGGGATGGTCGAGAATTCCCCGCGAATCTCGGCGGGCGCGTCGGGCTTGGGGTCCCACAGGTCGATGTGACTCGGCGCGCCGTAATGCTGGAGCAGGATGACGGCGCGGATCCGTGATTTCGGCGAGGGGGCGTCCGCCCGGGCGCGCAGGAGGTCCGCGAGTGACAGCGCGCCGAGCGCGCCGACGCGAAGCAGGTCTCGCCGGGAGTGGTGACGCATCGGATCCTCTGGCTTGAGCCGTCGGATCGGCGTCGCGGGATCCACCCGGCAACGTCCCTCGGATCACGGAGGGCCCACACGAAGACCGCACGAGTTCGCTTTGGGCCCCTTGCATTTCCGGCGCGTCCGCCGCGCGGGCCGCGGGCGGGGCACGGGCCGTGTCGCTCCGCGGGGTTGGCTCGGTTCGACGGGGATTGGTGCGACCGGGATCGGCGGTGGGATCGTCGGCGGGTTGTCGTACGATACCCGAATCCGTCGTGCGATGACAGGGCTTTCCGGGCCGCGCGGTGCGGGGCCGCGGGGCACCGGTCCGGGCACCGTGAGGCTCAAGACATGACTCCGCAGTTGGACGTCGCCGCGTGCCGCCGCCGGTTCCCCGGCCTTGCCCGGCACGTAAACGGCCGCCCGGCCGCGTTCCTCGACGGCCCCGGCGGGAGCCAGGTGCCCCAGTCGGTGATCGACGCCGTGACCGACTGCCTCGCGCACCGGAACGCCAACGACGGCGGGGCGTTCGTAACCAGCCGCGCGGCCGGCGCGGTGGTCGATGCCGCGCGGGGGGCCGTCGCCGACCTGCTCGGTGCGGCGGACCCGGACGAGGTCGTGTTCGGGCCGAACATGACCTCCCTGACCTTCGCCCTGAGCCGGGCGCTGGCGAGGACGTGGCGGCCCGGCGACGAAGTGGTGGTGACCCGTCTCGACCACGACGCCAACGTCACGCCGTGGGTTCTGGCGGCCGCCGACGCCGGCGCGACGGTGCGGTACCTCGACGTCGATCCGGCCGACTGCACCCTGCGCCTCGACCTGTTGCCGCGCCTGCTCAACGAGCGGACCCGAC
>JALHNS010000345.1 GCA_022843445.1 Gemmata sp.
GCGCGCCGACTACTAACGCGCCCCGCGCTTCCCGCCCGCCCGCGCGCCCGCCGGTGCCCTGCCCCGTTCCCTAGCCCCGGATGCCCCGTGCTCGACCCAACTGGCGCGGACCGCCGCGCGCGGCCGCCGATCGATTTCGTTCCCCGGTGGAAGCGGTGGAGCGACTGCGCCCTCGCCGCCCCGCTGTTGGTGCTCACGGCTCCGATCGTGCTCGCGGCGATCGTGCTGGTGCGGCTCACCTCGGCGGGGCCGGCCATTTACTCGCAGACGCGGCTCGGGCTGAACCGCCGCCCGTTCACCATCTACAAGATTCGCACGATGGCCCACAACTGCGAGGCGGCCACCGGCGCGCGCTGGTCCACCGGGAAGGGCGACCCGCGCGTCACCCTCGTGGGCCGGTTCCTGCGCAAGACGCACATCGACGAGCTGCCGCAGCTGTGGAACGTGCTCCGCGGCGACATGGCGCTGGTGGGTCCGCGGCCCGAGCGCCCGGAGATCGTCGCCAAGATCGAACCGCTCGTGGCCGGCTACGGCGAGCGGCTCGGCGTGCTGCCCGGCGTGACCGGTCTCGCGCAGGTGCAACTGCCGCCCGACACGAACGTGGAGAGCGTGCGCCGCAAGGTGCGGTACGACACCTACTACGCCGAGAACCAGAGCCTGTCGCTCGACCTGCGGCTCATCCTCGTCACCTCGGTGAAGGTGATCGGACTCGACGGGCTGTTCCGCGTGCTGCTCCGCGTGCCCGGCCCGGGCGTGGTGGAACCGGCCCCGGACGCCGAACTCGTTGCCGCCCGCTGACCCCTCGCCGTTCCGAGTTGCGAACCCCGCAGGATCACACCTTTGTTGCGAACCGACGCCCCCGACGCGCCGCCCGCCGGCCCGACCCGCGAGCCGGCCGAACCGGACGCCCCTGCCGAACTGCCGCTCACGCGGATCGGGCCCGGTGGCGGCTGGCGGCTGCTCGACTTCCGCGAGCTGTGGCGGTTCCGCGAACTGCTGGGCTTTCTCGTCTGGCGCGACGTGAAGGTGCGGTACAAGCAGACCGTGCTGGGCGTCGGCTGGGTGGTGCTGCAGCCGGTACTGATGATGGCCGTGTTCACGGTCTTCTTCGGCCGTCTCGCGGGCATGTCGTCGGCCGGGCTGCCGTACCCGCTGTTCGCGCTGGCCGGGTTGGTCCCGTGGATGTTCTTCGCGTCGGCCATGGGCGGCGCGGGCAACAGCGTGCTCGGGGCCGAACGGCTGGTCACGAAGATTTACTTCCCGCGGCTGGCGATCCCGATCGCCGCGGTCGGCGTCTCGACGGTCGATTTCTGCGTCGCGCTGGGTGTGCTCGCGGTGCTGATGGCGTGGTTCGGGGCGGTGCCGGGGGCCGCGCTCCTGCTCGCGGTACCGATCGCGCTGCTCATCGGGCTGGCGGGGCTGGCGTTCGGGACCGGGCTGGCGGCGCTGAGCGTGCGGTACCGCGACTTCCGCTACGTGATTCCGTTCCTGATCCAGTTCTGGATGTTCGCGACACCCACCGTGTACATGCAGCCGCCGGCGGACGCAACCGGCGTGATGGCGTGGCTCATGTGGGCGAACCCGCTCACCGGGCTGATCGGCGGGTTCCGGGCCGCGTGCCTCGGGCTGCCGATCCCGTGGGAACAACTGGCCCTGTCCGCCACCGTCGTGTTCGGCGTCGCGGTGCTGGCGCTGGCCTACTTCCGCCGCGTCGAAGACGACTTCGCCGACCTGATTTGAACCACCGTGATTCGCTGCCGCCGAGAGGGAATGCAATGGATCGCCTGCGCATCGGTCTGATCGGGTACGGGTACTGGGGGCCGAACCTCGTCCGCAACTTCGGGGCGTGCCCGCGCACCGAACCGGTCGCGGTGTGCGACGCCAGCCCGGCGCGCCGGGCCGCGGCGTCCCGCGCCTACCCGGGCCTCGCCGCGGTCGCCACCGTGGACGAACTGCTCGAGCTGCCGCTCGACGCGGTCGCCATCGCGACGCCCGTTTCCACGCACTACCCGCTGGCCCTGCGGTGCCTCGAAGCGGGCAAAGACGTGCTGGTGGAGAAGCCGCTCGCGGGGTCGGTGCGCGAGGCGCAACTGCTCGCGGACCGCGCGTCGAAGTTGGGCCGCGTGCTGATGGTGGACCACACCTACCTGTTCAGCAACACCGTGCGGCGGATGAAGCAGTTGGTCGAGTCCGGCGACCTCGGCGAGTTGCACTACGTGGACAGTGTGCGCATCAACCTCGGGCTGTTCCAGTCGGACGTGAACGTGATCTGGGACTTGGCCCCGCACGACCTGTCGATCGTGGAGCACCTGCTGGGTGCCCCGGCGCGGAGCATCTCGGCGTGGGGCTGCTCGCACGCGAACCCGGAGATCGAAGACATCGCCTACGTGAACGTGGACTACGGCGAAAAGCTGATGGCGAACTTCCACGTGAACTGGCTGTCGCCGGTAAAGGTGCGGCAGATGATCGTGGCCGGGTCGAAGAAGAGCCTGATCTTCAACGAGCTGAACGCGGCGGAACCGCTCAAGGTGTACGACCGCGGGATCGAGCTGTCGGAGGCGGAGGAGTCGCGGCTGCGGGTCGGGTACCGAACCGGGGACATGTGGAGCCCGCACATCGAACCCGGTGAGGCGCTGCAAGCGATGGTGGCGCACTTCGCGGAGTGCGCGCGGGGCGAGGCGGAGCCGGTCAGCGACGGGCGGATGGGGGTCCGGGTGGTCCGGCTCCTCGAGGCGGCGACACGGAGCATTCGTGCTCAAGGCGGGCGGTTGGTGCTGCCCGGGGGGGAAACGACGTATGGGCTTACTGATTCAAGAGCGGTTCGCGAGGGACTTCGTCCGGGTCTCGCCGACGGTCCAGTTGGGGCGGGACGTGGTCATTCACTGCTTCGCTAACCTGTACGGCTGTCGCATCGGCGACGACACCCGGGTGGGTGCGTTCGTCGAGATTCAGGCCGGCGCAGACATCGGCGCGCGGTGCAAGATCTCGAGCCACTCGTTCGTGTGCTCGGGCGTCACCATCGAAGACGAGGTGTTCGTCGGTCACGGGGTCATGTTCACCAACGACCGCGACCCGCGGGCCACGACCGAAAACGGCGAACTGCAAACCAACGCGGACTGGGAGCTCATTCCCACGCGCGTGTGCCGCGGCGCGTCCATCGGCAGCGGCGCGGTGATCCTGCCCGGCGTCGTCATCGGCGAGGGCGCGCTGATCGCCGCCGGCGCGGTGGTGACGCGCAGCGTCGAACCCGGCGCGGTCGTCGCCGGCTGCCCGGCCCGGTTCCTCCGCCTCCGTTCCTCCCACGAGTGAAAGCCCCACCATGATCGCGGTCGCTCCGTCTCGCGCTCCCGTTTCCGCCCCCGTCGCGGCCCCCGGTCCCGTTCGGGTGCCGTTCTCCGACATGCGCGCCCAGTTCGCCCAAGTGCGGGGCGAAGTGCTGGACGCGCTCGCGGGCGTCGCCGACAGCGGCGGCTACATCCTCGGGCCGCACGTCGCGGCGTTCGAGTCCGCGTTCGCCGCCGCCCACGGCGTGAAGCACTGTATCGGCGTGAACACCGGCACTTCGGCGCTGCACCTCGCCCTTATCGCCGCGGGCGTGGGGTCCGGCGACGAGGTCGTCACCGTTCCCATGACGTTCATCGCCACCAGTTGGGCGATCAGCTACTGCGGGGCGACTCCGGTGTTCGTGGACGTCGATCCCGAGACGTACACGATGGACCCGGACCGCGTGGCCGCGAAGATTTCGCGCCGCACGAAGGCCATCATGCCGGTTCACCTGTACGGCCAACCGGCCGACCTGACCGCGCTGCGGGCCGTCGCCGACCGGTTCGGGCTGCCGCTGATCGAGGACGCGGCGCAAGCGCACTTGGCGACCTACGCGGGCAAGCCGGTGGGCGGGTTCGGGTTCGCCGCCGGGTTCAGCTTCTACCCCGGTAAGAACCTCGGCGCGTGCGGCGAGGGCGGCGCGGTCGTCACCAACGACGACGCGGCCGCGGCCCGCATGCGCGCCCTCCGCGACCACGCCCAAACGCAGCGGTACCACCACGCCGAAATCGGCTTCAACTACCGCATGGACGCGATGCAGGGTGCGATCCTCGGCATCAAGATGAAGCACATCGGCCGGTGGACGGCGCGGCGGCGCGTGCTCGCCGAGCGCTACTTGGACCTGCTCCGCGACCTGCCTATCGATCTGCCGGTGGTGCGCCGCGGGTGCGATCCGGTGTGGCACCTGTTCGTGCTGCTGCACCCCGAGCGCGACCGTATCCGCGCGGAGTTGGAAGCGCGCGGCGTGCAAACCGGTCTGCACTACCCGGTGCCGGTCCACCTCCAACCCGCGTATGCGAACTTGGGGCACGAGGCCGGCGACTTCCCGGTTACGGAGCGCGTCGCCCGCGAGTGCTTCACGCTCCCGCTGTTCCCGGAGCTGACCGAGGGGCAACAGGACGTGGTGGTCGAAACCCTCACGGACGTGCTGAAGGCGCTGTAAGCGGCGTGTGTTCCGCGCGGCGCGCGGCCCTTTACAGCCCGCGTGCCGGGAAGTGTAAACGGGCCGGTTCGCGCCGGGCCGAACGCGGGCACAACCCCCGTATTTTCAGCGAGTTGGCACGAATCTCTCACTTTTTCCGGCGTTCGGTCCCGCCTTTGCTTTCCCCTTTACCCGGCGGGTTCTCGGTCGGCGCACAGTCGGTTCGGGCCGCGAAGCGGCGCAGCGGGTGCCCGGCACCCACGGGCACGGAGTACGCGCCGAGCGGCGCACACCGAAGGGAACAAGTCGTGGGCGTGTCACTCGAAGGCGCAACGGTTCTCGTCACCGGCGGGGCCGGGCTGGTCGGCTCGCACATCGTCGATCGGCTGATCGACGAAGGCGCGGGCGAGATTCGCGTCCTCGACAACCTGATCCGCGGGCGCGTGGCGAACCTCGCCCCGGCCCGCGCGCGGCGGAAACTCAACTTCATCACCGGCGACGTGCGCGACGCCGCCGCGGTGCGGGCCGCGGTCGCCGGGTGCGACTACGTGTTCCACCAAGCCGCCATCCGCATCACGCTGTGCGCCGAGACCCCGCGCGACTGCATGGACGTGCTCGTGATGGGCACCTTCAACGTGTTTGAGGCCGCCGCGGCCGAGGGCGTGAAGAAGGTGGTGTACGCGTCGAGCGCGTCGGTGTACGGCGGGGCCGACGTGTTCCCCACGGACGAAAAGCACCACCCGTACAACAACCGCACGCTGTACGGTTCCGCGAAGGTGATGAACGAGGGGATCGCCAAACACTTCCGCGACATGAACGGCCTGCCGAGCGTCGGCCTGCGGTACTTCAACGTGTACGGCCCGCGGATGGACGTGACCGGGGCGTACACGGAAGTGTTCATCCGCTGGCTCGACTGCGCCGAGAAGGGCACCCGCCCGCAGATCCACGGCGACGGCTCCGCGACGATGGACTTCGTGTACATCGGCGACATCGCGCGGGCCAACATCGCGGCAATGAAGTCGGACCGCACCGACGACGTGTACAACGTCGCGAGCGGGACCGAAACCTCGTTGCTGGAACTCTGGGGCGCGATTCAAACCGTCACCGGCGCGTACCACCTCGAACCCGAGTTCCACCCGCCGCGCAAAGTAAACGCGGTGCCGCGCCGGTTGGCCGACACCACCCGCGCCCGCGCCGAAATCGGCTTCGTCGCCGAAACGCAACTCACCGACGGCCTCCGGGAACTCGCCGAGTGGCGCGC
The DNA here is from genome assembly GCA_022843445.1 of Gemmata sp. Classification (GTDB taxonomy): domain Bacteria; phylum Planctomycetota; class Planctomycetia; order Gemmatales; family Gemmataceae; genus Gemmata. Next base: position 5,727 of record JALHNS010000345.1, read on the forward strand.
CGCCGCCCGCGGGGCCGAACTCGCCACCGCCTGACCTTCCCTTTCCGCTTCTCGCGCGCCCACCACAAGCCCACACGATGCTCACCACCGAACGCCCGACGATTCCCATTGCCAAGCCCGAGTTGGGCGAAGAAGAGGCCGCCGCCGCGCGCGACGCCATTCTTTCCGGCTGGGTCACGCAAGGCCCGCGCGTGACCGCGTTCGAGGAGGCGTTCGGGCACTACGTCGGCGCGGCGCACGCGTGCGCGGTCTCCAACTGCACCACCGCGCTGCACCTCGCGCTGCACGTCCTCGGCGTCGGCCCCGGCGACGAAGTGGTGACGGTCAGCCACTCGTTCATCGCCACCGCGAACGTGGTGCGCTACTGCGGCGCGACGCCGGTGTTCGTGGACGTGGACCCGCGCACGTTCAACATCGACCCCGCACAGATCGAAGCCGCGATTACGCCGCGCACGAAGGCGATCATGCCGGTTCACCAGATGGGGATGCCGTGCGACATGGCCGCGGTGCTCGCGGTGGCCGAGCGGCACGGGCTGCCCGTGGTCGAAGACGCGGCGTGCGCGATCGGGTCTGAGATGAAGGTGGGTGAGCGGTGGGAGCGGATCGGCCGGCCGCACGGCGCGGTGGCGTGCTTCTCGTTCCACCCGCGGAAGATCGTGACGACCGGCGACGGCGGGATGCTCACGACGAGTGACCCGAAGCTCGACGCGAAGTTCCGGCTGCTGCGGCAGCACGCGATGAGCGTCCCGGACACGACGCGGCACGCCGCGAAGACGGTGATTTTCGAGGAGTACCCGGAGGTCGGGTTCAACTACCGCATGACCGACATTCAGGCCGCCGTGGGCAGCGTACAACTGCGCCGTCTGCCGGGCATTCTGGCCCGCCGCATCGAACTCGCGGAGCGGTACACGCGCGAACTAGCGACGATTCCCGGCCTCGTTCCGCCGCACGTCCCGGACTTCGCGCGACCGAACTACCAGTCGTACCCGGTGCGCGTGACGGCCGACTACCCGCTGACGCGCGACGAACTGATGAACCGGCTGCTCGCGGCGAAGGTGAGCACCCGCCGCGGGATCATGAACGCGCACCAAGAGGCCGCCTACGCCGCCGCCGGGCCGTACCGCCTGCCCGCGTCCGAAGCGGCCCGCGACACCACCGTGCTGCTGCCGCTGTACCACTCCATGAGCGACGCGGACCAAGACTACGTAATCGAGTGCCTGCGGGGCGCAGTGTAATGGCGCGCCCGCTCATCATCATCGGCACCGGCGGGAACGCCCTCGACATTCTCGACATCGTGGACGCCGCGAACGCGGAGCGCCCGACGTGGGAAGTGGTCGGGTTCTTGGACGACTCGCGCCCGAAGGGCAGCGCGTTCGAGGGGTTCGAGATTCTCGGCGGCGTCCGCGACGCGGGGCAACACGCCGGGCGGCTGTTCGTGAACGCGATCGGCAGCGACAAGAGCTACCGGAAGCGGCCGGAGATCGTCGCCCAAACGCAGCTCCCCGCGGACCAGTTCGCGACGCCGATTCACCCGCTCGCGGCGGTGTCGCGGCGCGCGAAGGTGGGACCGGGGACGTGCGTGAACGCGGGCGTCGTGCTGGCGGGCGGCGTCACAGTCGGCGCGCACGTGTGGCTCGGGTCCGGCTGCGTGATCGGCCACGACACCACCGTCGAAGACTTCTCGCTGATCGCGCCGCGAGCGCTGTTGAGCGGGTTCGTGCGGGTCGGGACGACGGCCTATGTGGGCGGCGGTGTGTGCGTGCGCCAGCGGGTCACAATCGGCGAGCGCGCGCTGGTCGGGCTGGGCGGCGTGGTGATCGCGGACGTGGCCGCGGGCACGACGGTGGTCGGGAACCCGGCGCGCGTGCTGGTGCGCGTGCCGCGGGCGCGCACCGGCGACACGCCCCTGCCCCGTGCGGGGTTGAGCGCCCGGCCGGGCTATCCGCCTTCGGGGGTGACATGAACTCGGCGATTTCGGTACGCGGCGTGTCGAAGCGGTTTCGGCTCGGGGCCGAGGGACTCTCACGCGGGCACCTGCGCGAGGCCATCGCCAACGGGGCGCGCGCCGCGTGCGGTTGGGTCGCGCGGGCCGTGCGCCGCGCGCC
>JALHNS010000346.1 GCA_022843445.1 Gemmata sp.
ATGGTGCGCTCCGGGTCGGCCGCCGGCGCGGGCGCGTAGGTGGCCGTCGGGCGGTTCGGGTCGCCGCCCGGTTCGTCCGCGGCCGCCCGCCGAACCAACTGCTGGAACGCGTCGGCCGGTTGCTCGCTCAAGATGCGCGCGCACTCGGCACACCCGGCGACGTGCTCTTCGACCGCGGGGGTATCGGGCGCGGACAGTTGGCCGCGGGCGTACGCGCGCAGCACGTCGAGCGTCGGGTGAGTGACTTGGGTTGACACGGCGCTCTCCACAGAGGGCAGGTCAACAGTCAATTCCCGCTCGCGGCCCCGGATGTCACGAAATGGTGGAATTCGGCGATTCGATCGCGGGCGGTCCCGTCGGCCTCACACCTCGATCAGGCCGCGGGCTTCCTCGCGCAACCGCCGCAGCACCCGCGACTTGGCGACGCACACGGCGTTCACCGTCAGGCCCAGTTCGCGGGCCACGTCGGCGGGCGGCCGGCCCTCTAGTGCGCAGCGGCGGAACGCGCTCCAAGTGGAGTCGGTGAACTCCGGGCGGAGCAGTTCGAGGAGCCGGGCCATGACCAACCGGTCGTGCTCGCGGTCCCATTCGCGCGCCAGCTCCGCGGCCGGGCCGTCGTCCCCTTCCAGCTCGCCTTCGACCGGGCCGGTGATGGGTACGGTCGGGTGCCGCGTTTGGGACCGCCAGAAGTGCCGCAACCGGTTGGTCAGAATGGCCCGGAGCCACGCGCGAAACGCCCCGGTGTGCCCGCTGTGGCGGAACCCCGGGAGCCGTTGCACGATCACGTGAAACACTTCTTGAACGAGGTCGTCCGCGTCGGTCGGGCGGCCGAGCGCGCGCCGGGCCCACGCCTGTAAGATCGGCTGGTACAGGGTGACGAACGCTTCCCAGTCGCGGCCGGACGGGCTACGGGTCAGGCGCTCGAGTAGGCTGAACGGGGTGTCGGCCACGGGCGATACTCGCGGGACCGTTTGTTCAACCACTGTACCGCACGCCGCGGGCGCGCACAACGGGCCCGCTCGTTTCTCGCCGACAGGCGGTGTACACTTCAATCACGAGCCGCCCGAACCCGTGTGGAAGTGCTCCCCGGAGAACCCGCATGTTCCGCTTCGCACTGCTCGCCGCGCTCGCGCTGGGCGCGCCGGCCCGCGCCGATTGGCCCCAGTGGCGCGGGCCGAACCGCGACGGCGCGGCGCCCGACGCGCCCAAAGCGTGGCCCAAAGAACTCACCCGCGAGTGGCGCGTGGAAGTCGGCGAAGGGCACTCCGGGCCGGTCGCGGTCGGCGGGCGCGCGTTCGTGCTCGCCCGCGCCGGCGACGAAGAGGTGCTGCGGTGCCTCGAACTCGCCACCGGCAAAGAGGTGTGGGCGCAGAAGCTGAAGACCGACGCGGAACTCGACGGCGCGGTCGGCTGGCACGGCAAAACGCCCAAATCGACGCCGTGCGTGGCCGACGGCCGCGTGTACACGCTGAGCATCAACGGCGTGGTGTCGTGCCACGACGCGGGCACCGGGAAGGTGGTGTGGCGCAAGTCGTTCGAGAAGCGGTTCCCGAAAACGTGGCCGCTGTACGGATCGGCCACGTCGCCCATCGTGTACGACGGCCTCGTCGCGGTGTGGGTCGGCGGGCACGACAAGGGCGCGCTCGTGGCGTGGGACGCGAAGACCGGCGACGAGAAGTGGGCGCTGCCGATCGACGGTCCGGGCTACACCTCGCCGGTGCTGGTCGAACTCGCGGGCACGAAGCAACTCGTCACGCAGTCGCAAAAGCTGCTGCTCGGCGTGGACCCGAAGACCGGCAAGGCGCTGTGGCAGCAGAAGTTCGCGACCGGGTACGACCAGAACAGCGTGACGCCGGTGGTGGCGAACGGGCTGCTGATCTACTCCGGCTACGAGCGCGGCCTGTTCGCCGGGAAGTTGACCAAGAGCGGCGCGGCGCTGAAGCTCGAAGGGGCGTGGGACGTGCGCGAGCACCCGTTCTACATGAGTTCGCCGGTCGTCGCCGGGAAGCGGATCGTGGGCCTGTCGAGCGCCGGCGGCGGCACGCTGGTCGCGGTGGACGCCGAAGACGGCGGCGTGCTTTGGAAGCAGGCGGGCGTGTCGAAAGAGTACGCGGCACTCGTGCGCGCCGGCGACCGGGTGCTGGTGCAAACGGCCGCGGGGAAGGTGCTCGTGTTCGACCCGGCGGCGGACAAGTTCGCGCCGCTGGCGGAGTACGCGGTCGCGGACGCGCCGCTGTGGGCGCACCCGGCGCTGGTCGGCGACGTACTGCTGGTGAAGGACAAGGCGCACCTGACCGCGTGGCGCGCGAAGTGAGCCCGGGCTTGCGCCGAGCGGGGCGCGGCCAATATACTGCCCGGTATCGGTTCCCGATTATCTTCTCTGGAGTGACGCGGATGACGCGCGCGATCCGTTCGGCGGTGGGGGCGGTGGCGGTTCTCGTGGGCGGGGCGCTACTCGCGCAGCCGCCCAAGGACACGGGCACCGACAACTACTTCCCGCTCAAGGCCAAGTCCAAGTGGGTGTACAAGGTCGGCGACAACGAGGTGACGGTGCAGGTGGTGAAGGTCGAAAAGAAGGGCACCGAAGAACAGTTCCAACTCGACACGTTCGTGGGCAAGGACGCGAAGACCAGCGAGTGGTGCGTGGTGCGGGCCGACGGCGTGTACCGCACGAAGGTGAAGGACGACACCATCGAACCCGCGGTGAAGGTGCTGCCGCTGCCGGTGAAGAAAGACCTCACGTGGGACATTAACAGCAAACTCGGCGCGCAGAGCATCAAGGGCACGATGAAGGTCAAGAGCGTCAGCGAGAAGTACACCCTCGGCACCACCGCCCTCGACAACGTCGTTCTGGTGGAGGGCGAGAACCTCGACGTGTCCGGCGCGAAGACCACCGTGCGCGTGTGGTTCGCCAAAGACAAGGGCATCGTGAGGGAAGAGTTCATGCTGCAGGGCGGCGAAAAGGTGACGATCGAACTGAAAGAGTACACCGAGAAGTAGAACCGCGCTCGCCTCAACCCGGCGCGCGGCGCGCGCGAGCGCGCCGGCTCTTCTCCGATGTTTTGGTGGCACGGGCGTTCTAGCCTGTGGTGTTTGAAGACGTGAAGCGGCACAGGCCAGAAAGCCTGTGCCACAGCCAAACCACCGGCACGCTCGCCATCCCACCTCGCGCGGACCCCTCACCATGCGCACGCTCTCCTGCGCGCTCGTGCTGCTCCTCGCGCCGGTCGCGCCGGCGCAAATCTCGTTCCCGATGGTCACGCACGTTTCCCCGGCGGCCGTGCAGCGCGGCACCACCGCGGAAGTGACGGTCGAGTGCCGCACCAGTTCGCTCGCCGGCGCGTACAAGGTGCTCGTCGAGGGCACCGGCGTGACCGCGGAGGTGCTGCCCACCAAAGCGCCCGCGACCAGCAACCAACTGGTGTGCAAACTGAAGGTCACGGTCGCGGCGCAGGCGGCGCTGGGCGTGCGCGAGTTCCGAATCGCCTCGGACCTCGGCGTCTCGTCGCTCGGCCAACTGCTGATCGCGGACGCGCCAGTGGTCGCCGAACCCGCGGTGCCGTCCACGCAGGCGAAACCGCTCGCGGTGCCGGTGCCCTCGGTGGTGTGCGGGCGCATTCGCGCGCTCGAAGCCGTCGATTACTACTCGTTCACCGCGAAGGCCGGGCAGGTGCTCACACTCGAAGTGGTGTGCGCCCGCGCCCAAGACAAGATTCACGACTTGCAGAAGCACGCCGATCCGCTGGTCGCGGTGTTCGACGCCGACGGGCGCGAACTGGCCGCGGCCGACGACGGCTACTTCGCCGACCCGGTCCTCACGTTCAAAGTGCCGAAGGACGGCACCTACACCGCGACCGTGCGCGACGCGAAGTACGACGGCGACCCGCGCTGGGCGTACGCGCTGAGTGTCACCGACGCGCCGAGGGCCGTGTACTCGTTCCCGCTCGCGGCGAACCCCGCCGCGAAAGTGAAGGCGAAGCCGGTGGGCAGCGCCGCCGGTCGCGGCGAATGGGAACTAACTGCGCCGAACGAGCGCGGGGTGCGCACCGTTCCGCTGCGGGCCGGCGCGCTCGAAACGAACCCGGTGCCGGTGGTGGTCACGAACGTGCCGCTGGTCGAAGAGGCCGAACCGAACGACACACCGAAGCACGCGACCCGCGTGCCGCTGCCGGGCGGGGCGAACGGCCGCATCGGGGCGCGCCGCGACCTCGACCACTACGCCTTCTCCGCGAAGAAGGGCCAACCGGTGCGCATCGAAATCTTCGCGCGGCGGTTCGGCACGCCGCTCACCAGCCAACTCGATTCACAGATCGACGTGATGTCGCCGGACGGCAAAATCCTCGTCTCGAACGACGACCTGAACGGTAAAGACGCGGGCCTCGTGTTCACGCCGCCCGCGGACGGCGACTACGTAGTGCGCGTGCGCGACCTGAACAACAAGGGCGGCGACGGGTTCGTGTACTACCTCGAACTCGACTTCGCGCGCCCGGACTTCGCGCTGAAGTGCGACCCGGCGAAGGCGATGATCGGCCCCGGTTCGCGCACCGCGTGGTACGTTCAGGTGGCGCGCACGAACGGCTTCGCCGGGCCGGTGAAGGTCGAAGTTCACGGCCTGCCGCCGGGCGTGTCGGTGAACCCGCTCACGATCCCGCCGACCATGACGCAAGGATTGCTCGTAGTGAGCGCCGCGAAGGACGCGAAGGTGGACGCGAGCGCGGTGGAAGTGATCGGCACTGCGGAGGCGACCGACGAAACCGGCAAACCCGTGACTTTGTCCCGAACCGCGCTGGCGGTGGAGGAAATCTATCTACCGGGCGGCGGCCGCGGCCGATTCGACGCCGGCATGATGGCGGTCGCCGTCACCGGGCCTTCGGACCTAATCGAGATTCGCGTGAAGCCGACCCGCGTGACGCTGAAACCGGGCGAAGAGGTGAAGATCGAAGTGGAGGTGGCGCGCGGCCCGAAGTACGCGAAGGAAGTGACACTCGACGTGCTGCTGCGGCACTTGGGTTCGGTGTACGGCAACCCGCTGCCGCCGGGCGTGACGATCGTGGACGGCAAGAGCAAGACGCTGCTCGGCACCGGCAGCGTGGGCCACATCACGCTGAAGGCCGCGGCCGACGCGCCCGAATGCACCGACGTACCGATTTGCGTGCAGGGCTTCGTGGCGATCAACTTCGTGGTGAAGATCGGCTACGCGAGCGAAGTCATTTCGCTGAGCGTGAAGAAGTAGTTTTCCCGGACCGGAGAGAAGAGTGGCCGACGTTCTATTCGTTTTGGCACCGGACTTTGCCGACCCCGCGGCCGGGCCGGGCGCGTTCTACTGCCCCGGGTGCGCCACCGTGTCGGGCCTACTCGGTTACTTCCCGCAGTTGCGCGCGACCCTCGACGTGCGCACGGTCGGGTTCTCGCGCCCGCGAGCGGAAGTGGCAGCGCTGCTCGGCCCCGATCACCCCGGGTGCCCAGTACTGGTACTCGACGCCGCCGCACCGGTGCCGGAGGGCGTTCCGGTTCACGCGGCACCGACCGGACGGCGCTACGTCCTCGGTGCCAACGATATCGGCCGCTATCTCGCCGTAACCCGTGGCGTTTCAAGCCCGCACCCGTGACAGCGGCACACGTCGGAGACACGTATGGCGTTGCGCGACGAGCGGCCTTCATACCCGGGGTGGGTGCGGTTCGCGATCTGGGGCAGCACGACCCGCGGACAGGTGATCGCGTACTTCTGGCTCAGCCTGCTCCTCGCGGCGCTGTGCGCGGGCGTCGGCGCGTGGGTCATTTCCGAATCGCCGGTGTTCGCGGTCCCCGGCGCGATCTTCTTGCTCGGCGCGGTCGTTGGAATTGTGGGGGCGGTCCAATACCGGCTCGCGGTGCGCTGGATCGACCGCCGCGGCGGGTGGTAATCTGCAACCGCAGTATCGAACTCGAAACGGCAGGACGCGGTGAGTACCGTTCAACAACTCTTCGACGGGGCCAACGATTTCGCCCTGTGTAACTGCCTGTTCGTGCGCGTTTGCGAAGTTCACGGCAACGGGGCCGACGCGCGCGCGCTGACCGACGAGGAGCGCACGGTGTACCTCGTTTGGGGCGCTCTTGGGGTGATCGAAAACGGCGGGTTTCGCTACCTGTTCGAAAGCGAAGTGAACGGCGACCCGCACTACGCGCTCACGCGGTTCGCGTTCGAAGCTATCGGCTGCGACGAAGCCGTAGCCGCGTTCGACCTCGCCCTCTCCGCGTTCCCGCACCGCAAGCCGCCGCCCGACGCGGGTAAGCGGGTGCGAGCCTACACGCGCCACTGCCCCGGCTTCCCGACGGAAGCGGACCGGGCGTTCTTTGCCGCGACCGGCGCGGTCGAGCGGTGCCTCGCCCGTTGGGTGCGCGCGCACGAAAGCGGCTTCCGGCACCTGCACTGAGGTCACTTCAAGAGCGCCAGCCGTACCGCGTTCAGCGCCACCTTCGCGGTGCGGCTCATCACTTCGGCCCGCGTGCCGATCCAACCCCAGCGCACCACGTCGCACCCGCCGGCGTGCGCCAAGCCGATGTACGCTGTGCCCACCGGGTCCGCGCTCGTGCCGCCGCCGGGGCCGGCGAAGCCGGTCGTAGAGACACCCAAGTCGGTGCCGAATTTCCGGCGCACGCCCTCGGCCATCGCCCGCGCCACCGGTTCACTCACCGCGCCGTATTCGCGCAGCAACTCGCGCGGTACGCCGAGTTCGACCGCTTTCACGTCGTCGGTGTAGCTCACGACGCCGCCGCGGAAGTAGTCGCTCGCCCCCGGCACGAGGCACACGCGGTGCGCCACCAGCCCGCCCGTCAGGCTCTCCGCGGTCGCCAGCGTGCGCCGCTTCTCGTGCAGCAACCGAACCACCACGTCTTGCAGTTCCTCTTCTTCCGCGCCGAACACCAGTTCGCCGAGGCGCTCGCGGATCGTCGCTTCCACCGGCGCGATTTGGGCCTGTGCTTCGGCGAGGGTGCTCGCGTGCGCCAGAATGCGGAGCGAAATCACGGCGTCACTCACCGTGATGCCGACTTCGGGAACGTGCCCGCGGCGGGTGATGTCCAGCAGTTTCTCTTCGACCGCGGACTCGCCCGCGCCGAACGTGTTGATCTTGCGCTGCACGAACACCCCGCCACCGACGCCAAGCGCGAGCAACCGCGGCTTCACCTGTTCGGTGAACATGCGGTACATTTCGCTCGGCACACCGGGCATCGCGACCACGATCGCGCTCCCCACGCGCGCCCAGATGCCGGGCGCGGTGCCGCACACGTTGAAGATCGCGTCCGCACCTTCTGGAAGCAGCGCCTGCACCCGGTTGCGGTCCGGCATGGTGCGGTTCCGCTTGGCGAACATCTCGCGGATGTGCTCGAGGCTCGGTCCGTGTTCGACCAATTGCACCCCGGCGACGGTGGCGATCACTTCGCGCGTGAGGTCGTCTTGCGTGGGGCCGAGGCCACCGGTCGAAATGACGAGGCCCGCGCGCTGCGTGGCGCGGCGGAACACCTCAACGTTGTCGGCGAGGTCGTCGCCGACGGTAGTGTGGAACGCGACCGGCAGCCCGATTTCGGCGAGCCGGCGGCTGAGCCACTGGCAGTTCGTGTCGAGGTTCTGCCCGCTGGTCAGTTCGGTGCCGATGGAGACGACTTCGACCTTCATGGGGAGCACGCGCGCGAAGTGGGCTTGCACGGCGGCGCGCCCGTCGCTATCGCCGCCGGTCCTATGAAAACAACCTATTACCTTGTGCTGGCCGCGGTAGTCGCCGCGGCCGGGGTCACGGTGTACGCGCGGCTGCCCGACCGCGACCCGCCCGCGCCCGCCGTGCCGCT
>JALHNS010000347.1 GCA_022843445.1 Gemmata sp.
AGAAGGGTCTGGTTCGTCGAGCGCAGCGAGACGACTCTCCCCCTTCCCTTTAGGGAGGGGGGCCGGGGGGGTAGGTCGCTCCGGGGCCAGCGCCGACTTCACCCCGATCTCCAGCGCCGTCAGCGCGCGGCGGGCGTCGCCGTCGCACGCTTCCGCGAGGAACGCGAGCGCGTCGTCGGCGATCGTCACGTTGAAGCGCCCCAAGCCGCGCTCGGTGTCGGCGATCGCGCGCAGAATCAGCGCGCGAATGTCGGCGCGATTCAGCGGCTCGAAGCGGAAGATTTGGCTGCGCGACAGCAGCGGCGTGTTGATCGCGAAGAACGGGTTCTGCGTCGTCGCGCCGATCAGAATCACCACGCCGTCTTCCACGTCCGGCAGCAGCACGTCTTGCTGTGCGCGGTTGAAGCGGTGAATTTCGTCGATGAACAGGATGGTGCGCTCGCCGAGGTCTTCGAGGTGCCCGCGGGCGGCGGCGAGTGCGTCGCGCACTTCCTTCGTGCCGGCCGCGACCGCGTTCAGCACCGCGAATCGGCTCTTGGTGTGGTGCGCGATGACGTGCGCGAGCGCCGTTTTCCCGCACCCCGGCGGGCCGAAGAAGATGAGCGAATTGAGGCGATCAGCGAGGAGCATGCGCCGGAGCAACTTGCCCGGCCCCAAGAAGTGCGACTGACCGACGTAATCGTCGAGCGTTCTGGGCCGCATTCGCGCCGCGAGCGGGCGCGCGCGGTTCCGGTTGTCGTCGCGCAGGTCGCTGAACAGGTCCACGGCGGCACCTCTCAATGGGTGCCGCCATGCTACACGCGGCCCGCGGGCCGCGACAGGTGAGCTGCGCCGCTCACTACTTCGGCGGGAGCAGTTCCACCACTTCCACCGACTTCACCCACAGCGTGTTGCCCTCGCCCACGGCGTAGTTGTCGATCACGAACCGCACCTTCACCGCGTCTTCGGCCGGTGGACGGACGAAACTCACGGCGACCGTTTGCCACGCGGAACCGGGATTGATCTTCGCCGAAGCCGCGGTCTTGTAGCCCGGCACCAGTTGCACGTTCAGCGCGCCTTTGGCCTCGTTCGCGGTGCGGCACCTCGCCTTGATGCGGTACGCCTTGCCCGGTTCGAGCGCCACGTTCAGCCCTTCCTCCAAACTGAAGAAGAACTGCCCCGAACCGAGGTCGCTCAGGTTCGTGACGCCGAGCGCGGCCGAACCGTCGAAGGTGTCGCGGCGGAACTCGCCGGTCGCGCCCTCCTTCCAGCACTGGCACCCGACGCCCGCGGGCAGTTGTTCGGCGTCGCCGCTCGCGCGCACCGTGCGCTCCTTCGTGTTGCGGAACGCGGGCACGTCGGCCGCGTCGAACTTGAACACGGTCGCGCCCTCGACGCGGTTGTCCGGTTCGGCTTTCGGCACTTGCTTCGGGGCCGGTTGCGACGGAACCGGTGCGGCCGCCGAGAGCAGTTCGGGGCGCGGCGCGCCGACCGCGGACACCGTCACCGAGCGCACAAGGAGCGCGTTGCCCTTGCCGATCGCGCCGCTGTCCACCAGCAGGCGCAGCGGTTCGGCCCCGCGCACGTACACCAGTTCGACCGCGCTCCACTTGCCGACCGACCGCGGCAGATCGGCGGACGCGGGCACCGTGCGATCGGTCGCGGCTTGGAAGTAGGTGCGCCCGGAACCGGTGCCGGTGGTGCGGTACGTCACGACCGCGCGGAGCACCTGCCCCGGCGCGAACGATTGTGCGGCCCCGCGCTCCAGTTCGATCCCGATTTGCGCCGACACCGGTTCGCCGAGGTTGGCGATCGAGAGCGCCTTCGCGTCGGCCACCGGGCCGCAGGTCCACTCGCTCCGGGTTTCGGCCTTCCACCCGCCGAAGTACACGCCCGGAACCACCGGGTCGTCGTCGCCGGCGGCCTTCGCGCGCCCGGTCTTGGTGTTGCGGAACGCGGGCAGGTCGGTCGCGTCCAGTTTGAACGCGACGCGGTCCGGTGACGCGGGGTTCGGTTCGGTCACGGTCAGCGCCCGCACGCGGAGCGGGGCCGCGGCGTCGCTGTTGTGCAACTCGAAGAAGCCGCCGCTCGCGCCCTTCAGATCGACGAGCGCGTCGAACGTGCGCCACTGCGCGCCGCCCGCGGGGAGCTTCGCCACGTCCCACGCGCGGCGCGCGTCGTGCGGCTTGAACCGCAGGACGAGCGCGCCGGCCCGCACGTCGCCGGCGTACTCCGCCTTCAGCCGGCACACGCCCGACGGGCACTCGAACCGCGGGGAGAACAGCATCGCGGACCCGGCGCGCACGTTGCGCACGGCGAGCGCCGGGCCGTCCGGGCCCGGTTCCGAGTACGCTTCCATCTCGCCCCGCGGGTCGTGGCACCGGGCATCCCAGCCGGCGGGCAGCGCGCCCGGCCCGGTGTGCCGGATCAGCTTGTAGCCCTTCTTGCTCGCGTCGGCCGGATCGACCGTGAGGCCCGAGTGCGTACGGAACGGCTGGAGCTTGGAAAAGTCGGACGCGAACCGAACGAGCGCGTTCGGCTCGGGGGCCGGCGATTGCGCCTTCGGTTCGGGCTTCGGCCCGTGCTTCGGCGGAGCCGGCTTCGGTTGCGGTTCGGGCAGCGGTACCGGTTGGTGAGCGGTGTCGTCGTCCTTCTTCCCACCACTCAGCGCCAGCCCGATCAGCACCGCGACCGCCGTGACCACCGCGGCGCTCAGCCCCACGATCAGCCGCTTGCGCGACTTCTGCGGGCCGCCCCCCGGTGCGGGTTTGGGGTGGTCCTTCGAGGTGTCCGACGCGGACAAGGAGATGGTCGGCACTTCGCCCTCCGGCGGCGCGCCGAGCGCCAGTTCGCCGCTGGACGCGTGGGCCAACAGGCGGCGCGAACTGGCGGCGGCGCGGCCCGACAGGTCGGTACCGGACGCGCCGCTGCCCAGCGCGGTGCTCGAAAGGCCGGCCAGCACGCGGGTGCTCGCGGCGGCCCACGGCGCGAGCGCCGCGATCACCTCCGCGGCGCTCTGGAACCGGTCCGCGGGCTTCTTCGCCAGCATCCGCGACACGACCGCGCTCAGCTCGCGCGGGATGTCGGGCATCAGCTCGTGCAGCGGCGGCGGCACCTTCATCTGGTGCTGCACCAGCTTCTGCGTGGTGTTCCCCTCGAACGGGGTCCGGCTCGTGACGAGCGTGAAGAACGTCGCGCCGAGGCTGTAAATGTCGGCGCGGCAGTCCACCGTGCCGTTCATCGCCTGTTCGGGCGAAATGTAATCGGCGGTGCCCACCACCGCGCCCTCGTCGAGCACCTCGGTGAGCTTGTCGCGGGCGCTGTCGGTGCGCGCGAGGCCGAGGTCCAGCAGTTTCACGACGCCCGTCCGGTCGCGCATCAGGTTCGCGGGCTTGATGTCGCGGTGCACCAGCCCCTTCTCGTGCGCGTGCTGCAACCCGGACGCGGCCTGTGCGATGTACTCGGCGGCCACCGCGTACGGCAGCGCCCCTTCGCGGTCCACCACCTGCTGGAGGGTCTCGCCGTCCACGTACTCCATCACGATGTACGGCGTCTGCGACGCGCGCGCCACGTCGAAGGTGCGCACGATGTTCGGGTGGTCGAGCGACGCGGACGCGCGGGCCTCCCGCAGGAACCGCTCGAGCGCCAGTTTCTGATCTTCGCCCTTGCCGGGCGCGAGGATTTTGACCGCGACGCGGCGGTGCAGGTCCAAGTGCTCGGCGAGGTACACCGCGCCCATGCCGCCGCGCCCGAGTTGCTCGTGGATCACGTACGGCCCGATGCGGAACCCCTTGTGCCGGCCGAGCAGCAACTGCTCGCGCTGGAACTTGGTGATGAACCCCTGCTGCACCAGCGCCGCGGACGCGGCGATCGCGTCGGCCGGGAGCGAACCGAGTTCGGGCAGGGCCGCCAATCGGTCCGGGGGCAGAATGCCGCTCCGCCGGATCAGATCGAGTAGCGCGTCTACCGACGACGGGGCTAGTGCGGGCATATCGAGCGCACTTCGGAGAGGTTCGGGCGACGGGACCGCGGCAGCGCGGATTACGGAAACCTAGAACAGATTTTCCGCCCGTGTCGGACCTTCAGTCGGTGTCCGATTCGCCCCACCGCTTGTGCAGCGCGTGCGGCACGCCGAGCTGGTCGCACACGCGCCCGACCACAAAATCAATCAGGTCGCCGAGTTCCCGCGGCCGATTGTAGAACCCCGGCATCGCCGGCAGCACCACCGCCCCGGCCTCCGTGACCGCGACCATGTTGCGCAACTGCACGAGGCCCAGCGGCGTTTCGCGCGGCACGAGAACCAGCTTGCGGCGCTCCTTCAAGTGAACGTCCGCGGCGCGGTGGATCAGGTTTTCGGAGTGCCCGTGCGCCAGCGCCGCGAGCGTGCCCATGCTGCACGGGCACACGGCCATGCCCGCGGTGCGGAACGACCCGCTGGCGATCCCCGCGCCGAAGTTGCGGAACTGGTGGTACTTGAGCTTCGAGAGGTCGAGTTCGCTCGCCGCTTCCGGGCCGAGCAGCGCCGCGGGGTCGAACTCGGTTTCCGCGAGCTTCACCCGCACGGACGTTTCCGCGTCGAGCACCTGCACGGCCGCCGGGCTGAGCGTGAAGTGGACCGTGCGCCCGGCGCGCAGCAGCACCTCCACGAGCCGCAACCCGTAGGCCGCACCGCTCGCCCCGGTCATCGCCACCACAATCGGGAGGTCCATTTCGAGTTCCAAAGGTGGGCGGGGAACGGGGAACTTCGGGCCGGCGCTTCACATCCTACCAATCGCACCGCACAATGAACGGTGGGCACAACCTTTCGCCGCGCGGAACCCGCCATGCGCCGACCGTTCGCACTCGCCGCGCTCGCACTCGGTGCCGCCGCGCTCGCGCAACCGGCGGGCTTCTCGAACTGGAAGTTCGACGAGCTGAAACTCACCAACGGGGCGAAGTTCCAAGGGCTGATCCTCGCGGAGCACTCCGACGGCATCGACTTTCGCACCGTGATGCGGCTCCCCGGCCGGCCCACGGTCACACTCACCACCTACTTCGCCAAGAACGAAGTGGCCGACGTGAAGCGGCTCACCAAAGAGGAGCGCCGCGCGCTGAAGGAGAAGTTGGACGAACTGGACCCCACCGGCGAGGGCGAGCGCAAGCGCATGGAGTCGCTCGAACTGGTCGCGGCCGAGTGGCCGGACAAGCCCGCGGGCGCGCGGCGGTACGAGTCCGAGTACTTCGTGCTGGTGTGTACCGGGTCCGAGGAGCTGACGCGGCGCTCGGCCGTGCGGCTCGAACAGATTTACGCCGCGTTCGCGCGGGTGCTGCCGCCCGCGGTTAAAGACGCCCGCCCCACGACGCTCATGCTCGCCACCGACGCGCGCGAGTACCGCGCGCTGCTGCGCGCCCGCGGCGCGGGCGGGGTGCTGAACCCCGCGGTGTTCGACCCGCGCACCAACCACGTGCTGTGCGGCAGCGACCTCACGCCGCTGGGCAGCGAGCTGCAAGCGGCCCAAGTGCACCACGCGCAGCAACTCGCCGGCCTCGATCGCTACGAAGCGAGCCTGCGCAAGCTGTACAAGGGGGACGAACTGAAGCGGCACCTGACGGGCGTGGCGGCCGAGCGCAAGCGGGTGTTCGCGGCCGACGCGGGCAACGGCGCGAAGTTCGACGCGGCCACGGCGCGACTGTTCGCGCTCTTGTACCACGAGGCGTTTCACGCCTACGCGAGCGCGTTCGTGTACCCGCCGCTGAAGCCCGAAGCGGTGCGCGCCGGCGCCGGCCCCGGCGAACTCCCGCGGTGGCTGAACGAGGGCTTGGCGCAGACGTTCGAGACGGCCGTGGTGGAAGCGGGCGAGCTGCGCGCCGACCACCCGGACGGCGAGCGGCTCCAGCGCGCGAAAGACTGGCTCAAGGGCAAGAACGGCGGCGCGCTGGTGCCGCTCGGCGACCTGCTCGCGGTCGGGCGCGACGCGTTCTTGGCCTCGCACGCCGACCAAAAAGCCGCCTCGGACCGCGCGTACCTGAGCAGCTGGGCGCTGGCGTACTACCTCACGTTCGAGCGCCGTGTGCTCGGCACGCCGGCGTTCCGCAAGTACCTCGTCGCGGTGAACGGCGGCGGCGACCCGAAGCGGGCGTTCGCGGAACTGGTGGGCCAAGACCTGCCCGCGTTCGAGAAGGACTGGCACTCGTACCTGCTGCGCCTGCGCCCCAACGGCACGCTGGAGAAGTAGCGCCTACGTCGCCTTCCCCTCGGCGGTCGGCGCGGGTTCGCTCTTGGGCGCGCTCGCCGTGGACTCTTCCTTCTTGCCGTCGGGCCCCGGTTCCCCGTCCCCCGTCGCCTTCTGGTCGTGGTGGTGCCCGGTTACGGTTTCGACCGCCCGTTCGACCGCGTGCTCGACGGTCTCGACGGCCTTTTCGACCGCGTGCTCGATGGCCTCCACCGGTTTGGAGATCACCGCCGGCACCTTCTCCGTTTCCCCGGTCGTGACGCGCTTGCCCACCACATACTTGTAAATGAAGACGCCCGCGATGCCGCTCAGGACCGCGACCGCCAAGAGCGTCTCGTACTCCTTCACCTTGTTGAACATTTCCAACATTTGGTCGGTGAGCAGGTACGAGAGCCAGAACAGCGCGTTCACGAGCGGGACCGCGTAGATCGCGTCCGCGATGAGGAACTGCGTGAGCGGCACGCGCATGATGCCCGCCATCACGAACGCGGGCGCGCGCACGCCCGGCAACAGGCGCACGCCGAGCAGCACGAGGATGCCGTGCTTCGCGAAGTTCTCTTCGAGTTCCGCCTGCTTCTTGGGCGAGATGATCCGGCGCTTCACGAACCCGATGTCGAGCAGCTTGCGGCCCCACAACCGGCCCGCGCCGTACAGCACGAAATCGCTGATGACCACGCCCGCGATCACCACCGGCAGCATGACGTACCAGCGCAACTGCGTGTTCTCGTGGCCCACCAGCACGCCCGCGCACAGCACCGGCACTTCTTCGGGAATGGGGACGCCGAACCCGGCCCCGAGCAGCGCGAGGAACACGCCCTCGTAGCCCCACTTGGAGATCCATTCGAACAGAGCGCCGTGTTCCGAGATGGCAGCGAACATTGCGCGGTTCCGGACGGAGCGGGAGCGAATGCTAACAACCTACAGCATTCGCCCCGCGTGTGCATCGTCAGAATCGCGCCGTCACGCCTTGCGGCGGGTGCGGCCCACCAGCCACGCGCCGCCCAGCGCCAGCGCCAGCGCCGCCAGCACGCCCGCCACCACCGGCGCGGCCTGCGCCTGCGGGCGCTTGCCCTTCGGCGCGCGATCGACGACCACCTTCGTCACGAACCCGCGCTTGGGGTCGATCGCGGTGATCGTCGTGGTCCACTTCACCGTCGCGGCTTTCACCGACACCGGGACCAACTCGCGCGGGGTCAACTGGTGATAGTGCGCGCCTTTGACGGTGCCCTTCTCGACCGCTGCGAACAGCTCCTTATCGGTCTTGTACTCCTTCGCCACGTTCGCGGGCACCGCGCACAAGTTCACGACGAGGTCCGCCGGGGCCGGCACCGGGACCGCGGTGCCCTCTTTCAGCTCCACGCGCGCGCTGTCCGACTCCGAGGCCAACCGCGCGACGGTGCGCACGAACACGTAGTCGGTCACGCCCTTGCCGAGCACGACCGCGTGTTCCACCTGCACGAATTTCTTGCCTTTGGGGGGCGGAACGGAGATGTCCGCCGCGGCGGGCGCGGCGGCGAGGGCGAGCAAACCGAATGCGAGAATGGCACGTGTCATGCGGTCCCTCTGGTGCGGCGCGCCCCGAGTCGCGCCGCACCCAGAACGCGCGCACCGG
>JALHNS010000348.1 GCA_022843445.1 Gemmata sp.
CCCCCCCGACTCTCCCCCCTTCCCTTCAGGGAGGGGGGGCCGGGGGGGGTAGGTCGCGCGCCGTACCACATCTCTTCCAGTTCGATCGCGCTACTCGTGAACACGGTCACGCTGTCGCCGCGGGCGGCGCAGTGCGCGCTCAGGCGTGCCGCGTAAGCCTCAGAACCGCCCAGCGCCGGCGGGTAACGGTGAACGAACTGTGCGAGGTGCATTCCCGCCTGCCGCGATTCTGGTACGATGATTGCGCCGCATTCTATCTCCCGCCGGGGCCACACGCGACATGATCCGCACGTCGAAGCTCGCCGCGTCCGTCAAGCCGTCCGCGACCATCGCCGCGGGCACGAAGGCCCGCCAGTTGAAGGCCGCGGGCATCAAAGTCTTCGACTTCAGCCTCGGCGAACCGGACTTCAACACGCCGCAACACATCTGCGACGCCGCGGAGAAGGCCGCCGAAAGCGGGCAGACGCACTACACCCCCACCGCCGGCACCGCGGAAGTGAAGGCCGCGATCTGCAAGTGGTACAAGGCGTTCCACGGCCTCGACTGCACCCCGGAGCAGGTGATCGTTTCGAACGGCGCGAAGCACTCGATCCACAACGCGCTCGCCGCGACCGTCGGCCCGGGCGACGAAGTCATCATCCCCACGCCGTACTGGGTGAGCTACTCGGACCTCGTGAGCATGACCGGGGCGACGCCGGTGCTGGTGAACACGACCGCCGAGAGCGGGTTCAAGATGTCGCCGGCGCAACTGAAAGCGGCGCTCACGCCGAACTCGCGCCTGCTCATGCTGAACTCGCCGAACAATCCCACCGGCACCGTGTACACCCGGGCCGAACTCGAAGCGCTTGTGGACGCGCTGGAGAAAACGGAAGTCGCGGTGCTGAGCGACGAGATTTACGAACAGCTCACCTACGGCGACCTGACGCCGACGTGCGTGGCGACGCTGCGCCCGTGGCTGAAGGACCGCACCATCACCATCAGCGGCGCGAGCAAGAGCTACGCCATGACCGGGTGGCGCATGGGTTGGGCGGTCGCGCCGGCCGCGGTGGTGAAGGCGATGGATACCATCCAGAGCCAAGAGACGAGCTGCCCGAGCAGCGTGAGCCAAGCGGCGCTCGTCGCGGCGCTGACCGGGCCGCAAGAGTGCGTCGCGGAGATGCGCAAGGAATTCGCCGCGCGGCGCGAACTCACGCTGTCGCTTCTGAACGCGATTCCGGGCGTGAAACTCCCGGCACCGGGCGGCGCGTTCTACGCGTTCTTCGACGTAACGGCTTACTTCGGTCGCACGTTCGGCGGCACGAAGGTGACGGATTCGCTCTCGTTCTGCAACGCGCTGTTGGAGCAGGCGCACGTGAACCTCGTGCCCGGTGTCGCGTTCGGCGCGGAAGGGTTCGTGCGCATGTCGTTCGCCACCAACCGCGCGACCATCGAAGCCGGGCTTGCGAAGTTGAAGGAATGGTTGGCTTCGGCGAACTAGCGCTTCTAACTGCCCACTGCCCACAGACAACTACGAGGTGCAGCCATGCCCGTTCTGTACCTGACCGAAGCGGAAGTAGCGCGCGTTCTCACCATGGATCTCGCGCTCGAAACGACCGCCGCCGCGTTCCGCAAGATGGCGCTCGAAGAGGCCGTGAACCCGCCGCGGCAGCGCGTGCAGACCGACCACGCGGTCCTTCATGTGCTGCCCGCCGCGGCGAAGACGCTCGGCGCGCTCGGCTACAAGGCGTACACGACCACCAAGCAGGGCGCGAAGTTCCACGTCACGCTGTTCGATCCGAAAGAGGGCGGCATCACCGCGATTCTGGAAGCGGACCTGCTCGGCCAGTTCCGCACCGGGGCCGCGAGCGGCGTCGCTACGAAGAAACTCGCGCGCGCGAACGCGAGCACACTCGGCGTGTTCGGCACCGGGAAGCAGGCGCGCACGCAACTGCTCGCGGTGTGCAAGGTGCGGCCCATCAACACCGCGTTCGTGTACGGGCGCGACGCCGAGCGCCGCAAAGCGTTCGCGCAGCAGATGGCGAGCGAAACCGGTGTGGAAGTGATTCCGGTGGAGAAGCCGGAAGAGGCCGCGAAGTGCGACATCGTCTGCACCGCGACCAACGCCCGCGAACCGGTGCTGCTCGGCGAGTGGGTTTCGCCGGGCCAACACCTGAACGTGATCGGCTCGAACTTCCTCGGCAAAACCGAAACCGATGTGGAAGTGTTCCGCCGCACGCAAGTGGTGAGCGTCGATAGCAAGGAGCAGGCGAAACTCGAAGCCGGCGACTTCGTTGAGCCGATCAAGACCGGCGTGCTCCAGTGGACGGACGTGTTCGAGTTCGCCCCGCTGTTGGTTGGCCGCTACCCCGGGCGCGAAACCCCGGACGATGTGACCATGTTCAAATCGCTCGGCCTCGGCGTCGAAGACATCGCGCTCGCGGTGAAGGTCGTGGAGTTGGCGAAGCAGCAGGGCTTGGGCCGCGAGATTCTCTCGTAACTCGGACCGCCCAACTACTTCAGCTTGCCCTCGAGTTCGAGTTTGATCACGACGGTTCGATACGACTTCCACGCTTGCGCGATGGTTGTGTCGTGTCCCGGCTTCCCTTCGACTTCTGGCACCCAGTCGCCAAGGAGTTTCGAGAGGTAATTGGCTTCGTCCCAAATCTTCGTGTTGGCGGTTACAGGGCGCGTGTTGGTTTGATACCAGCGTTCGATTTTCAACACGAACTCTTCAGACACTTCGCCCTTCACGTAGGCACTGTGAATGCCTTTCAGACGCTCGGTCGCGGCTATTGCGATACCGCGTTCAGTTCCTTTCAGAGTGAGGAGGTAGATGACTCCGGCCTCTTGGGCTTCTTTCGAGCGCCGTTTCTGTTCGGTCCGCTTATCTGCGTTCACTTCTTGAGCGACACGAGCGTACTCGTCAATGTCTTTGTCTGGAACGTCATAGGGTGCCAGTAGCGCCGCTTTGCAAGATGCGAGTAGTTGCTCTCCTGCCGTGCGAAAATCGTCCTGAATCTCGGCCGGGCAATCCGCGACGAGTTCAATTCGGAGAGTCCCTTCGATGGTCGTTAGGGCGGTTTCGGCAGTGCCTTGGAACGCCGTCGTGAGTTTCTCGCGTCCTTGCAAATACAGCGCGACTGCCGGTCGTTCCTTATCCGATCGGGTAAGGCCCGCTTCAGCCATTTTGCTGAGACAATCCTTGTCGTATACCGCAACGACAAGTCGGTTCGCTGCGTCCGTCATACGAAGTTCGTCGAGCCGCTTACCAAGTGCCAACAAGCGCTCAGCCTTTGCCCGAAGCGCGGCATTTCGCAGGTGGTCTTTGCTAGCTTTCTTGTCCAACCGGTCGCGCTCTTCGGCCAGTGCTCGTTCGCGCGCGGTGAGTTCGGCCTTTTGTTTTGCAAGTCGCGCTTGCTCGTCTGCGGCTTGTTGTTGCTTTCGCTCGGCTTCCGCGAGTTGTTGAGCTGTTTGCTCACTGCGCGCGCGG
Source organism: Gemmata sp. (assembly GCA_022843445.1). Taxonomy (GTDB): domain Bacteria; phylum Planctomycetota; class Planctomycetia; order Gemmatales; family Gemmataceae; genus Gemmata. The sequence goes on from JALHNS010000348.1 coordinate 3,470, forward strand.
TTTGCCGCTGTCTCCACCGCGCGCTGTGCCGCCGCGCGCTCGTTCTCGTGAACAGTGTAGACGGCGATTCCGGTCGCGCAGAGGAGAAGAAACGCAATTCCAACGATCAGGGGGATTCGCTTTGGCGAACCGCTCTGTGGTGTTCCGTGGTCTGGGCCTGAGGGTGCGCGAACCGGAGAAGTTGTGCCGAGCGTCGGATCCTCGACACGCGCCGCGCTGGTGATACCGCGAGCAATGGTTGGAGGCGCTGCTGTATCGCCCTCGGTGAGGAGTGCCGCGGCGCGCGATTCGAGTTCTGCCGGTTCCTCGAACGTGTTCAGAAGTTCCGCGGCTCGCGCTTCGAGTTCTTCTTGGCTTGGTTGGGCAGGTGTGGGGACGCTCACAGGCACTTTGCACTTTGGGCACGGCGCGATCCGGCCCGCGGCAGCGTCCGGTGCTGTGATTTTCGCGCTACAGGAGGCGCAAGAAAATGCAATGGGCATGGTGGGCGTCCGTCGGTGAGGCGGAACTGTCGCTCATGCGACGAGTTGAATATTAACGACAGTGCCTACGGCGAACAACTCGATTCTGTTGCTCGCTACTGGGAACGCGCGGGGTGCCGCTCACGGGCGTTCGCGGCTCGTTTGGTCGTTCGCGTCACTCGCCCAGCGCTTTTCCGTCCAAGCGCTTGTCGGCGGCACCCACGCGCGCTCCGGTCTTCGGGTCGATCCAGATGGAATGCGCGTCGCCTTGGCGCGCTTCGGTCACGGTGTGGCCCCGCGCCCTCAGTTGCTTCACTAGCTCCGCGTGTTCTTTCGCGCCCTCGAAGCGGATCGCGTCCGGGAGCCACTGGTGGTGCGTCCGCGGCGCGCTCACCGCGTCGGCCACGCTCATCTCGAATTCGAGCACGTTCAGCACCACGCACGCCACCGTGTTGATGATCGTGCGCCCGCCGGGGCTGCCGGTCACGAGAACCGGTTTGCCGTCTTTCAGCACGATCACGGGCGTCATGGAAGAGAGCATCCGCTTGCCGGGCGCGATCTGGTTCGGCTTCGTGCCGATCTGCCCGTTCGTGCCGGTGAAGCCCGGCTTCGGGTTGAAGTCGGTCATTTCGTTGTTCAGGATGTAGCCCGCGCCGCGCACCACCACGCGGTTCCCGTAGCTGTTTTCCAGCGTGTAAGTGTTGCTCACCGCGAGGCCGTCGCGGTCGATCACCGAGAAGTGCGTCGTGCTCTCGCTCTCCTCGTTCAGCTTGATGTCCGGGGCCAACTCCGCCGCCGGCGTCGCCTTCTTGAGGTCGATTGTTCCGGCCAGCTTCTTGCCGTAGTCGGGCGTTGTGAGGTGCGCGGGAATCTTGGTGAAGTCCGGGTCGCCGAGGTACCGCGCGCGGTCCGCGAACGCGCGCTTCATGCTCTCCGCGATCAGGTGGTTCGCCTCCGGCGACCAGCGGCCCATCTTCTTCAGGTCGAAGTGGCTGAGCGTGTTCAGCATTTCTGCGAGCGCGACACCGCCGGAACTCGGCGGGGGAGGGCCGTACACGTCGAACCCGCGGAATTGCGCGCGAATCGGTTCGCGCTCGTTGGCTTTGTACGCCGCGAGGTCGGCCTTCGTGATGAGGCCGCCTTCGGCCTTCATTTCCTTTTCGAGCAGGTCCGCGAGTTCTCCCGTATAGAACGCATCCGCGCCTTTCTCGGCGATGAGGCGGAGCGTGCGCCCCAAGTCCTTCAGCACGAGTGTGTCGCCGGCGGCCCACTTCCCGCCGCCGGGCTTGCCGTAGACGCGCATGAATTCGGCGTTCGTGGTCTTGGGGTCCGCGAGCACGCGGTTCAGCCCGCCCGCGAGCGCCGCGTTCACGGTGAAGCCCTTCTCGGCCAACTCCACCGCCGGCAGCACCACTTCGCTCCACTTGAGCTTGCCGAACTTCGCGTGCGCGAGTGCTAGCCCGCGAACGGTGCCCGGTACGCCCGCGGCCTTGTTGTTCAGCCACGTGACTTTGCCGTCGGCGAACAGATCGACTTTGGCTGCGGCCGGGGCGGTCTCGCGGTACTCGATGCACGTCGGCGCTTTGCCGGGCGGCGCGACGAGCATGAACCCGCCGCCGCCGATGTTCCCGGCTTCGGGCCACGTGACCGCGAGCGCGAACGCGGTGGCGACCGCGGCATCGACCGCGTTCCCGCCCTTCTTGAGTGTGGCGAGTCCGACTTCGGCCGCGGGCGGCGACACGCACACCACAACGCCGCCTTTGGACGTAACCGTTTCGGCTTTGGGTTGCGCGCCGAGCGGCGCGGCGAAGAGGAGCAGAGCGAGCGCGGCGCGAGTCATGGCGGTACCGGGTGAAGTGAGCGCGGGTTCGTGTTGTGCTACGAACCCGCGCGCCGGTGTGCCACCGTCGCGGGTGCGTCAGCCGACGAGCGGCGGTTCGTCGGCGAAGTAGGTGCCGAGCACGTCGAAGGTGCTGCCGCTGACGCGCATGACGCCGGTGCGCCCGGCGAGCGGGGCCGACACGAGGATGTTGCTGCCCATGATGTCGAGTTCGACATCGGGCACGGTCGCGTTCAGGTCGAACAGCGCGCGGACGGCGCGGGCCTGCGTGTTGATCACCGCGACGGTGCCGCCGGAGGAGATCACGAGGTTGCCGGGGCCGCTCGCCGGGTCGGTAACGGCGACCGAGAACCGATCGCCGCCCGGCGCGGCCAGCGTGAGGGCGTCGAGGACGCGCAGGTTCGCGAGGTCGTACACGTTCACCTGAAGCCCGGCCGGGCGGCGCGCGACCGCGACCAGTTCGTTCGCGCCGTCGCCGTTCAGGTCGCCGATGGCGAGTTCGACCGGGCCGTTGTGTCCATCGAAGGCGTTGAACTGCACGACGATCGCGCCGGTGGCCCCGTTGAACACCATCGTGTTGCCGTTCAGCGTCGCGGTGACGGCGAGGTCCGCGACGCCGTCGCCGGTGAGGTCGCCGGCCGCGAGAGCGATTGCGCCGGTGTAGCCGACGAACGGCTGCGCCTCGAACCGCGCGCCTGTCGCGCCATCGAACAAGGTCACGGTGCCGCGGGCCGCGGTGAACACGTCGGCGACGCCGTCGCCGGTCACGTCGCCGAGCGCGGCGGACACGGGGCCGGTGAAGCCGCTGTACGGGCTGAACAGGAACCGCGTGGTGCCGTCGGCGTTCAGGACGCGCACGGTGCCGTTGCCGGACGACGTGTCGAAGCTGACCTCGGCTTCCGGCGCGGGCGGCGCGGGCGGCGCGGGCGGCGCGGGCGGCGCGGACGAGGCGACCGCGAAACTGCCGGCACCGAGGAACACCGCGGTATCGAAGGCATCGTCGCTGAGGTCGGCGAGCACCAGTTTGAACTGGTAGGTGTGCCCGACGACGAGGTCGGTTTCGGCCGTGAGTACGGTCGAGAGGCCGTCGTACGCCGTGTTGATGCTGCCGCTGTTGGGGCGGTAGAACGCGCTGTTGGTAGACGGGCCGATGTTCCCGACCGAGACCGGTGTGGTCGTGCCGGGGATCAAGGCAATGTTGCGGAACGTCGTTTCGCCCGCGGTCAGGTCGCGCACGAGGAACGCGAACGCATCGGCGAAGGAACCGCCGAAGCCCTCTTCGGAGGCCAACACGTAGTTCACGCTGAGCCGGTCGCCGGTGGCGGTGAAGTCGAACCGCAGACTGGTCGCATCGTTGTAGGTACCGGGGACCGCGGCGGCTAAGTCGGCGTCCGTCGGCGCGCTGAAGCCCGTGGTCGCTAGCGTAGCCCGCGGGCTGGGAGCCTGTTCCACAGCGCCGGTGCTGAAGACGACGCCGGACGCGATGCCGATGCCGGCCGTGCCGGTGGAGGAGTCGGTGAACGTGCCGGTCGAGGTGCTCGTCGCGCCGCCGTTTTGGTTACTCACGAGCACGACGTTGCTCGCGGTGATGCCGCTTCCGAGTAGCGAAGAGAGCAGGGCGGCGGCGTCTTGGGTCGGCGCGACCTGCAAGTTGGCGACGGGCACCTCGCGGGTTTCGAGCGCTTCGAGGGCGAAGCGGGCGAGCGGGCGGCGTGCGGTGGGCATGTGTGGCTCCGGGTGTGCGGCGCGTGCGCGCGCCGTTGTGCTGCTTATCGTGCGAGCGCGCGCGGATTTGCCCGGACCCGGCTCGGCGGAACGGCAACCGACCTGTGGCCGGCGCGCCGCGCGGGGCAGAATAGTGTTCAAGTTTGCGCCCGGTTCGCCCGATGATACACGCGAGTACACATTCGGTGTACGCGCGGATTCGCCCCCACCCGTTCGGAGTTCGAGCCGATGACGATTCGCACCGTCGCCGCCACCAGATCGGAAGAGCACACG
>JALHNS010000349.1 GCA_022843445.1 Gemmata sp.
GCGGGCTTGCCCCGGCCGGGTGAACTGCCGACCCAACGTGAAACAAGGAATGGCCCTGCCTCTGGGACCGCGGGCGGCTCGCCCGCTCGTCGCACGGCACCGAAGGCGACTGGCGCCCTCGAAGTGCGGCCCGCGGCTCGAACCGTGCGGGCGGGACGCCCGCGGTCCCGGGCACTCAACCGAAGATGTCGGAGACGCTGACCGTGCCAACCTGCGCGCCATCAAGGACGACGGGCACCGCGGAGCCGGGCGCGTAGTCTTCGCGCTTCGTGTACGCGGCGGCGTCGCCGGTCCCGGTCGGCTGCGTGTACACCTCCACGAGCTTTTCGGGCACGTTCACCACCCAATACACCGGGATGTCGGCCCGCGCGTAAATGCGGCCCTTGTCGTGCCGGTCGATAGCGAGCGAACTGTCGGAGATTTCGATGAGCAGCCCGATTTCGCTCGGCCCGGGGTGATGGTCCGCGAACGTCTTTTCATCACCGCGCACGAGGGCGAAATCCGGTTCCGGTTCGCTGCCGTTGGTGAGCGTAATCGCGCACTGCGTGCGCACGTCCCAACCGTTCGGCACCATCCGAACGAACCGCTTAGTGAGCGCTTGGATGGCTCGGTCGTGTGGGATGCCGCGAGACATTTTGAGCACCAAGTGGCCTTCGAGCAGTTCGTAGGGTTCGCCGTCGACGAGCACCCCGGTTTCGATCATCTTGTGGTACTCGTCGAGCGTGAACTTCCTGAACGAGGACTGCGCGAGGTAGTACGGCATCGGCGCGGTTGTTGGGGTCGCGGTCGGAGTCATGCGGAACCCTCCTTGCGGGTGTTGTACCATAAGAGCCGCGGGCCGTTCAACGCGAGGGGGCCGACGCCATGACCGAGCGCGAGGCGCTGTTGCGCGCCGTGTGCGAGTTCCCCGACGACGACACCCCGCGGCTCGTGTTCGCCGACTGGCTCCAGGAGCACGGCGAAGAGGAGCGAGCGGAGTTCATTCGCGTTCAAATCGAGCAAACGCGATTGAAACCTGAATCGGTTCCGTGGTGGAAGTGCGAGTCGCGCGCCCGCAAGTTGTTGAAGGCGCACGAGCGGCAGTGGGGAAACGACATTGTCGCGAACGACAATTTCTTTTGGGGCGACTTCGTTCGCGGGTTCGCGGAATCGTGTACCGCACCGGACGTGCCGTATCTGAAAGACTTCGCAAAGCCGATCTTCTCACGCACGCCTCTCAGGAAGCTCCGTATCCACAACACGATTCGGCTCTCTGAGCTGTGCTGCGTGCCGCAGGTGTTCAAACTGCGCTTGCTGACCGTTTCGGCTTGGCTCACAAGCCCAGATGAAGCGCGCAAGTTTCTGGAAGCCGCTGGCAACACGGGACCGACCATTCTTGAACTCGACGATCGCCATATCTCTGCCGAAGTGCTGGCGCTGCTCACCGAGCACTTCGATGGGCGGTTGATGCTGCCGGACGTTGGCGATGAATTCGACTCGGATGTGTGACGCAGTTACGCGCCGGTGTCTTGAGCCGCGGAGCGGCGGCAGAAGTTAGCCCGGGGTGCGGCGAGCGCAGCGAGCAAACCCCGGGACCGTCCGCCACAGCAATTTGAAGCCCCCGGAGGGGGCTTCAGATTCGCGCACCGTGTGCGTGGTGTCTGTCGCCCCCTTCGGGGGCTTGTTGGTGTTTCGCATTCGTACCCGGGGTTTGTTCGCTGCGCCTTCGGCTCCGCTCACTGCACCCCGGGCTAACTTCCGCCGCCGCTCTGCGGCTACAACCTGCCCTCACTCGCCGGCTTCGGGGGCGAAGCCGCGGCGCATCTGGTTTTCCGTGATCGTGCGGGGCAATACGAACTGCAACAGGTAGTCCGGGCCGCCGGCCTTCGAGCCGATCCCGCTCAGCTTGAACCCGCCGAACGGTTGGCGGTCCACCAGCGCGCCCGTGCACTTGCGGTTGATGTAGAGGTTCCCGACGCGGAACTGGCGCTTCACCTTCTCAAGGTGACTCGGGCTGCGGCTGTAGCAGCCGCCCGTGAGCGCGTACCGCGTGCCGTTCGCGATGCGCAGCGCGTCGTCCAAGTCCTTCGCGCGCATCACGGAGAGCACCGGGCCGAAGATTTCCTCTTGCGCGATCGTTGCGTTCTCCGGCACGTCGGCGAAGATCGTCGGCGGTACGAAGTGGCCCTGCTCCGCCAGCGCGCCGAGGTCGGTCTGGTGAACCAGCTTCGCTTCCTTCTTCCCGGCTTCGATGAACTGGAAGATGCGCGCCCGCGCCTCCGCGTCGATCACCGGGCCGAGCGAGCACCCGGGATCGTCGGCCGCTTTCACCGCGAGCGATTTCGTCGCTTCGATGAGCCGCGCGAGGAACTGATCGTAGATGCCATCGAGCACAATCGCGCGCGACCCGGCCGAGCACTTCTGCCCGCCGAAGCCGAACGCGGAGTCTACGACGCCCTTCACCGCTTCGTCGAGGTCCGCGTCCGAATCGACGATGACCGCGTTCTTGCCGCCCATCTCCGCGATCACCTTCTTCACGAAGTTCTGACCGCCCGGCGTGCGGCTGGCTTGCTCGTTGATGAGCAGCGCGACCTTCAGCGACCCGGTGAACGCGATGAGCGCCACGTCCGGGTGCTGAACGAGCGTCGGCCCGATCTCTTCGCCGTCGCCCGGTAGGAAGTTCGCGACACCCGGCGGCAACCCGGCGGCTTGCAGGCACTCCATCAACTTTGACCCGATGACGCCGCACTGCTCGGCGGGCTTGAGGATCACCGTGTTCCCCGCGACCAGCGCCGCCGCCGCCATCCCGGTGAGGATCGCCAGCGGGAAGTTCCACGGCGCGATGACCACCGACACGCCGCGCGGCTCGTAGAAGTAGCGGTTGTCTTCGCCCGGCACGTCGCGGGTCTGCGGCTCACCGAGTTTCAGCATTTCGAGCGCGTAGTAGTCGCAGAAGTCGATCGCTTCGGCGACATCGGCGTCGGCCTCGCGCCACGGCTTCCCGCTCTCGAACACGATCCACGCGCTCAGTTCGAAGCGGCGCTTGCGGAACTGATCCGCGGTGCGGCGCAGCAAACCCGCGCGCTCTTCAAGCGGCGTATCGCGCCACGAATCGAACGCGCGCGCGCACGAAGCGACGGCCCGGTTCGCTTCGTCCTTCGTCGCCATCGCGACCTTGCTGATTCGCTCGCTCTTGCGCGAGGGGTTCTCGCGGTCGAGCGTGCGCCCCACCGGCAGCGCCTTGTTGTCGATCACGATGGGGTACGTGCGCCCGAACTCCTTGCGCACTTGTTCGAGCGCGGCCCGCATCGACGCGCGACTCTCTTCGCGCGCGAAGTCGGTGAGCGGCTCGTTGCGAAAGGCAACACCTACCCCCCCCGGCCCCCCCTCCCTAAAGGGAAGGGGGGAGACAGACACTTGCGCGCCGTTCGCGTTCATCGGTTCCGAATCCTCATTCTCCCCCCTTCCCTTTAGGGAGGGGGGGCCGGGGGGGGTAGGTTGGGCCGGGTCGCGCAGCAGCAGTTCTTCCGACAGCCCTTCGGCGAAGCCCTGCCGCAGGAACGAATCGTTCGACGAGTTCTCCAACAGCCGGCGCACGAGGTACGCCATACCGGGCAGCAGTTGGCCGTAGGGCGTGTAGATACGCACGCGGTGACCGAGTGACTGAATCGCTTCCTTGATCGGGTCCGCCATGCCGTAGAGCATCTGGAACTCGTACCGGCGCGAAGGCACCTTCAGCGCCTCCGCTACGGCGAGTGCGTGCGAGATGCTGCGGATGTTGTGCGAGCCGAACGCCGGCACGAGCCAATCGACGTTTTGCAGCAGGAACGCGCTCAACTTCTCGAAGTTCGCGTCGGATTGCCACTTCTGCGTGAACACGGGCACGGGCCAGTGGTTCTGCGCCGCGATCACCGTTTCGTAGTCCCAGTACGCGCCCTTCACGAGGCGAATCCACACCGGGCACTTGCGAACGTTCTTCGCCCAATCGAGCAGCGCGTGGAGGTCCGCTTCGGTGTCGGTGAGATACGCCTGAATCGCGATACCGACGTGCGGCCAGTCGCGGAACTCCGGCTCGGTGAGGATGTCGCGGAAGATGCGGAGCGTGACGTCCTTGAAACTGTACTGCTCCATGTCGAAGTTCACGAACGCCCCGGTGCGCTTCGCCAGCAACAGAATCGGCCTCAGCCGCTCGCACACCTTCCGCGAAGTGCCTTCGGGGTCGATCGGGTCGAACTGACTGAACAGCGCCGAGAGCTTCACCGACACGTTCACGCGCGGGATCGGCCCCTTGTCGTCGCGGTCGATCTCCGGCACTTCCGGCCAGTGGTTCACTTCCGCGGTCAGGCCGTTGAGCAGGTCGAGGTACTGCTTCTGAACGTGATCCGCTTCGACTTCGGTGATGGTGGCTTCGCCGAGTAGGTCGATGGTGAACGTGAGCTTGCGGTTGCGCATCGCGCGAACGGCTTCGACGGCCTCCGCGACGTTCGAGCCGGCGATGAACTTGCGCGCCATCTGCTTCGCGCCGGTCTGCGCCGCGAGCGCGAGCGCGCGGCCCAAGATGCCGCGGTTCGGGATGAACCGCGTGCCGAGCCGCACCCACCACGGCAGTTCGTCCTTCGCTTCGTTGAGGTACTCGCGCAGGTGCCGCGCGGTTTCTGGTGCGTCTTTGAGGTACGGGAGCGTATCGACGAAGCGGAACAGTTGCACCTTGAGCGCCGGGTCGTGCATCCCGAGGCCCATGAGCTTGTCTTCGAGCCACGCCCGCGTCAGCGGGATCGGCCCCTGCCGGTTCAGCCGCGCGAAGATGTCGCGCCCGAACTCCTTCGCGCGCGCGTCGAGATCGCTACCCATGTGCCCCCTTCATCTTGGCGAACCCCCGCCCGCGAGAGCGGTGGGTGCGGCGCGAATCACTGCGCGAGGTTCTTCGCCCCACCCGCCGCCCTCGCGGGCGGGGTTCGCCAAATCCGCGCCGAGTCCCGTCCCTTGTTCGTGCCGTTTTACCGTGTACGATGCACCGAACGTATTCGCTCACACTTCGGTGCTTGGATGACTATCGACAAAATCGGCAAGTTCACCGTACTGAACACGCTCGGGAGTGGTGCCCACAGCAGCATTTTACACGTGCGCCGCGCCGCGGACGACCGCGAGTACGCTCTCAAACTCGTAAACATCGACGACAAGGACGACCTGAAGTATCTGGAACAGGCGAAACACGAGTTCCGCGTCGGCCAGATGCTCAACCACCCCAATCTGGCGAAGGTGTACGCGTTCGAGACCGAGAGCGGCTGGTTCAGCGGGCCGAAGAAGGCCAAGCTGCTCATCGAGTACGTGCCCGGGCGCACGATGGACAAGATTCCGCTGCTCCGCATGGCGAAGCTGATTCGCGTGCTGGAGCGCATCGCCGACGCGCTCACGCACATGCACAAGCAGGGCGTGTTTCACGCCGACATGAAGCCGAACAACCTGATCTACGAGCGCGGCACGCGGGTGAAGGTGATCGACTACGGCCTCGCGTGGATCAAGGGCGAGCCGAAGGACCGCGTGCAGGGCACGCCGGAGTACATGGCCCCGGAAACGGTCGAACACAAGATGGTGAACGAGCGCACCGACATCTACAACTTCGGCGCGACCATGTACCGGCTCTGCACGCTGCAACTGCCGCCGAGTTGGGCACCGGTCGGCGACCTGCCGATGACCAGCACCGTCTTCAAGGAGCAACTGAAGCCGGTGAAGGAAGCGAACCCGATGGTGCCGGACGGCCTCGCGGAGTTGATTCACCAGTGCCTAAAGGTGAACGCGAACAAGCGCCCGGATCGCATGAGCGTGGTGCAGGGCGTGCTCGACCAACTGGCCGACGAAGCCGCCGCGAAACTCGACGACCCCGGCGTACTCGAAGAGTGAGTTCCACGTTCCGAGTTTCGCAAGTTCCCAGAATGGCAGGCGAATACACACGGGCGGAGTGTAACTTGGAGTTCTGGAACTGTTGGAACTTGGAACGCGCCGAATGCCCGAACACTACATCCCGGTGCGCGTCACCGACCTGATCGGGCACCTGTGCGCCGCACCGCCCGCTCCCCACGCGCCGGACCTTTCCGCCGACGACCGTGCCGCGTTCGGCAACTTCGCGGGCGCGGTCGTCGCGCACACCCACACCCTCTACCAGACCGAACTGCGGCGACTCAAAGATGCCTACGCGCCCTTCGACCCGGACGCGGACCCGAAGCCGCTCGCCACCCTTTCCGATGAGGCCCGCGCCGCGGCGCTCGAACAACTGGTCGACACGTTCGCGCGCCTCATGCGGCGCGCGAACTTCCGCCGGCTGTCGCGCCCGGACCTCGAACAGATCATGGCCGGGGCCAGCAACTGGGGGGTCGATCTCGACGTCGCGTGGGACGCTTTCGACAAGATCGACGTGTTCTACCGCGGCAAGGGCACCAGCGTGCGCAAGCGCCGCAAGACGTTCCGCCCGTGGGCGCACGAAGACGTGGACGTGCCGACGTTCGCGCGCGCCGCGGTGATCTTCAAGGCGCGCCCGCACTACCGGTTGCCGGAAGACGCAGACACCAACAGCGTGTTCCTGAAGCTGTTCAAGGACGTGCCGCAGGTGGACGTGGAAATGCTGCTACCGGGCGGGCGCGTGGTGATGCCCAAGCTCGCGCGCCTGAAACTCGGCGGTTCGGTCGGCAGTTCGGTGGGCTACGTGGTGTGGAAGCTGAGCAACTTCTCGGTATCGTCGCTGCTCGGCGGGTTCACGACGAACGTGCTGCTGGCGCTCTACACGCCGCTCGCGCTCATCGGCGGCTACGGGTACAAGACGTGGTACGCGTTCCACAGTTCGCGGAAGGCCTACGAACTGCAACTCGCGCAGAGCCTCTACCACCACGTTCTGGACAACAACAGCGGCGTGATGTTCCGCCTGCTCGATGAAGCCGAGGAGCAAGAAGCGCGGGAGGTACTGCTGGCGTACTACTACCTGTGGCGGTACGGCGACCCGAACGGCTGGACCGCGGAGGAGCTAGACTTCAGCATCGAAACGGACCTGTGCGAGCGGCTGAAACTGGACGTGAACTTCGAGATCGTGGACGCGCTCGGCAAGCTGACGCGCGGCGGGCTGATCGAAGCAACGGGCGACCGCTACCGCGCCGTGCCGCTACCTGCGGCCCGCGAGCGCTTAGCGGAACTGTGGCAGCGCTACGCGGACCACGGCCCCCCGGACCTGCTCCCGCCGGGGTGACGGTCACTCGCCCTCTTCGCCCAGCGCGTAGGCGCGCACGCTGCGGGCCGCTTCGCCGTAGGTGATCGCGTTCGGGATCGCGGCGAAGAAACCCACGACGACCGCGCCGAACCCAACGCACCCGGCCACGAGGTACGCGGAGGCGTCCGGTGCGGTCATCCCGCGCTCGTGCGGCGTGTCGAGGAGCGTGCCCGCGATGAGGCCGAACAGCGCCACCAGCGCGCCCGCGAACGTGACGTAGGTGAACCAGCGGGCGACCGCGGCCAGCCCGCGCGGGAACGCTCGTTTCAGCGCGCGGCCGACGCGCCACTGGAACTGCGCGAACAGCACTTCCGACAACAGGACGAGCATCACGAGTGTGAGCAGCGCGTAGGGGAGCACCCGTTCGGCGGCGGTGCGCTTCGGCGGCTCGTCGCCCTTCCAAACGCGCGCCGCGGGCGGTTGGTCGAGGACCGTTCCCGCGCACACCAGCGCCGGCACAACGGCGAGCGCCGCGCACAGCGCCGCCGCCCGCGCCGCGCC
>JALHNS010000350.1 GCA_022843445.1 Gemmata sp.
CGGTAGCGGCGGCGGTGCTGCTGCTCGCCGCCGCGGGCGGATTGGCGCTCGCGTTCGCGGGGCGCGGCGCGAAACCGGACGCGCCGCAAGCGAAGAACGAACCGAAGGCCGAACCGCCCAAGCCGGACGCACCGAAAGCGGACGCACCCAACCCGGACGTGCCGGTCGTCGTTCCGCCGCCGCCGGAGAAGCCGCCAGTGTACCGGCTCGATCTGAGTTCCGCGAAGCCGTTCGTGCAGGCGAACACCGGCCGCACGACCAACATCCCGAACCCGCCCGCGCCACACGCCGACGCGCCGAGCGGTTGGCTCACCCACTCGTGGGTGCCCACGTGTACGCACGAACTGTTCGTGCAGCACACCGACGGGCGCGCCGCGGTTGGCATCCGGCTCACCGAAGGCCCGGCGACCGGCCAGCCCCAAGCGATGCTGTTCGTGCGCCCGATCAAGGTGCAACCGAACGCCCGGCTCGTGCTGCGCGTCGAATACTGCGCGAGCGGGTCGTTCGCACCCGCGGACGTGCGCGTCGCCCCCGCGAACGGTGAGGCGCGCAAGGGGCTGAAGGTGCTGGGGAAAGTGCAATCGACGGGCGACCGGTGGGAGACCGCGACGTTCAAGTTCGTCGCGCCCGCCGCCGACGCCATCCAGATCGAGTTCCACCACTACGGCCCGCTCGGCGCGGGCAACGAACTGCTGCTCCGCTCGGTGGAACTGCACGAAGACGAGTGACCTCAGCGCGAGTGACCGTGGCACGACGCGCTGCGTCGTTCTTCGCGGCAAAACTCGAATCTCGGCGCAAGAATGCGACGCGGAGCGTCGCACCACGATAAAGACTTAGCGCGCGAGCGCGGCCCAATCGACCGCGTCCTTGTCGATCGCGGGCAGGTCGTAGGGCATCGCTTCGAGGTACTTGGGCGCGGCCCCGGTGTTGAACACCACCACGCGCTCGTCCGGCTTCACCTCGCCCGCGGCCACCATGCGTTCGAGCACGTCGAAACACACCGCGGTTTCCGGGCAGATGCTGATGCCTTCCGCGGAACTGGCCCGGCGCATCCAGTGCGCGATCTTCGCTTCGCTGCCGCACGCGGCTTTCCCGCCGCTGGCGCGAATCGCGTCGAGCATCATGAAATCGCCGACCGCGACCGGCACCCGCAGCCCGCTCGCTACCGTCCGCGCGTTCGGGAACAGTTCCGCGAACCGCTCGCCCTTCTCGTACGCCGTCACGATGGGCGCGCAGCCTTCCGCTTGGCACGAAATCAGCCGCGGGCGCGCCGCGCTCTTCAGCCAACCGAGTTCGCCGAGTTCCGCGAACGCCTTCCACATCCCGATGAGGCCGGTGCCGCCGCCGGTGGGGTAGAAGATCGCGCCGGGCAGTTCCCAGTTCATCTGCTCCGCGAGTTCCAGCCCCATCGTCTTCTTGCCTTCGAGCCGGTACGGTTCTTTCAGTGTCGAAAGGTCGAACCAGCCCATCCCGCCGGTGGGGGGAACCCCCCGCGGGTTCCCCCCGATCCCCCCTCCTGCTCCGGCACCGTCTTTCACGATCTTGCCGCAGTCGTTGATGAGGCCGTTCACGCGGAACGCCTTCGCGCCGTAGAGCGCGACCTCGAATTGGTTCACGACGGGCGTGTCCGCGGGCATGAAGACGAAGCACTCGATGCCCGCACGCGCGGCGTAGGCCGCAGCCGCACCGCCGGCGTTGCCCGCGGTCGGCAGCGCGACGCGTTTCACCCCGAGCCACTTCGCCATGCTCACCGCGGCGGCCATCCCGCGGCTTTTGAAGCTCCCGGTGGGAAGCTGCGATTCGTCCTTCACGAACAACTGCGACAGGCCGAGTTGCGCGCCGAGGCGCGGGCAGTGCAGAAGCGGCGTCATGCCTTCACCGAGCGACACCGGCTCCGCTTCCAGCGGGAGCGGCAGCAGTTCGCGGTACCGCCACAGGTTCGGGGCGCGCGTGGCGATGTCCGCCGGCGTGACCGCGGCCCGCACCTTATCCAGATGGTAGCGCACGGCTATGGGCCGGCCGTTGTGGAGGTTCGCGAGTTGGCCGAACGGCAGTTTCGTGCCGTCGATGGCACCTTCGAGGTGCGAAACGTAGTGGGTCATGGGTGTTGGTGTACGGGCGCGAAAGCCGTTCGACGCGGTGCGGTATCGTCCTGTGATCCGCGTTGGCCGCACAGGGCTTCCGCCCTGTGCTACGGTAGCCGGCCCCTCCGGGGCGGAAGACAACAGATGTCCGGGCACCCTGCGCAGCAGGGTCGCCTTACATAGGACAGGGCGGAAGCCCTGTGCGGCCAGTGCGCGTATCCTGTAACCTATCCGAGTCGCGTCACCCCACACACCGCACATGCGCATCGCGTTCATCACCGCCGGGGCCGCGGGCATGTACTGCGGCAGTTGCATGCGCGACAACACGCTCGTGACGGCGCTCCGCGCGCTCGGGCACGACGCTCTGCTCATCCCCACCTACATGCCCATTACGGTGGACGAACCGGACGCCTCGCAGAAGAAGGTGTTCTTCGGCGGCGTGAACGTGTACCTCGAACAGAAGTTCTGGCTGTTCCGCCACACGCCGCGGTTCCTCGACCGGCTGTTCAACTTCCGGTGGTTCCTCAAGTGGGTGTCGCGGTTCGCGGTGAAAACGAAGTACAGCGAACTCGGCGATCTCACGATCTCGATGCTCGAAGGCGCTAAAGGGAAGCAGTCCAAAGAAGTGCAGAAACTGGTGGAGTTCCTGAAGGACGAGCAACCGGACGCGGTGATCTTCACCAACGCGCTGCTTTCGGGCGCGGTGCCGGAGATTAAGCGGCAACTTGGCGTTCCCGTCTTCGTCACGCTGCAAGGCGACGACATTTTCTTGGACGAGCTTTCGCCCGAAGAGCGCGCGAAGTGCGCCGGACTGATCCGCGAGAACGGCCGCGCCGTGAGCGCGTACATCAGCACGAGCGCGTACTACGCCGACCACATGGCGAACTACCTCGGCCTCGCGCGCGACACGATTCGCGTGATCGAACCGGGGCTGAACCTCAAGGGCCACGGCGGCACGGCGGAGGCGCGGGGCGACCGCCCGCTGACCATCGGGTTCTTCGCGCGCATCGCGCCGGAGAAGGGCTTCCACAACCTCGTGGAAGCGTTCATCAAGCTGCGCCAAACGCCCGGAGCGCCGCACGCGAAGCTCAAGGCGAGCGGCTGGCTCGGCGAGAAGAACCGCGCGTATTACGAGCAGCAGGTGAAGCGCCTCGAAGCCGCCGGGCTGATGTCGGACTTCGAGCACGTTGAAAGCCCCGGCCTCACCGACAAAGTGCGCTTCATGCGCAGCCTCGACGTGCTGTGCGTGCCGACGGTGTACCGCGAACCGAAGGGGCTGTACGTTCTGGAAGCGTGGGCGAACGGCGTGCCGGTCGTGCTGCCTTCACACGGCGCGTTCACGGAACTGGTCGAAAGCACCGGCGGCGGGTTGCTGGTCGCCCCGGACAGCACCGACGCGCTCGCCGAAGGTCTCGCGCGCGTCCTCAGCGATGAAGCGTTCCGCGCGAACGCCGGGGCCGCCGGCGAAGCCGCGGTGCGTTCGCGCTACACCGCCGAAGTGATGGCCCGCGACACCGCCGCGCTGCTCGCCGAGTTCGTTTCCGCCCCCACGACGGCCACCGCATGACCACGACTACGCGCCGCGTCGAGTTCGGCGACACCGACATGGCCGGCATCATGCACTTCTCGAACTTCTTCAAGTTCATGGAAGTGGCCGAAACGGACTTCCTCACGGCCCGCGGGCTGAACGTGAGTTGGTACGCGGACGGCGCGAAGTGGGGCTTCCCGCGCGTCTCGGCCACCTGCGACTTCCAAAAGCCCGCGAAGTTCGGCGACGTGCTCACAATCGCGGTGAGCGTCGAGAAACTCGGGCGCAAGTCCGTGAGCTATCGCTACGACTTCACCAACCAGCGCGGTGAACCGGTTGCGGTGGGACGGATAACGGCGGTATTCTGCCGCTCCAACGGCCCGGACCACATCGAGGCGCTGGAGATTCCGCCGGACCTGCGCGCGAAGATTGAGGGGCACCCGTGACCGCGTAGGCCGCACAGGGCTTCCGCCCTGTGCTACGAAAGCCGGCCCTCCGGGCGGAAAGACAACATTGGTCATCTGCCTTTACACCCGCGAAGCGGGTCGCCGTCTATAGCACAGGGCGGAAGCCCTGTGCGCCCTCCGCGAGCGAGTCAGTATGCACGAGACGGAACCGTACCTCACGCGCCTCACGAACCGGTTGCTCGACGGCATCGAACTGCTGCCGGCCGAGGTGCGCGAGCGAAACGCACAGTACCTGCGTGAAGCCCAGAACCCCGACGGCGGGTTCAGCGGGCGCGAGGGCGGCAGCGACCTCTATTACACCGGGTTCGCGCTGCGGTCGCTCGCGGTGCTGCAAGCGCTCACGCCGGAGTTGTGCGAGCGCACCGCCGGCTTCATTCGCGCGAAGATGACCGGTTCCGCCGCGGTTGTAGACTTCTTCTCGCTCGTGGTAAGCTGCTACTTGGTGCCGCTCGGCGGCGGGCCGGACGTGCTCGCGTCGGCACCAGCCGATTGGCGCGACCGCGTGGCCGCGACGCTCGAAACGTACCGCACACCGGACGGCGGCTACGGGAAGACGCCCGGCGCGCCGCACGGCAGCACGTACACCAGCTTCCTCGTCACGCTGTGCTTGCAGTTGCTCGACCGCCCGAACCCGGAGGAGAACAAACTCGTCTCTTTCGTACAGTCGCGCCGCCGCCCGGACGCCGGGTATGTGGAAATCAGCGCGATGAAGCGCAGCGGCACCAACCCCACCGCGGCCGGGGTCGGCGTGTTGCAGATTCACGGCGCGCTGAGCGACGCGGAGAAGTTGGAGACAGCTAACTTCCTCGCGGCCCTCCCCTCCCCCTTTGAAGGCGGCTTGCGGGCGAACGACCGCATCCCGGCCGCGGACCTGCTCTCCACGTTCACCGGCGGGTGGACGCTCGACCAACTCGGCCACGCATCGAAGCTGGATTGGGAGAAGGTGCGCGACTACGCGCACGAGTGCGAGCGGCCCATCGGCGGCTTCCGCGGCGGCCTGTGGGACGACCGCACAGACGTAGAGTACACGTTCTACGGCCTCGGCGCGCTCGCACTCGCGGCGCTGCAGGGCCACGCGTAAGGCGATTCGCGTTCGGATGTCGCGATTGCTCCGCGTCTTGTTTTATCGTGATACGCCGTTCCGCGTCGTTCTTCGCGGCCCAACTCGGTCCACCAGTCCCAAGTGCTTGCCGAATGCGACGCGGAGCGTCGCACCACGATAAGACCCGCCGACCCGATTTGCGCGAATAGCACGCGCCGACTCACGTATCTCAAGCGCGCCCCGCGGAAATTTGGTAGCCGCGCAGCCGGTTTCGGGGTGAGATATTCTTTCGCTCCGTTCCGCCGAGGACGCCCCGTGCGCGCTTGCTCGCTCGTTCTGGTTCTGTGCTGCGCGCTCGCCGGGGCGCGCGCGAACGATTGGCCCCACTGGCGCGGCCCGACCCGCGACGGCCTCACCAAAGAGCCGTCGCACTTCACCGCGGGCAAAGCGTGGCTCCCGGACGCGCCCGCGTGGACCGCCCGCGTCGGTATCGGCAACGGCGGACCGGTCGTGTTCAACGGGCGCGTGTACGTGACCGGGTGGGCCGACACCGAAGACTCGCTCCGCTGCCTCGATCTGAACACCGGGAAAGAGGTGTGGGCGCGCAAGAACCCGTGCCCGAAGTACGGGCGGTTCCACGTGGGCGACGAACCGTTCTACGGCGGGCCGAGCGCGTCGCCCGAAGTCGACACCGAAACCGGCTTCCTCTACACGCTCAGCACCGACGGCGACCTGCGCTGCTGGAACACCGCCAAAGACGGCGAACCGGTCTGGAGCGCCAACTTCTACACCGCGTTCGGCGTGAAGCAGCGCCCCAAGCTCACGCCCATATACCACCGCGACTACGGTTACACGACGGCCCCGCTCGTACACGGTTCGTGGGTGATTGCGGAAGTCGGGTCCACCACGAAGGGCACGGTCGTCGCGTTCGACAAGAAGACCGGGAAGCAGGTGTGGGCCTCCGAACTGAAGGACGAAGCCGGGCACAGCGGCGGCCTCGCACCGATCACCGTGGAGGGCGTGGCGTGCCTCGCGTGCTTCACGCAGCGGCACATCGCGATCATCCGGCTGGACGCGGGGAACGAGGGGAAGACCGTCGCAAAGAGCGCGTGGGTCACGGAAGGCGACTGCAACATCCCGACGCCCGCGGTGGCCGGCAGTTCGGTACTCGTCACCTCCGGGTACAACCGCAACGCGATCACGCGGTTCGACGTGACGCTGAAGGGCATGACCGAGGTGTGGACCCGCGAGCAGTCGTCGAAGGTGTGCTCGCCGGTCGTGTACGACGGCTCGGTGTATTACTCGTGGAAAAAGGTGTACTGCCTCGATTGGAAGACCGGCTCGACGCGGTGGGAGGGGGGCACGTTCGGCGACGCCGGGTCGTGCGCGATCACCGCGGACGGGCGCTTGGTGGTGTACGGCGGGCAGGGCAAACTGGCGCTGGTTGAAACCGCGGCGCGGTCGCCCAAGGCGTACACGGAGTTGGCCGCGAGGGACCGCCTGTTCCGCACGCACGCGTGGCCGCACGTCGCGCTCGCCGGCGGCCGCGCGCTGTGCCGCGACAAAGACGGGAACCTGAGCTGCTTCGCCCTCGCGCCCGGATCGGAGAAATGACCAACGACCCGAACAGCACGCTCCCCGGCGACCCGAACGGCACGCAGCCGCGCGTCGCCGTGCGGCCGGACGGCACCCCGGAGCGCATCGGCCCGTTCGCCGTGGTGCGCGAGCTGGGCCGCGGCACGTTCGGCACCGCGTACCTCGCGCGCGACGAAGAACTGGACCGGTTCGTCGCGATCAAGGTGCCGCGGGCCGAACTGCTGGGCGGCGACCTGAGCGCGTACCGCAACGAGGCCCGCGCGGTCGCGGCGCTCGACCACCCGAACATCGTGGGCGTGTACTCGATCGGCTCCGCGCCCGAGTTCCCGCTGTTCGTGGTGTCCAAGTACGTCGAGGGCGAAACGCTCGCGGACCTGTTGCTGCGCGCGCGCCCCGGCCCGGAGGCCGCGGCGCGGATGGTGGCGGCGCTGGCCGCGGCCCTGCACCACGCGCACGAGCAGAAGATCGTTCACCGCGACGTGAAGCCCGGCAACCTGATGGTGGACCGGGCCGGCACGCCGTTCGTGTTGGACTTCGGCTTGGCCCTGCGCGAATCGGACGCCACCAACGAGGCCCGCGCGTCGGACGCGCGGGTGTACTTGGGCACGCCCGCGTACATGAGCCCCGAACAGGCGCGCGGCGAGGGGCACCGCGTGGACCGCCGGTCCGACGTGTTCAGCCTCGGCGCGGTGTTCTACGAGCTGCTCACCGGCACGCGCCCGTTCCCGGGGCCGAGCGTCACCGAACTGCTCGCGCAGGTGGCGAACACCGACCCGCCGGAGCCGCGCGCGCGCGACGAGCGGGTGCCCAAAGAGCTGAACCGCATTTGCATGCGCGCGCTGGCGCGGCGGCTCTCGGACCGGTACGCGACCGCGGCCGAGTTCGCGGACGACCTGAACTTCTGGCTGTCGCCGCTCGCGGCCGGGCCGGCACCCGGGTCCGGCGGCGGCGCGGAGGCGCTCCCGCCC
>JALHNS010000351.1 GCA_022843445.1 Gemmata sp.
GCGCCGAAGCCGCCCCGCGCGATCCCGGTGGCGCGCCCCGTGCCGCCCCGCGCGCCGGAACCGGAACCGCCGTTCCCGCAGATCGTGGGCTGCCCGCGGTGCGGCGAGAAGGTGGAGCCGATCGAGAACCGGTGCCCGTTCTGTTCCAAGTGGCTCGTGGGCAAGCCGCCCGAGCCGACGCGCGCCGAGGGCGCCGAGGGCGACGAGGGCGACGAGCGCGACGACGAACTGGTGTGGGACGGCCCCAGCGCCGCCGAGCGCGTCGCGCGCCGCAGTCCGCCGCCCGCGCCGATCTCGCCGATGGGGGTGGTGTTCTTCTCGTACGGGCTGCTGCTCGGGTCGCTGATCGGGCTCGCGGCCTACGCGGTGGCCAACCGCGTCACCTCTCAGGCGGAACTGCACGGCGCGATGCTCGCGGTCGGTCTGTTCGACGCGGCGATCACCGTCGGCGCGCTGGCGCTGGTGTGGAGGCACGCGCAACAGCCGTCGCCGGGACGCGCGCTGGTGCCCATGTGGCTGCTCGCGCTGCCCGTGTTGGGGGTGCTGCTGTTCTTGAACATCAGCTACATCACGATCCTGCGCGAGCTGTTCAGCCCGTTCGGTGCGGGGCAACCGGAGCGCACGAAGCTAACGTTCGCCACCATCTTCCTGATCTGCATTCTGCCCGCGATGATGGAAGAGGCGTTCTTCCGACAACTGGTACTGGGCGTGTTCCGCCGCTCGATGAGCCTGCACGCGGCGGTGTGGCTGACGGCGCTGCTGTTCGCGCTGGCGCACCTCGCGAACCCGCTGGGCATGCCGTACCTGTTCGTCGCCGGGGCCGCGTTCGGCTACACCCGCGCCTACGGCGGCCTGTCGCTCGCCGTGCTGATGCACTTCCTCCACAACTTAGCCGTCGTCTACTACGAAGCGGGGTAGTGGGGCGGAGGGAAGCGCCCATTTTTGGTTTAGCCCCGGAGGGGCGGCAGATGTTCGCCCGGGGTGCAGTGAGCGGAGCCGAAGGCGCAGCGAACAACCCCGGGTACGCGAGGCGAAAAGGCCAACAAGCCCCGGAGGGGCGGCAGCGCGCCGCGCAACACGGGGTGACGGCTATTGGTGGCTCGCGTGCGTGGTTCCCGGGGTTGCGCTGCGCTTCACCCCGGGCTAACATCTGCCGCCGCTCCGCGGCTCAAACCAAAATGCCCTCTGCCCTCTGCCCCCCTCGCCCCTCGCCCCTAACTCAAGCCGGTTTCCGCAACTGCATGTTGATGAGTTCGACCACCAGCGAGAACGCCATCGCGACGTAGATGTAGCCCTTGTCCATGTGCTGGCCCAACCCCTCCGCTACCAGCATCACGCCGATCAGAATCAGGAAGCTCAGCGCCAGCACCTTGATCGTCGGGTTGCGGTCCACGAAGTTCGCGATCGACCCGGCGAAGACGAGCATCACGCCCATCGCGATCACCATCGCCACCACCATCACCCAGCGCTCTTCCACCATGCCGACCGCCGTGATGACCGAGTCGAGCGAGAACACGATGTCCACGACCGCGATGGTGAAGATGGTCCACCCGAAGCTCGCGACCGCCTTCGCCGGGCCACCGCCCTCGGCGTGCGCGCCGTCCTTCTTCGCCCGCGCCTCTTCCATCTTGTGGTGCATCTCGAACGTGCTCTTGCCGATCAGGAACAGGCCGCCGACCAGCAGAATCAGGTCGCGGAGCGACACCTCGCGCGCTTCGAGGTCGTAGAGCATGCCGAACGTGGGGAGCGTGAACAGCGGCTTCGTCAGGCCCAGCAACCAAGTGAGCGTGAACAGCAGTAGCAATCGCGTGACGAGCGCCACCGCGAGGCCGATCTGGCGCGCCTTCGGTTGCTGCTCCTTCGGCAACTTGGCCGCGATGATGGCGAGGAAGATGACGTTGTCCACGCCGAGCACGATCTCCATCGCGGTGAGCGTGAGCAGGCCGAGCAGCAGCGCGACGAGGGGAATCGCGGCGTCGTTGACCACCTTGATTTCGCGCACCTCGGCCCGCGGAAGGGCCTTCTCGCCCGCGTCCGTTTGCAGCACGAACGTCGCGTCGGTGACGTAGCCGCGGATGACGTTCTTGTCGCTCAGTTGGATGCTGTCGGCGTGACCCGCTTCGGTGCCCTCCGGCGGCGCGCCCAGCGACACCTTCTTGACGTGCGACAGCAGCACGGTTTGCGTGCCGGTGTCGGTCTTCAGCGTGACCGCGGTGAGCTTCAGTTGCCCCTCGACGGGGTCGCCGCCGGCGACGAGACTCACTTTCACCTTCGGGAACTTGGGCGCGTCGCCCGCGGGCGCGGCCTTCTCGCCGCCGGGCGGTTGGGCGAGCGCCGGGCGGAACAGTGCGACCAACAGGCACGCACAACCGGTGAGCAGCACGAACCACGGGAACCGCGGGCGCATCTGAGCGTCCTCGTTGAGTTGATTCGGTTGAGATAGCGACGTTCGCGCGAAAGCCAATCGCCGGCGTTGCCGTTCGCGCGCCGCGTACGCACAATCCGCCACATGACCCGCGAACACCAACTCCGGCGCGTTCTCGACTGCGGCATCGTCGCCGTGGTCCGCTTCTCCGACCCCGAACCGCTCGTCGAAGTGGTCGAAGCGCTCGCGACCGGCGGCGTGACGGTTGCGGAGGTCACGTTCACGGTGCCCAACGCGCTCGACGTGATTCGCGCCGCCCGCGCGAAACTCGGCGACCGCGTGCTCCTCGGTGCGGGCACCGTGCTCGACCCCGAAACGGCGCGCGCCGCGTTCCTCGCCGGCGCGGAGTTCGTCGTCGCGCCGACCGTCAACGTGGACGTAATCCGACTGTGCCGCCGCTACGACAAACTCGTCATGCCGGGCGCGTTCACGCCGACCGAAGTCCTGACCGCTTGGGAGGCCGGGGCGGACGTCGTAAAGGTGTTCCCCGCGGACGTCGTCGGCCCGGCGTTCTTCAAAGCGCTGCGCGGCCCGCTGCCGCACATTAAGTTGATGCCGACCGGCGGCGTGGACCTTACGACCGCGGGCGAATTCTTGAGCGCCGGCGCGGTGTGTCTGGGCGTCGGCGGGCAGTTGGTGGAACCGAGGGCGGTGGCGGCGCGCGACTTCGCCCGCATCACGGGACTGGCGCGGCAGTACGCGGAGGTGGTGGCGCGGCACCGGGCGCAGTAGCGGCTCGAACGGGTTTTTGTTCCCCGCGCCCCGCGCCTCTGCGGTTCGGTTCGGCCCGCGCGTGCCCCCGTTAGTCCCCGTGCAGGCGGCGCAGGCGCGGCGAGAGCCGCAGCACCCACTGCACGCGCTCGAACTCGTTCAGCCAGTCGCGCACCTCGGCGCGGCGCACCGGGTCGTCGCCCTTCACGAGGCCGGTCGCGCACCCCTCGCCGGTGAGCTGCGCCACCATGTGCCGGTACCGCGCGAGCGTGCGCTCGCCGTACCGCGCCACCTCGTGACCGTCTTCGGAGAAGAACACCGCCACCGGCACGCGGTTCCCGCCGTTGATCTGCAGTGCCGCCTGCACGTCGGCGTGCTCGTCGCGGTCGAGGTACCGCGTCACGAGGACCGGGGCGGCTTCCGCGAACCGCTCGAAGATCGGGCACTGCGCCGAACAGTCGCCGCACCACGCGCCCGCGAGCACCAGCACGTTCGTGCGGCGCGTGAACCGCGCCAGAAGCGCCTTGTCGTCGTCGGAGAGCACGGTTTGCGCGCGGGCGGCGGCCCAGCGCGCGCGGTGCGCGTCGGTTCCGTACTTGGCGAGGAAGGCGCCGAGCGGAAGCCCGGCCCCGAACTTCTCGAACAGGTTCATGCGCGTCTCTCCGGTCTGGCGGGCGGGCGGCCCACAGAGTACGATACGCGCCGCCCCCGTTTCGGCTTACCGGAGACCCCGCGTGCCAACCGATGCCGTCGCCGGCGCGCTCGCCTTCCTGCGCGCCCGCGCGCTCGCGCTGCCGGGCGCGGGCGAAGAGTTCCCGTGGGGCGAAAGCGCGTTCAAGGTGAAGGGCAAAGTGTTCGTGTTCGCCCGGTTGCACGAGGGCACGCTCACCGCGGGGATGAAGCTGCCGGACTCGCACCCGTACGCGCTCACGAAGCCCTACGCCGAACCCACCGGCTACGGCCTCGGCAAGCACGGCTGGGTGACGCTCACGTTCCGCGCCGGAGCGGACGTGCCGCTCGACCTGCTCGACGAGTGGATCGAGGAGAGCTACCGCGCCGTCGCGCCGAAAAAACTGGTGCTGCAACTGAACGCGCGGCAGACCGGCGAGCCGCCCCCCGAGCCGCCAAAGCCCAAGCGCGGCCCGAGAACGCGCAAGGCGTGACCGCGCGCCGCGCGGCGCGAAAGGGCGACGAGAACGGAGCGCCCCCTATCGCCCCGCGGCGCGCGGCCCTTACACTAATAGAAACGCGCGCCACCGCAATTCGGATCCACCGATGGGCACCGAGTCGGGCGACACCACCCGCGTCACCCTGTTGCACCGCATCAACCAGAACCCGGCCGACCAACTGTCGTGGGCCGAGTTCGTGCGCGTGTACTCGCCGGCCATTCGCAGTTGGCTCGCCCACTGGGGGTTGCAAGAGGCCGACGCGCAAGACGTCGCGCAAAACGTGCTCTTGCGGCTCACCGCGAAGCTGCCGCAGTTCAAATACGACCCCTCCAAGAGCTTCCGCGGCTGGCTCAAAACGCTCACCCACCACGCGTGGCACGACTTCGTGACCGAAGCCGGGTACCGCACGCGCGCCAGCGGCGACACCAGCGTCCTGGACCGGCTGAACACGGTCGCGGCCCGCGTCGACCTCGAAGCGCGCGTCGAAGCCACCTTCGACAAAGAGCTGCTCGAAATGGCGCTCGAGCGCGCCCAAGCGCGCGTGCGCGCCGACACGTGGACCGCGTTCAAGCTGGCGGCGCTGGAAGGCGCGGCCCCCCAGACCGTCGCCGAGCAACTCGGCATGCGCGTCTCGCAGGTGTACTTGGCGAAGCACCGCGTGCAGAAGATCGTGCAGGAAGAGATCCGCGCGCTCGAAGGCGGCACCGCGTAAGCCCCCCGTTCTCACCCTCCCACAGGTTCCCATGCGCTCCCTCTGTTGCGCGGTGCTGTTCGCACTCGCGGTCCCGGTTCTCGCGGCCGATCCCACCGTTTCCGACAGCGTGAAGCCGTTCGTCGAGCGCGACGCGGTGGCCGGCGCGGTGCTCGCCGTGGCCGGGCCACAGAAGGCGCTCGCGCTCGAAGCCGTCGGGTTCGCCGACCGCGAAAACAAGGTCGCGATGACCACCGACCGGCTGTTCTGGATCGCGTCCATGACCAAACCCATGACCGCCGCGGCGCTGCTCATGCTCGTGGACGAAGGCAAGGTGAAGCTCGACGACCCCATCGAGAAGTACCTGCCGGAATTCAAATCGGCGATGGTAATTGGCGAGTTGGGCAAGGACACCGTGCTGCTGAAGAAGCCGAAACGCGCCCCGACGCTGCGCGACTGCCTGCGGCACACGAGCGGGATGCCCTTCGGCTCGGTGCTGGACACCCCGACCATC
Organism: Gemmata sp.; assembly: GCA_022843445.1. GTDB lineage: Bacteria > Planctomycetota > Planctomycetia > Gemmatales > Gemmataceae > Gemmata. The sequence goes on from JALHNS010000351.1 coordinate 5,511, forward strand.
GACGCGGTGCTGCTCCGCGACGCGGTGCGGGTCTACGCCATCACCCCGCTCACCTACGAACCGGGCACGAAGCACGTGTACTCGAACGCGGGCATCAACACCGCCGGGCGCGTGGTCGAAGTGGTGAGCGGGATGAGTTACGAGGAGTTCATGGCGAAGCGCCTGTTCGCCCCACTCGGCATGACCGAAACGACGTGGCGGCCGGCCGGCAATCAACTGAAGCGCGTGGCGAAGACCTACACGCCGACGAAGGACGGGAAGGGCCTCGAATCGATGCCGATCCGCCCGCTGATGCACCCGCTGAGCGACGCGAAGCGCCAGCCGTGCCCCGGCGGCGGGCTGTTCTCGACCGCGAAGGACGTGACCGCGTTCGGGCAGATGATCCTGCGCGGCGGCACCGACGCGCACGGCAAGCGGTTGCTCTCCGCGGACGCGGTCCGCGAACTGACCGGCACGCAGACCGACGACCTGCTGAACAAGGGCAAGGGCGAGGGCGGCTACGGGTTGGGCTTCAGCACGACGCGCAAGGCGAAGGCGGACGGCCCCGCGGTCGCCGGCCCGTGCGGGCACGGCGGCGCGTACGCCACGAACCTGTGGATCGACCCGGACAAGAAACTGGTGCTGGTGTACATGGTGCAGCACGCCGGGTTCGCGAACGACGGCGGCAAAGCCCGCGGCGCGTTCGAGAAGGCCGCCGCGGACCTGTACGCGAAGTGACGCGAGCCCGTCTGCGGTTCGCGAGCAGGTAGGGCGCTCGCGAACCGCACCGCCTCACCCCTTCAGTTCCTTCATCGTCACTGGTTGTTTGCGGTACACGGCCTCGCGCACCAGCAGGCACGCCAGCACCGCGTCGCGGCCGTGTTCGACGGTCGCCACCGGGGCCTTGCGGGTCTTCACGCTCGCCGCGAACGCTTCGAGGCCGAGTTTCGTGTTGTTCACCACGCCCTTCGCGCTGTGCGCGATCTTGTCCGGCACGTTCAGCTCCTTGCGGTACGCGATCACGCCGCTGTTGAAGTCGATGCCGGCCTTCGCGCCGTTCAGTCGCGTGTACTCGTCGTTGAACTCCTTCGTGAACTTCCCGTTTTGGCCCGGTGCGACCCACGAGTGCAGGATGTTCACGATCGCGCCGTTGTCGTACTCCACGACGGCCGAATAGTAGTCGTGAACGTCGCGGTCCGGTTGGAACGTCTTGTACAACCCGGCGCGGCCGAGGCCCATCGCGCGCACCGGCAGCCCCTTGTTCGCCCAGTTCATCACGTCCCAGTTGTGGCACGCCTGCTCCACCATCCAATCGCCGCTCCGGGCCTTCTTGCCGAACCAGTCGCCCAGCGGCCCCCACGAGTTGGACCACATGATGCGCCCTTCCACGATATCGCCGAGTTCGCCCTCGTGAATCAGCTTCATCGGCTCGATGAAGCGCGGGTCGGCGCGGCGCTGGAACCCGATCTGCACGATCTGCTTGCTCGCGTTGGCGGCCTTCACCACGCGGTCGCAGTCTTCGGGCGTGAGGCACATCGGCTTCTCGCCGTACAGGTCTTTGCCCGCGGCGATGGTGTCGAGGTAGCACGCCGCGTGCAGGTCGCAGGGCAGCGCGCTCACCACCACCTGCACGTCTTTTGAGTCCAGCAGCTTCTTGTAGTCGGTGTAGAGCGTCGGTTCCTTCTGCCCGGCCCCGGTGATGAGCGTGGCGGCGCGCTTCGCGTGTTCGTCTTTGATGTCGCACACCGCGACCACGTCGCCGAGTTTCGCTTCGAGGAAGTTGCGCAAGAGCGCGGTGCCGCGGTTGCCCACGCCGATGAATCCGACACGCAACCGGGCGTCGGCGGCGGCGGTGAGGCGCGACGCGGCGGCGGCGACGGCGGCGGACGCGAGGAACGTGCGGCGGTTGAAGTTCGACATGAGAAGAACCCGTGGGGGAGAGAACCCGCGCACCAGCTTACCAGCGCGGGGGCGGCGCGGGGCGCGCATTCCGGCGCGCGGCGAACCGGGCGGCGCGCTTGACCGTAGTTGCAGCAGCACCTAGCGTGATCCACACTCGCGCCCGCTCGCACCGAGGTTGCCGTGAAGCTGTCCGCGCCGCCGCCGCCCCCACCCCCGCCGCCGGAACAGCCCGACCCGGGGGCGCCTCAACCGCCGGTCCCCGCCGCGGCC
>JALHNS010000352.1 GCA_022843445.1 Gemmata sp.
GTGTGAGACATCGAGCCGGCGGAGGGTCGCGATCTTAGCCGCATGGCTGAGGCCAACGGGCGTCGCCTGATTTCTTAGGACTATTACACCCGACGAGCGCCGCCGCCGCGAGGCCGGCCACCGCGCCCGCGTTGCGCCGCAGGAACCGCACCGCGCGCTCCGCGGCGCTCGGTCGCACCGCCGGGGCCGGCATCGGCAGGATGAGCGGTTCGGGGCGCGTCAGGTCGTCGAGCAGGTCGCCCTTCTTGCCTTCCGGCGCGGCGGGAACCGGCAGCGCCGCGAGCACCGCTTCGAGTTTCGCGGCCCGGCGCGCGAACGCGGCGCACGCCGCACAGCCGCGGGTGTGCTCGCGGAGCGCGGGCGTCAGCTCCCGCGGGTCGGGCAGCGCGAGGATCAGGTTTTGGACGGCGTCGCAGTTCATAGCAGTGGCTGTCAGTTACCAGTTATCAGTCAGGAACAAGGCAGTTGTCGACGGGATCACAGAATGAAGAGGATACAGACAGGTTCAGAACGATCTGTCTTCAACCCTCTGTATCCCCTTCGTCCCGTAATCCCGTCGTAACGCTCTTGTCTTCGTTCCTCACTCCCCGCCTTCCCCGGCGGGGAGCAGTTCGGGCGGAATCACCTTCATCAGCTTCTGGCGCGCCTTGAACACGCGCCACCGGGCCGTTTCTTCCGTGGTGCCGAGCACCTTCGCCACGTCGCGGAAGGACAAGCCCTCGTCCACCCGCAGCATCAGGGCCGAGCGGAAGTCGGCGGGCAAGTCGGCGACGGCCCGCGCGACCACTTCCAGTACTTCGCGGTTCTCGGCGGTCCCTTCGGCCGTGGTCACGCTGTGAGCCGGTGTGTCGTCGGGCAGTTGGTGTTTCGTGCGCCGCTCGGCCCGCTTCTGGTTCACAAAGTTGTTGTGCCCGATGCGGAACAGCCACGCGCGGAAGTTCGTGCCCGGTCGGAACGACTTCACCGCGGCCAGCGCCCGCAGGAACGTCTCTTGGGCCAAATCTTCGGCCGCGTGCCGGTCGCGCGTCAGGTGGTACAGCCAGCGGTACAGGCGGTCCCAGTAGCGGTCCACGAGCCGCGCGAACGCGCCGCGGTCGCCGGCTTGGGCGGCCGTGATCCATTCGGCCTCTTCGCCCGCGGGTTCGGGTGGCGAAGCGGAGAGTTCCGGCTCACGGGTCACGCACAGGGTCCGGCGGTACGGGGCAACGCGGCTCCGAACGTCGTGTTCGCACAACCGGTAGTATTGCACCGGTCGGGAGTTCCGTTGCGGCCCATTCTACACCACACAACACCGCCGCCCGCGATCCGTTGGCACCCGCGAGCGGAAAACCGCGCCCGCGTCCGATAACCGCAATTCGTGCAAGAACTGACCGCGCGGCGGCGAATAGTTGTGCGGGGGGCGCGCGCGTGAAACAGAAACTGAAGGGCTACGGCCTGCAACTGCTCGGTTGGGCGCTGCTCTTCGGCGGCGTCTTCGGCGGGGGAGCGATCTTCGCGGCGGCGGGGGTGTTCCCGCAGGTACCGGTGGGGTGGTTCGTCTTCGGCGCGGTGGCCGTCGGCGGACCGGTCGCGGCGTACGGCGTGCGGCTCCAAGTGCGCGGCCGCGGGTTGGAAACCGGCGCACCGGAGGCGGTCGAGAAGAAGCACCTAGCCGACACGCGGTTCGCGGCGCTCGCCATCGGGTTCGTGCTGCTGCTCGCGTGCGGCGCGGCGCTCCCGCTGTTCGCCGCGGGCATCGGGTTCCCGTTCCCCAACCGCGGGTTCATGGTAGCATGGTACGTCGGCTGGTTCGTCACGTTCCTCGTGTTCGATAAGTGGACGACCCGCCCGCTGTGGCGCGCGCTCGGGCGCCGCGTGCGGGCGCGGTGGGACGTGACCGCCGACCCGACCGAACACACCGTGACCGGTGCGCCGGCCCCGCGGCGCGACGCCGACGGAACCGTGCGCGTGACGCGCACCACCAACGAGACCCCATGACCGACGCCGAGTTGCCCTTCGAGGCCGCCGCGTTCGCCGCCCGCGCGCACCGGCACCAGACCCGCAAAGACAACGCCACCCCGTATGCGAGCCACGTGTTCCGCGTGTGCCTCGTCGCGCGCCACGTGTTCGGCTTCGACTGCCCCAAGGTGCTCGCCGCGGCGCTCCTGCACGACACCATCGAAGACACCAGCACCGACGCCGACGACCTGATCGAACGGTTCGGCCCGGACGTGGCCCGGTGGGTGGGCGCGCTCACGAAAGACATGCGCCTGCCGCACGACGCCCGCGAAGCGGCGTACGCGGACGTGCTGCGCGCCGCGGAGTGGCAGGTGAAGGCGCTGAAGCTCGCGGACCTGTACGACAACCTCGGCGACTCGCGGCACCTGTCGCCCGGCGGGCGCGAGCGCACGGCCGCGAAGGCGCGGTTCTACCTCGACGCCATCGCGGTCGGGCTGCCGGAGAACGTGCGCGCCGCCTTCGCGCTGGTGGAAGCGCGCCTCACGGAGTTGAACGCGAGCGCGAAGTAGCACCTTGGTGGTGCAGGCTTTCTGGCCGGTGCCGTGTTCAGGTGCGAAGCAGCACAGGCCAGAGCGGTTCCGGAACCGGTGTAGCAAGTGCGATGCGGAGCGTCGTTGAAGCCGGCACGCCGCGAACCGCTACACCGGTCCCGAAACTGCTCCAGAAAGTTTGTGCTGCTGAACCTCAGAACGCACCACAGGCAAGAGCGCCTGTGCCACCAAAACCAAGATGCCGCGCGTCACTTCGGCGGTTTGTAGCCCGCGGGCGGAATCACCACCTCGAAATCCGAACCCTTCACCTTGCGCAGTTCCTCGTGCAACACCGGGATGCGCGGGTCCGGGGCGCACGACAGCGCCCAATCCAATCCGTTGTCGGCGACGAACATGCCGTACTTCTTCAACCCTTCGAGAATCGCCTTCACTTCGGGGCCGAACTTCGAGGTGTCAAAGTCCTTTCGCAACCGCAACCGTTCGCCCATGCGCGGGAGCGATTCGTCCGTCAGGCGGCTGGCGAAGTGCGTCGCGGGGTAGGTGTAGGCGCGGCGCGTCTTCGTCACGGTCACGCGCATCGCGTGTTCCACCGCGCCGCGCTTCAGTTCGTCGTGCCGGATCACCGCGGGGAAGATCGGCAGCCCGGCGGCGTCGGCGCTCGTCCAACCATCGGGGCGCATGGCGTTGCTCGCAAGGTCGAAGGTCGCGGAGCACGACGCCTGCCACCCGGCGTCGGTCTTCTTCAGCACGAAGAACTCGTACAGCTTGCGGTTCACCGGATCGACGACGATCCCGTGCCGGTCACCGCCGAGTTTCTTCGCGTCGCGCTGCACGTCGTCGAGCGTCAGGTTCTGCAACTTCGCGTCGCGCTTGTAGCTCGCGGGCCAGCCCTCGATCGGGATGGAATCGGGAATCGGGAACGGCCCCTTGTCGCTCTCGTCCGGGTACTCGGTGAGCTTCAGGTCGATCTTCTTCTGGTTCGGTGGCACGATCACGAAGCCCATATCCGGGTTGTACCGCAGCGGCTTGTTCGCACCGATGGAGCCGACGATGGCCTTCGACTTGGGGTGAACGGGCCAATCCGAAACGACGAGGTTCCACGGGTTGTCTTCGGGGAACACCTCGAGCGCGCTCAAGATCGCGTCGGCTTCAGGGGTGTCGAACGCGACCGGCGCGTCGAACTTCGGCATCTGGGTTTTGCGAATCCGCTCGACGCGAGCCGGGTCGCCGCTGGCGACGGGCTTCGGCTCTTGCGCGCCGGCAACGACCGCCGCGCACAGCACGACCGCACACACGCTCCGCATGGCACGCACTCCCGGGGAAGGGAGTGGAATTGTAGGCGGCGGCGCGCGTGCAAGCGTCTCTGTCTTTAGCCGCGGAGCGGCGGCAGATTTTAGCCCGGGGTGCAGCGAGCGCAGCGAGCAAACCCCGGGAGCGCACGCGAAACACCAACAAGCCCTGAAAGGGCGACAGAGTGTAGCCGCGGGTGGAGCGAGGCTCTGCGAGCGCAACCCGCGGCGGAGCGACGCGGACACGCGCACCGCGAGCGCCGCCGCGGGTGGCGCTGCGCTCCACCCGCGGCTACACTCTGTCGCCCCTCCGGGGCTACGGAAGTTGCCGGGGTTTGCTCGCTGCGCCCCGGGCTAAAATCTGCCGCCGCTCCGCGGCTGAAAACCCAAACGCCAACCCGCACCTCACGCCGCGGCGCGGCGGGCGAGCGATTCCGCACGCTGGCGGTAGTACTTCAACCCCGGTACGAAGAACGACAGCGCCGAGACCACACCGAACAGCAACACGTTCGCCTGCGGAACCACCGACATCACCACCGCCGTGACGAAGTTCGCGGCGGCCCAGATGTAAAAGCGCCCGCTCAGCAGCCCGGCCTTGAACGTCATCACCATGCCCGCGGCCACCGCGACCGCCGGCGAGAGCGTAAGCGCCGGTAAGTTGCCGAGCCACTCGATCCAGAACATGCTGATGCTCGCCATCACACCCGCGGCCCATGCGTGCGCGATCTGGCGCTCCACGAACAGCACCGGCCCCGCGGCCTTCCGCAACTGCCACAGCACCGCGCCCCACGCCACCAGCCCCACCGACCACACGCTCATGTACCACAAGTGGTGGTCCAAATTCGTCCACTTCATCACTTGCGACAGCAGGCACAGCAGGAAGATCATCGCGCTGTGCCACATCCACAGTTTGCCCCAGTTTTCCAATACGTCCGCGTGGTGCGTTTCGCGGAACACGCGCGCGAGGAAGAACCGCAGGCCGCTCGGCGCGGCGTTGACCGGGCGACCGGCGGCGTGCGCTTCGAGGTCCGCGGCGAGCGCGGCGGCGCTGGGGTACCGGAGATCGGCCGGCTTCTGCAGGCACTTCAGACAGATCATTTCCAGTTCGCGGTCCACGGTCGGGTTCAGGTCGCGCGGCGGCACCGGTTCCTGCTCGAGCACGAGCAACAGCGTATCGACCGGGTGCGCGGCCTGAAACGGCGGGCGCCCGGTGAGCAACTCGTACAGGATCGCGCCGAGCGCGTACACGTCGGCCGCGGGCGTGATGTCCTTGCGCCCCGCGGCCTGTTCGGGACTCATGTAACTCGGCGTGCCGACGATCGCGCCCGTGCGCGTCAGGCTGTCGGTGCTGTCGGTGCGCTTGGCGAGGCCGAAGTCGGACACCTTCGGCTGTAGAATCGGCCCGCGCAACCCGGACGCGGAACTGCCGCTCGGCTCGACCGTCATCGCGTCGTCGAGTGCGAGCAGAATGTTGCTCGGCTTCAGGTCGCGGTGAATGATGCCGGCGTCGTGCGCGCTCGCCACCGCGCGCGCGATTTGCGCGACGAGGTGCGCTGCGGCGCGAGGCGGCAAGGGGCCGTCGGCGCGCACCTTTTCGGCGAGCGTGCGGCCGCCCACGAACTCCATGCACAGGTACGCCTGCCCGCCGGCGGTGCCGACCTCGTAAACGGTCACGATGTTCGGGTGCTTGAGCTTCGCGGCGGCTTCGGCCTCGGTGCGGAACCGGGCGCGGTCCGCGTCGGTCGCCAAGTGCGCCTCGCGCACCATTTTGATTGCGACCGTGCGGTTCAGGCTCAGTTGCCGCGCCTTGTACACCACGCCCATCCCGCCGCGGCCCACCTCTTCGAGCAGTTCGAAATCGCCGAACGTGCGCGGCAGCGCCGAGGGCGCGCTTTCGGTGAGCGCCGCGGCGAACGAGTGCGTGTCGTCCGGGGCCAGCGACGGCGTGCGGGCCATGTGCGCGAACTGCGCGACCGCCCACAACTCGCGCAGTTCGTCCGCCAGTTCCGGGTGCGCGCGAGCGACCGCGTCCACGTCGGCCGCGTGGCCGCTCGCGTGGTCGCCCGCGAGCCGCTCGATGAGTACCGCCAGTTGTTCGTCGCGGTCGGGTGTCATGTGGTGTTGGCGATGAGTGTCGGTCCGCAGATTGCGCGGACGGCACAGATTACGAGGACCGAAGACAAAGGCAAAAAAGTTTGGACGGGGCGACAGAATGCAAAGGATACAGACCGGTTTTTCAACTCTGTTCTATCCTCTGCATTCTGTCGCCCCGTCCACAACCCTTCTGGTTTTCACTGCCGTGTTCGTCTGCGCAATCTGCGGACGAACGGCCTCACTCTTCCGCGAGCGCCTCGGCGTATTCGGCGAGCGCGGAGGCCGCGGCGTCGGCGAACTCCGCCGCGTCGTCGATCTCGAACCGGATGAAGCCGAACGGCTCGCGCGGGTCGATGCGCACCGCGAGGTCGATCCAGCGCCCGCCGAGTTGGTACGTGAGCCAGCCGGCTTCGAGCGGCTCGAACCGCGCGCCCGGCACGCCCGCGACCACCGTGAGGTCCGGGCGCTCCGGCTCCACGAGGCGCGCCGCGGCGCGCACCGCGTCTTTCAGGAGCGGGTACACGTCGTCCGGTGGCGGGTTCAGTTCCCAGTCGCGCCCCTCGACGCGATAGTACAGCAGCCCGCCGGCTTCGCCGAACCGCACCTCGAGCGCGGTCGCCTTGTCGCGCAGCGCGTTCAGCACGCTTATGTGTAAGAACCGCACAACGTCCGGTTCGGCTAACACCCGGTCCGCGGATTCAAAAGTGAGCACGCGCGCGCCCTTGTGAGTGGTGCGGCGCACGTGCGCCGCGCCGGGATATGTTAGGGGCACTTTTCTTCTCGCGGCACCGGCCTCTGGCCGGGAGCCCTCTCAAATCACCTTGCCCCGCAGAGCGCCGGTGCCACAAATCCAACACCCGAAGCGGTTCGGCGAGTTGGCCTTGAGCCGCGGGCGCGGTTTTCCGGTTTTCCGCGCGCAAACTGTTCCGGTTGGCGCGGTAGAATGGCCCGTGCCTCTCCGGGCCACTGGGCGAACCGGCCGAACGCGCTGGCGCGGGGCCGCGGGTGTGGTGAACTACCTCCATGAAATTGCTCTCGTCGCTGTCCCCGCGAATCGGGCGCGTGCTGCCGGGCGGCGGCTGGTTCACGCTCGCGCTGTGCGCGCTCCTCGCGGGCCTTGAGGTCGCGGGCCGCTCCGCCACCTCCGACGTTCACGACGGCCTCGCGGCGTGCCTGCTGCTGGCCGCGGGCGCGGCGGTCGCGCTGCGGCACAAGCACAACCCGCTGCCGTGGGTGCGGAAACTCGGCGCGCTGGGCCGGGCCGCCGCGGAGCGGTGCGCGTGGCTCCGCTACGACCACGGCATCGACCTGCGCGGCACCCCGCCGCTCCCCCGCGGCACGCCGGCGCTCGCAACGGTCGCGGTGCTGCTGTTCGTGCTGTGGGGCGCGCTCGCGGCCGGCCTGTGGGCCCTGTTCCCGGACGGCTGGCGCGCCGTTTCGTTCTATTCCTCCTACACCCTGTATCTGGTCGCGCTCCTCGGGCTGTGGGGGGCGCTGCTCACCGTCACCTTTTTCGGCGTGTTCGTGCCGGTCGCGGTCGTCGACCGGTGGCTGAAAGACTGGCTCGGCGAGACCGACCGCCGCGGGGCCGAACTGGCGCTGGTGGTGGGCTACGCGGTGCTGGTGAGCGGGATCGCGTGGGTGGTACCGCCGGCCGCGGTGCTCGCGCTGTGCCTGCTCGTCGCGCTCGGCGCGCTCGCGGTCGACCTGCCGCGCGGCACCGACGGCCCGGCGCTGTTGTGGCGCG
>JALHNS010000353.1 GCA_022843445.1 Gemmata sp.
CCCCCACTGGTTGTCCAAAGCGAGTAACTGGATCGGGCTGGCGCTCTCCGCTCCGGTCGTGTTCTGGGCCGGTCGGCCGGTGTTCGTGCGTGCGGTCCAAGCCCTCCGGCACCGAACCGCCAACATGTTCAGTTTGATCGCGCTCGGCACCGGCGCGGCGTGGCTCTACAGCACCGCCGCGACGCTCGCGCCCGGCGCGTTCCCGGCGGGCTTCGCCGACGCCCACGGACTGATTCCGACCTACTTCGAGGCGGCGGCCGTCATCACCACACTGGTGCTGCTCGGCCAAGTGCTGGAACTCCGCGCCCGCCGAAGCACCGGGGCCGCGATACGCGCCCTGCTCGCGCTCGCCCCGGCCACGGCCCGCCGGGTTCGCGCCGACAGCACCGAGGAGGACATCCCGCTCGGTCACGTCCACGCCGGCGACCGGCTGCGCGTGCGGCCGGGGGAGAAGGTGCCGGTGGACGGCACGGTAACTGATGGGTCCGGTGTCGTAGACGAATCGATGCTCACCGGCGAGCCGCTCCCGGTGCCGAAGCAACCCGGCGACGCGGTGACCGGCGGCACGGTGAACACGACGGGTTCGTTCGTACTGACGGCCACGAAGATCGGCAGCGAGACGGTGCTGGCCCGAATCGTCCGGCTCGTCGCTGAGGCGCAGCGCAGTCGCGCGCCGGTGCAGAAGCTCGCCGACCGCGTGGCCTCGTGGTTCGTCCCCGGCGTGGTCGCCGTCGCGGTCGTCACTTACGCCGGGTGGGCGCTCTTCGGCCCGGAGCCGGCGCTGGCCTACGCGCTCGCGAACGCGGTCGCGGTCCTCATCATTGCCTGTCCGTGCGCGCTGGGGCTGGCCGCTCCGATGTCGGTGACCGTCGGCGTCGGGCGCGGCGCGCGCGAGGGCGTACTCATCAAGTCCGCCGACGTGCTAGAGCGGATGGAGAAGGTCGATACCGTCGTCGTGGACAAGACCGGCACCCTGACCGAGGGCAAGCCGCGCCTCGTCACCGTCCAGCCGACGCGCGACTTCACCGAAATCGAACTGCTCCGTCTGGCGGCGGCTCTTGAGAAGGGGAGCGAACACCCGTTGGCCGCCGCGATCTTGAAGGGCGCGCGGGATCGGGTCATCGATCCGCCGACCGTCGAGGGGTTCGAGTCGGTCGCCGGTAAGGGCGTGCGCGGCACCGTGGCGGGCCGACGGGTCGCGCTCGGCAACAAGGCGATGATGGAAGCCGAAGGCGCGCGCGAGTTGAACGGACTCGCGGCCCGCGCCGAAGAACTGCGGCGCGACGGGCAGACGGTCGTGTTCGTAGCTGTGGACGGGAAGGCCGCCGGTCTGGTCGGTGTCGCCGACCCGATCAAGACCACGACACCCGACGCGGTAGCGCAACTGCGCGCCGCCGGAGTCCGGGTGGTCATGCTCACGGGCGACAGCCGCACAACGGCCGAGGCGGTCGCGAAGCAACTCGGCATCACCGAGGTGGTCGCCGAAGTCCTTCCCGAACAGAAGGTCGAAACCGTGCGGAAGCTGAAGGCAGAGGGGAGCGTGGTCGCGATGGCCGGCGACGGCGTGAACGACGCGCCCGCTCTGGCGGCGGCGGACGTGGGGATCGCGATGGGCACGGGCACCGATGTGGCGATGGAGTCGGCCGGAGTAACGCTGGTGAAAGGCGACTTGCGTGGCATCGTCAGGGCGCGGAATCTGAGCCGCGCCGCGATGAGGAACATCCGGCAGAACCTGTTCTTCGCGTTCGCCTACAACTTGTTCGGCGTCCCGGTCGCGGCGGGGGCGCTGTACCCGGGCTTCGGGTTGCTGCTCAATCCGATGATCGCAGCCGCCGCGATGAGCCTCAGTTCGGTGTCGGTGATCGCCAACGCGCTCCGGCTGCGGTACACGGCATTGTGAAGTGAAGAGTGCCGGCAACGCGCGGTTCGTCGATACCCACACGTTGCCCTCGTGTAAAACATCGACAGCGGGCGCGGTATCCGGTTCCGCGCCGCACTTCATTGGAGGGCGCGTGATGACGAAGTTCGCTGCGTTGGGTGTTGCGCTCGGTGTGTTGGCTTTGGCAGCCCCTGTGCGGGCGGCCGACACGAAGGTCGAGTTGAAGAGCGTCCACATGTGCTGTCCGGGGTGCGCCGATGCGGTCGAGACGGCCCTCAAGAAGGTCGAGGGCGTCAGCGGCGTCGCGGTCGATCAGAAAGCCCGAACCGCACGGTTCGCCGCGACGGACGCGAAAGCGGCGCAGAAGGCGCTCGACGCGCTGGCCGCAGAAGGCTTCCACGGCGACACGGGCGGCGCGAAGGACTTCGCCTTCAAGGACGACAGCGGGGTGAAGGCGGGCCGAGTGAAGGCGCTGACGGTGACCGGCTTCCACAACTCCTGTCCGGGGTGCGTCAAATCGTTCCGCGAAGCGATCAAGGACGTGAAGGGCGTGACCGGAGACAACGCCAAGTCGAAAGTCACCACCGCCGAGGTGACCGGCGAGTTCGACGCGACCGAACTGATTAACGCGCTAAACAAGGCGGGGTTCCACGCCAAAGTCAAGCAGTGACTTGGTGCCGACGAGGGCGGTGTCCGCTGGTAGGCTCAGGGCATCACTTCGCCCACGAGGTCTGCCGCCTCTGCGCCGACAGTTCCGAGGCGAGCGACGACGAGTGCGCCCTGCACCAGCGGACCACCGCCAAAGGTGCGCCGAAGTGTGCTGAGGAGTACCCCTAATGGCCGGGGGGCGGAGGTTCCGGGTCGCCGTCGGATCAAACCCTGTACTGCGTGTACGGGTCTGTTCGCGGTTCTGGGGGCAGTAACTTCACCCTCCTCATCCCGGTGCGGTAGACTCGGTGGTAACCGCTCCCCACCGGAACCGACCAATGAGGCCCAGAGCATTTCTTCTCGTTGTCGTCACGGCCGCGATGTCAACCGGGTGCAGTAGGACTGCGCCCGCGCCCGCACCCGCTGACGCGCCGGGTACATCGGGGCCGTCGCCCGCACGGGCTGGCGAGGACGCGTCGTCCGCCGCGAAGGTGTTCGAGAGCCGTATCCTGCCGATCTTCAAGTCGCAGGACCCGTCCAGTTGCGCGCGCTGCCACCTCGCGTCGGTGGACATCAAGGACTACATACTGCCCTCTGCGAGAGACACCTTCCTCGCGCTCCGCGATCAGGGGTTGATCGACCTCGACAAACCGGAGAAGTCGAAAATCCTCGCGCTCATCAACCGGGGCGCGGACGACCCGAAGGCCGCCGGACTAATCTCCGCGAAGAGGCAGAAGGCGGAATACGAGGCGTTCGCCGCGTGGATCGAGGAGTGCGCCGCCGACCCCGCGTTCCGGAACGCGCCCAAGCCCGATAAGGCCCCGGTCCTCGCGACGAAGCCGGTCGAGGTCGTGCGCCACTCGCGGAACGATCAGATGCTGGAGTCGTTCGAGAAGAACGTCTGGTCGCTGCGGTTTCGGTGCATGAACTGCCACACCGAGGGCACGCCCCAGAACGACAAACTCGTGAAGGAAAACGGCGCGCGGGTGGCGTGGTTCAAGAAGGGCGGCCCAGAAGCGACGATGGAGTACCTGCTCGCCAGCAAACTCATTGACACGGAGAACCCGGAGAAAAGTTTGCTCCTGACGAAGCCGCTTGGCGAGGTAAAACACGGCGGCGGCATCAAGATTGTCGTCGGCGATCAAGGGTACAAGCAAATCCGCGCGTGGGTCGAGGACGTGGCCGCCATGAAGAAAGGCAAGTACGCGAAAGCGACCGATCTCCCGCCGGCCGACGCCGGTCCCAAACAGTTCGGCACCGAGGCGTGGTTCCGACTGAACAAGACACCGGCCGCGTGGAACGGGAAACTCCTCCAAGTGGACGTGTACGCTTGGGACGCGAAGGCGGGCGCGTGGGAGAAGGAGCCAATCGCCACCTCCGACCGCGTGTCCGGCGACGGCGGCTGGCAACACACGGTCACGCTCTTGGCAGCGGCCGGTTCCGACCGCGCGAAGGCGTGGGCGAAAGGGAAGCCCGCGCTGCCCGCTGGTAAGTACCTCGTGAAGGTGTACGTCGATTCCGGCGAGAAGGCGAAGAAGGACTGGAAGGCCCCGCTCGGCGCGGACGAGTACGTCGGTCGGGCCGAGTTCCAAGGGCAGTGGCGCGACGGTTACGGCGCGATGACCGTCGTGGACGCGGGGAAGGTCGTGAAGTAGCGGTTACCGGCCGGGGACGGGCAGTCGGGCACCGACCGCCCGTTCCAGTGCCGCTCGGCGGCGAGCGGCCTCGGCCACCGCCTCGTAGTACCGGTCCCGCAACCCCACCGCGTTCCGTTGCGCCTCGATCAGGTTCAAGAACGCAACGCGGTTGTTCGTGTAGCCGGCTTGGGCTTCTTTGACGTTGGCCGCTGCCGCCGGCAGCACCTTCGATTCGTAGAGCTTCACGACCTCGTCGGTCTCGCGCACCCGCTCGAACGCCTCCTGCACCTCGAAGTTGATTTGGTCGGTGAGCCGTGCGAGTTCCGCCCGGCGCTGGGCGACTTTCGCGCGCGACTCCTCGACGGCCCCGCCGCGCCGGGCGTACCGCACCGGCAGGTTCGTCCGCAGCCCGACTTGCCACTGGAGCGGCGGACCGCCCGGCCCCTGCCAAAACCCGTCGTAAGCCGCCATTACCTCCACGTCCGGTTTGTACTCCCTGAGCGCCAGCGCGAGGGCCGCTTCCTCGGCGGCAACGCGCGCGACCACCGCGCGCACATCGGGTCGGCTCAGGGCGACCTCGCGCAGTTTGACCGCGTCGGGGAGCGGCCCGGCCCCGCCTTCGTCACCCGGCGGTGGAAGGGAGCCGTCCGGCGGCAGGTGCATGAGTGTGTTGAGTCGGGCCACGGCCACCAACCGGGCACGGCGCAGGGACACGAGCCGCTCGTCTTGGCGGGCGATTTCCACGTCCGCTTGCAGAACGTCCTGCTGCTGGCCCTGACCGGCCTTGTACCGCGCCTCGGCGTTCTTTCGGAACTCCGCAAGGAGCTTCGCGTTCTCCTCCGCCACGGTCGTCGCTTTCACCGCGAGGTAGTAGTCGGCCTGCGCCGCGCGCGCGGCCTCGGCGAGTTGCAGCCGCGCGTCCTCTACGTCCTCGGCGGCGGCCAGTGCGTCGGCCTTCGCCGCGTCGCCCTTGAGACCGCGCTTGCCGGGGTAGAGGAGCTTCTGAGCGACCTCGACGCGCGCGGCGTAGTTGGCGTTCGTCGCCCCAGCCGACCCCGGCGCGGTCGAGAACGCGAAGGTCGGGTCGTCGAGCGAGGTGACCTGCGGATAGCGGGCCGCCGCCGCTCGCGCCGAGGCCCGCATCTGATCGAGGGTCGGGTTCCGGTCGATAACCACGCGAACCACGTCCTCGGCGGTCAACTTGGTCAACCCTTCTAGGGGCAACCGAGTGGGGCGGGAGCCACTGGGCGGTGGCACGACAGGAGCCGCATCGTGATGCGCGACCGGAACAACGGAAGGGGTCCGAACCACCGGAGACGAGGGGCGAACAGAATTTGCTCCGGGCGCTGGTGCCCACAACCGAGGTGACGAGGGCGCTGCGCATCCGCACGCGGCGAGCCAAACCGCAACGGTTAGCGTCGAGAAACGGGACAGCGACACCAGCATGAGCCGACTCCGCAGAACCGAGATGTTCAGATAATCGGCACGACCGGAACAATCCGTCGAGGGAAACGGCGGTAACCGGCGGCTCGCGGAAAATCGGGTGAAGTGGGGTACGGGGTCGTGCTTCGTGCCGGCGCATTCACAAGCGGTCATTCCCCGCTGCGTTCAGTGCGCATTTGCCACGTCTCGATCAGGAACAGCGCGAGCGTGCTGGCCGAGTGGACTGCCAGACGCGCCACCCGCGCGTCAACGCGCGGCGTGCCCCGCCCGCGCCCGTGTGCGTCACCGGCGTGGGTCCGCAACGCCCCGATCCCGCCCGCCACGTTCGCCAAACCGCCGAGGATTTGCTTGATGTCATTGGGCACCTCGCGATCCGGCGACAGGTTCAGGTGCCGGCTCACTTCTTTCGCCAGCGGGCTGATGCTCTTGTCGGTCGGGTACGGCTTTTCCATCAGGTCGAGCAGGCACTTACAGACGCTCTCGACCATCGAGCAGGCGGCGGTGATCGCGTCCTCTGGGTCGCCTTCGGCCAGTGCCCGCTCGAAGTCCAAACGAACCGAGTCGAGGTCGTGAGCCTCGATCCGCGCCCGCAAGTCGCACACCGCTGCCGCGTCCGCGTTCACGCGAACCAATTTGGCCCGACCGCCGGCCGTGCGCACCTCGAACCCGTCGAGGGCGAGCCGTCGGTTCAGGTACTCCAACACGGTGGCATGTCGGTCGGGATCATCGAGAAAGTCGCGGGGGTCGGCCACCTGCTCGATGATCCGGGTGAGAACCGTCTCGCCGTCAGTCCGGGCATGAAGTTCGTCGAGCAGCAGCCGAACGGACGGAACGCGCGAGCCAATTGAGATCGTGTGGCCGAGGTGCCGGAAAAAGTTCACGAGGTCGGTGCCCGTGCGGTAGAGGCCGATGACAGGGGTGCCGGTATTCGCCGAGCCACCGGTGATAACTTCGGTAAGGGCGGCGATGGTCTGCGCCGAGAAAGGACTCACGATTGTGACCTCGACAAAACGCGCAACAGCAACCACACCTCGGTGACAAACCGCCGTACCTTCAGGTTCGCTCGCGAAACTGTTTCAGAGCAACTATCTGTCGTCTTCGAGGTGTTCAAGAGCAGCGAGTTCGTCCAGTCGGTCGAGCGCCTTCTTCTGCCGCGCGGCGCGTTCTTCGTACATCTGGTTCGCTTGAAGGAAGGCAGCCACGGCGTCCCGCTCGGTCGAGAACGTGAGGACGGGATAATCCTCGTCCGGGGTGTCGGTCCAACCGTTCTCTACGAGACCCTCCCAATGCGACCCGTTCGCCATCCGCACCACCCAACCGTCCCCGGCGCGCTCCACCCGCACATCTTCCGGCAGCGCGTCTTCGTCGGCCGCGTCCGCTGGGTTCACCCGGAACGGGGTCGAGGGAACCGCGCCGGCGAACTCCGCCCGCCACGTCGCGAAGTCACAATCCCACGACGGCCCGGCGGCGCACACGACCGAAGCCACTGCCGCGTTCTCCGAATGGACTCGTTATCGACCCGACAATCCGCGCTTTCGCTTGGGCTTGGCGACCGAGGGCGACGGCACCCGCCGCCAGACGAACGGAAGGTCGTCGCCCTCGTGGTAGCGCATGGTGCCGGTGATCGTGTCGTCCGCTGCGTTGTAGGAAACGTCAGCGGCGGCACCGCACACATCGTCGCCCTCGTCGGTGCCGACGAACGTGAAGAAGAGCGCCGCCGCGTGCGTCCACACCTCGTCCACGCGGCCGTCGATAACGCCTTCCTGCGCGCCGAACTGGAACGTTGCCGAGAACGTCTCGAACTCGGTGTGGGTGATGAGGACGTGCGGGTCCGGCGTCAGTTCGAGGTAGTCGTCCATCATCGACGGTAGTTCGACCACGGCCCACTTGCCGGACAGGTCGAGCGGCGGGCGCGAGGGGATGCGGGGCATGATGTACAACGTCCTCGGCCCGTGATTTTCGTTCAGTCCGCAATCGCCTTGATCAGCGCTTCTCGAACGTCGCTGTAG
>JALHNS010000354.1 GCA_022843445.1 Gemmata sp.
GGATTGCTCTACCGGCGGACTCACGTCGCGCCGCTCGCCAGTACACGCTTCACACGTCCACGTCCCACAACACGATTTGGCCGTTCTCGCCGCCGGCGGCGCACGTCAGGCCGTCCGGGGCGAACGCGACCGACGCCACGCGCCCGATGCCCCAATCGAACCGCGCCACTTCGCGCTCGCGGGTGCGCAGCCGCACGGTGCCGTCGGTGTAGCCGAGCGCCCACAACTCGCCGTCCGGCGCGAACGTGAGATCGGTGATGCCATCATCCACGTCCGGCACCTGCACCGCGTCCGGCGATTGGCAGTCCCAGAGGAACACGCGGTCGCCGTCCACGATCGCGAGCTCGTTGCCCCGCGGGTGAAAGCGAAGTGTCCGCTCGTCGGCGATTTCCATTGCGAGCCTAACCAATTTGCCGCTCGAAAAGATGACACTTGCGCTTCCGAAGCTAGCCGCGCCGAGACGATCTCCGCTGGCGGACAAGCACAAAGAACACACGCTGGAACTCGTGTCTCTGTACGTGGGAACGCGGTTGAAGGTCGTGAGTTCAACGCGCTCAATGTCGTGCGTAGCGCCGCCATCGGTACTGATGCTGAATAGCATCAGGGAACTGGTTGAGTCGAAACACACCGAATTGACAACGCTGCCTTCAATCAAATCCAGCTCGCGCCACTTGTTGGCATCCGCGTGCCAGAGGTCGAGCACTACGTCAGCACCTATGTAGCGTTCCACCGCGACCCAGCGCCCGTCTGGGCTGACGAATGCATTCCCCGTTTCGGCATCGCCACCGTAAGACACCGCCTGCCGCCACGCATCTTCGCGCAAGTCCAGCGTGCGCGCGAGTTGGCCGCGTTCCACGTCGAGCCAGTGGACGGCTTCGTGTGGTGCGTGCAGGTCTTTCGATTCGACGCAGTGGAGCGTGCGCCCGCACGGGGTGAAGGTGAGCGCGTTCACCACACCCTTGCCGGCGCGGAAGTGGCGCATGGCGCGTCTCGAAAAGGCGAGCGGCACGCGTGAGCGTGCCGGTAGTTCCGCCCTCAAATCGCAACACGAACTGGAAAGCAACCGGCACGCTCACGCGTGCCGCTCGCCTCAGACGGCCTTACTTCTTCTTCGCGGGCGCGGCCGGGGCGCTGCGCACGACCGTCTTCGACTTCGGCGAGCCGGGGCCGACCTTGTTCGTCGGCCGCACCAGCACCACCGCGTTCGGGTGGCCCGGCACGCCGCCGCGCACCAGAATCAGGTTGTTCTCCGCGTCGATCTTCACCACCGCGAGGTTGCGGATCGTCACGCGCTCGTTACCGTAGTGCCCGGCGCGTTTCAGACCCTTCTTCGGCCGACCACTACCCCGGTTGCTCGCCAGCGACGACGTCGAACCGGCTTGGCGGTGCACCTTCTTCGCACCGTGCGCCGCGGGCAA
This sequence comes from Gemmata sp., assembly GCA_022843445.1. Classification (GTDB taxonomy): domain Bacteria; phylum Planctomycetota; class Planctomycetia; order Gemmatales; family Gemmataceae; genus Gemmata. The sequence goes on from JALHNS010000354.1 coordinate 1,419, forward strand.
GCCGGCGAAGTTGTGCCGCTTCATCACGCCCTGATACCCGCGGCCCTTCGTCGTGCCGATCACGTCCACCGCGAGCACGTCTTTGAAGAGCTGATCCACGGTGAGCTTGTCGCCCACCTTCACCGTCATGTCCTCGGTGTACAGCTTGTACGAAACCGGCTTGCCCTCTTCCTGCACCTTCGTGACGCGCTCCACCTTGAAGCTGGCCTCGGCCGGCCCGGCCTTCACGCTGGCGGGCACCACGAACCCGTCGCCGTGGTCGAGGCGGAACTCGCGCACCACGCGCTGCGGCTCGCAGTCGGCCTTCGGCGGCAGTTGCACGCCGGCCTTCTGGCGCGCCTCTTTGCGCTTGGACTTCAGCCCCGCGGCGACGTGCCCCTGTTCGGGCCGCGTCGCGTTCTTGCGCTTCTTGTCTTTGAACCCGAGTTGCACGGCCGCGTAGCCGTCCTTCACGGTGTCGCCGGCGGCCGGGTACTTGATCTGCAGGACCGGGCACGGCCCCACTTGGATCACCGTGACCGGTTCAGCCACGCCCTCCGCCGTAAACACTTGCGTCATACCCACTTTGTAGCCGATCAGACCCAGAGACATGGCGTCGCCCTTCGCCGCGCAACGGCGGCCTTGTGTTTGCGCCCCGCGCGACCTGCACTCGGCACCGGGCCGTGCATCAGTCGGGTTGTGTGTGCGGGGCGGAACGAAAGCAATCATTGTAGGAACGGCGGCAACGGGTAGCAACCGGCGGCCACGAAATGAAAGTGCGGAAAACAAGGAGTTTCGGCCGAAATCGCCCTCGCACCGAGTTCGCACCGGTCAACGAACGGCCCTACACCGACACCCGGCGCGACGAACGAAATAGTATACCGAAGTTCAATTCGTGTCAACGGGAAGCGCGCGGCAGGTGCGTCACGGCACCTCCCACGGGTCGGGTTGCTGATCCGCCACACGCCCGGAACTTGCCCGGTGCGGTTTCTTGAAAGGGTACCGAGAGTTCCACGGCGCGGCCCTCCGGTTGCCTTCCCTTCGCACATGGTAGCAGATCGGTTCGGGAAACGCAGCGAACCCCGGTCGCCTTTAGCGACCGGGGTTCGCGTGTGGTGCGCCGCCGGGGAGTGAAAGGATGGGGGTGCCCTGAGCCGCACCCTCCAATGCTTATGGCTGCTGCTTCCGCCCTGACCAGGTTCACACCTTCAGGTCGGTCAGGCCCCCACCCCTCCAAACCCCGGCGGGCTGTATCAGTTCAAAGTGAAAAAGGAAAAGTTCAAAATGGAGAGGACCGAACGCTCGCGGTTCTCGCCTTCAATTTTGCCCTTTTCCTTTTTTCCTTTTCACTTCTTGGTCTGGCCCCGCGCGAAGATGCTCGCGACGAAGTTCAGCACGTCCGTGGCACTCGACTCGTTATAGCCGTAGTTGCGGATCAGGCGAGACTTCACCACGTCGATTTTCTCCTGCGTCGCCTTGTCCACCACGTTCGACACCAGCGAGCTGAGCTTGATGCTGTCCTTTTGGTCTTCGAACAGCTTCAGTTCGAGCGCCTTCTGGAGCCGCTCGTTGGTGCGGTAGTCGAATTTCTTGCCGTCGATGGCGAGCGCGCCGATGTAGTTCATGATCTCGCGGCGGAAGTCGTCCTTGCGGCCCTCCGGGATGTCGATCTTCTCTTCCACCGAGCGCATGAGGCGCTCGTCCGGTTCCTCGTAGTTGCCGGTGTAGCGGTTCCGCACCTTCTCCCGCTGCGTGTACGCCTTCACGTTGTCGATGTAGTTGCCGCACAGCCGGGTGAGCGCTTCTTCGTCCGCGGCGATGGCGCGTTGGACCTCGTTTTTCACGACGTCTTCGTACTCCTCGCGCACCACCGCGAGCAGCTCCTTGTAGTGCCGCAGTTGGTCCTCGTTCTTGATGAGCGAGTGGTTGCGCAGCCCGTCTTCCAGCTCCTTCATCACCATGAACGGGTTGATGTTGTCTTCGGTCGGGTGCGCGACCAGCGCGTTGCTGATCTTGTCCTGAATGTACCGCGGCGAGATGCCGACCATCCCCTCGTGGATCGCGTCGCGCTTCAGTTCGATCACGTTGTCTTCGGTGAAGCCCGGCAGCGTCTTGCCGTTGTACAGCTTCATCTTCTGCAGCACGCTGAGGCTCGCGTGCTTGGGCGGGTTCAGCCGCGTGAGCACCGCCCACATCGCGGCCACTTCCACCGTGTGCGGCGCGATGTGCTTACCCCGGACGCGCTCGGCGTTGAAGTCCTTCTCGTAAATCTTCACCTCGTCCCGCAGGCGGGTGACGTACGGGATGTCGATCTTCACCGTGCGGTCGCGGAGCGCCTCCATGAACTCGTTGCTCTGGAGCCGCTTGTACTCCGGTTCGTTCGTGTGCGCGAGAATCACCTCGTCGATATCGGTCTGCGCGAACTTCTTGGGCTTGATCTTGTGCTCTTGGCTCGCGCCGAGCAAGTCGTAGAGGAACGCCACGTCCAACTTCAGCACTTCGATGAACTCGACGATGCCGCGGTTGGCGATGTTCAGTTCGCCGTCGAAGTTGAACGCGCGCGGGTCCGAATCGGAGCCGTACTCCGCGATCTTGCGGTAGTTGATGTCGCCGGTCAGTTCGGTGCTGTCTTGGTTCTTCTCGTCCTTCGGCTGGAACGTGCCGATCCCGATGCGGTCCTTCTCCGAGAGCACGAGCCGGTACACCTTCACCTCGTGTTCGAGCATCTTCAGCCAGTCGCCGTCGTACTTGGCGAGCCGCGTCTTGTACTCGAACCGGCTGTACGGGCTGAGGTCGCCCTTAATCACCACGTCGTAGGGGTGCGGCTTCGCGCACCCTTCGTTCAGCGCCGCGAGAACGCGCGCGCGGTGCTCCTCGGGAATCAGTTGCAGCGGCTCGCCGTGCATCGGGTCCTTGGTCCAGCCGTTGCCGTCCGGGTTCTTCCACGCGAAGCTGAACAGCATGCCCGCGTCGGTGCGGCTGTACTCCTCGATGCCGCGCTTCAGCAGCCGCGCGATGGTGCTCTTCGCGCTGCCCACCGGGCCGTGCAGCAGGATCACGCGGCGCTCGGTGCCGTAGCCCAGCGCGGCCGATTTGAAGGTGTTCACCAGTTGGTTCAGCGGGCGGTCGAGGCCGTAGATGCCGTCGCCGTGCTTGGCCGCGAACTCGGTGAAGAACTTGTACCGCGGCAGCTTGTCTTTGTTCTCGTAGACGTCTTCGACGCCGTGCGAGAGGACCATGTCGTACAGGCGCTGGTACGCGGTGCGGGTGACGCCGGGGTGCGCGAGGACCGTGTCGAGGTACTGCGCGAACGACCCCTCCCAGTGCAACTTCTTGTACTCGGCGGTGTCGAGTTGCGTGCGGAGCGTATCAAGGATTGCCGTGGCGGTGGCCATGGGTGAAGCTGTCCTCCGTGGGCGGCGCGGGACCGCCAGAAGCCGCCGGGCGCGCGAAAGAGGGCCGGCGAACCGGCGGCGCGGAACCCGAATCGAGGCGAACGGACACGCCAGCCTATCGAGTTCGCGCGCGGTTCGCAAGCCCGCGACCGTGTGGGTGCCCCATTCTACGCGCGCCGCGCGGCGCGAACCAAGCGATGCGCCAGCGCGCCGCGGGTTTATCCCCGTGGTGTTTCGCGCGCCCAAGCCCGCGATCAACCCCGCGGCTCGCTGTTGAGTGTTCCGGCGCGAACAGACAGTTGTTTGGCTTCACGCCGCCCCGCCCTCTCTGGTACGATTCACATACCCGACCGAACCACTCCACCCGAGGCACGAGCGCCGTGGGACAAAAGATCGAACAGGACCTGCAGCGGTTCCGCAAGCTGGTGCGGGGCAAGATCAAGAGCGATCTGTCCAAGTACATCAGCCGCGGCGAGATGATCGGCAAGAAGGGGAACGACTACGTGTCCATTCCCGTGCCGTCGATCAGCCCGCCGCAGTTCCGCTTCGGGAAGAAGAACTCCGGGGGCGTGGGCGTCGGCCCCGGCCAGCCCGGGCAGCCGCTCACCGCGCCCGAGGGCGACGACGGCGAGCCGCAGGCCGGCGACGGCCCCGGCGGGCACATCCTCGAAGTCGATCTGTCTCTCGAGGAACTGGCGCAGATACTCGGCGAAGAACTGGCGCTGCCGCGCATCGAACCGCGGGGCAAGAAGAACGTAATCACCGAGAAGGACAAGTACACCAGCATCCGCAGCGTGGGACCGGAGTCGCTGAAGCACTTCAAGCGCACGTTCAAGCGGGCCCTGAAGCGGCAGATTTCGGCGGGCAGCTACAACCCCACCGAGCCGCTGGTGATCCCGGTGCGCGAGGACAAACAGTACCGGGCGTGGAAGGAAGTGCAGAAGCCGGACGCGGTCGCGTGCGTGGTGTACATGATGGACGTGTCCGGCAGTATGACCGACGAGCAGAAGGAGATCGTGCGGATCGAGTCGTTCTGGATCGACACGTGGATCAAGAAGCACTACGCGGGCGTGGAGACCGTGTACATCATCCACGACGCGGTGGCCCAAGAGGTGGACGAGCACACCTTCTACCACACCCGCGAGAGCGGCGGCACGAAGATCTCCAGCGCCTACGAGCTGTGCAACAAGGTGATCGACGCGCGGTACCCGCCGAGCCTGTGGAACGTGTACGCGTTCCACTTCTCCGACGGCGACAACTGGCACGACGACGTGCCCAAGTGTACGGCGCTGCTCGCGAACGAGTTGCTCCCGAAGCTGAACCTGTTCGGGTACGGGCAGGTGGAATCGCCGTACGGCAGCGGCGAGTTCTTCGAGCACGTGAACGAACTGACCGCGGCGCACGAGAACGTGGTCACGAGCCGCATCCCGGACCGCGAGGCGATTCTGGGCAGCATCAAGGAGTTCTTGGGCACCGGGCGCTAACGGGAAACGCGATGTTCAAGAGCGTGGCGCACGTGGGGTTCGAGGCGCGCCCGGGGCCGCGCGCGCTCGCCGCGGTGGTTCACGACTGGCGCGACGCTCTGGCGGTGACGTGGCGACCCGCCGACGGCGACGAACTGGAACTCGCGCTGGACGCGACCGGCGCGGCGGGAGCGCGAAGTTGGGGCGCTCGAGCAGCAACCGCAAGATCACGTCAGGCACACAGATGACGAGCGATTCGCGCCGGCGGGGCCTCACCGGCGCGCTCGCGGGCGCGCCGGTCGGCGCCCTTCTCCCGCTGGCGACCGGTCGGATACGCGCGGCCGCGCGAGTACCTCGGGGCCGGAATTCGTGCTACACTTGAGCGCCCGCTGCCCGCGGGACAGGGGCCGTGTGCATGCGCGCGTCGGATTCCGAACTGCCGACCAGTCACGGGTTCGCGCGCCGCGCGCCGCGGCCCGCCGGCTGGTACCCGTTCCTCGCGCCGCCCGCCGCCCCGGACGAACTCGGCCGGTTCGACGAGTACCGCGTGCTGCGGCTGATCGGCACCGGCGGCACCGGGCTGGTGTTCGCCGCCGAGGACGCGAAGTTGGGCCGCGCGGTCGCGCTCAAGGTGCTCAAGCCGGAACTGGCGGTGAGCGAAGAGGGCCGCGAGCGGTTCCTGCGGGAGGCCCGCGCCGCCGCCGGCGTGAGCAGCGAGTACGTCGTTTCGGTGCTGCGCGTCGCCGAGTGCGCCGGCTACCCGTTCATCGTCATGCCGCTGCTCGCGGGCGAAACGCTCCAAGCGCGGCTCGAGCGCGAGGCCCCGCTCGACCTGCGCACGGCGCTGACCGCGGCGCGGGACACCGCCCGCGGCCTCGCGGCGGCGCACGCGGCCGGTCTGATTCACCGCGACATCAAGCCCGCGAACGTGTGGCTCGAACCGGTCGGCACCGGCGGGCCGCTCAAGCGCGCCCTCATCCTCGACTTCGGCCTCGCGCGGCGCGCCCGCGCCGAGCCGAGCCTCACCAGCACCGGGTTCATCGTCGGCACCCCGCACTACATGAGCCCGGAGCAGGCCGCGGGCGAACCGTTCGACCACCGCACGGACCTGTTCAGCCTCGGGTGCGTGCTGTACACCGCGCTCGCCGGCCAGCAGCCGTTTCCCGGCCAATCGGCGCTGGCCGTAATGATGGCGCTCGCCAACACGGCGCCCGCGCCGGTCTCCCACAAGAACCGCGCCGTGCCGCGCGCCGTTTCGGACCTCGTCGACGCGCTCCTGCAGAAGCGGCCCGAGCACCGCGTGCAGACCGCCGCCGAAGTGGCGGACCTGCTCGACGCCGCGCTCGCCGGCGCGCCGCT
>JALHNS010000355.1 GCA_022843445.1 Gemmata sp.
CGGCCTCTGGCCCAATGGCACTTACTTTGTGGCTTTATGCTTGTGGCACCGGCCTCGGGCCGGTGTCAAAATGCCTTGAATTTGCACCGGCCCGAGGCCGGTGCCACAAATCCAACGAGCCAAAGTAAGTGCCATTGGGCCTCTGGCCGGTGCCACAAGAACAAACCGCATCAATTCAACAGAGCAGGACCGCGGCCGTCCCGGCCGCTGGCATTTCGTTGCCGACACGAGTAGGATTTGCGCGGCACCGGCGCGCGGTGCGCCGGCGACCGCAGGTGAGGGTCGCCCAGTGAACGACATTCACATCCCGGAAGACGAACTCCGTCGCATTCGCGAAGAAGCCGAAGCCCGACACCAAGCCGAAATGGAACGGCGCGCCGCGGACCCCCTACCCACGCCGGAGCCGCCACCGCCTCCCGAACCGCCCGCGCCGGTCGCGGGCGGAAACCCGGTCCGATGGGATCTGCTGGCGGCCCCGCGCGCGTACCCCGTCGGTGTGAGGCGCGGCAGTTACCTGCTCTCGCTGCTCGCACTCGGCCTGCCGGTTGGTGCGTACCTCGCGCTGTTCGACGGGTACTTGGCCGATCGGGCCGCCGTACGGCTGGAGCAGTATTCGACCGCGGAGTTCTGGCTTCGCGGGGCCGGGTTCGCGGCGGTGCTGTTCGTTGCGGTGCATCTGTTCGCCTACGCGCGCCGGCTCCGCGCGCCGGGGGCCGTGGAGGTCGTCCGCACCGACGGCCGCGCGCCGGTGCTGCTCCTGCGCGCGTTCCAAGACGACCGCGCGGAAGTGGAGAACGCGCCGCCGCTGCTCGACTGGCGGCGCGTCTGGGCGCGGGTCGGGTGGTCGCGAGCGCAATCGTTCGAAGAACTGATTGGGGGGCTGTTCGACCGGTGCGGGCCGGTGGTGGCGATCGGTCGGCCCGGCGAACCGGTGCCGCCGCTCGGGGCCGCCCGGTTCTGGATCGGCGACGAGCACTGGCAATCGGCCGTGCGCCAGTTGCTCGCGTCCGGCCAACGGATCGTCATGCTGATGGGCCGACTCGACGGCCGCGCGGGGCTGACGTGGGAGGCGCAACAGGTGTTCGCCCTGCCGCACCCGCAGAAGCTCGTGCTGCTGATGCCGCCCGTGGACGAAGAAGAGGCCCGCGCGCGCTGGGACGGCTACCGCGCGCTGAGCGGCGGCCGGTTGCCCGAGTACCAAGGGGGCGAGTTGGCGGTCGGGTTCGATCCGACCGGGGCCGCGACCGTCGTCCGCGCGACCCGGCGGTGGGGCGCGTTCACCCGCGACGAAGCCGCGTACCGCGCGGCGCTGCGCGTGCCGCCCCGACCCGTTTGGGGGCGGGTCGTACTCGCCGCGCTGCTGACGACGTTTGTGCTGATGAAAGGTGTCGGTGTGCTGCTGCCGGCCGCGCAGCAGGTGCGCGAAGAAGCGGCGCGGAACGTGGCGACCAACAACTTGAAAGAATTGGCGCTGGCGATGCACAACTGGGCCGGCGCCCCGGGTCGGCGGTTCGATCCGACCGGCCCGTTTTGGCCCGTGCCCGGTGCGGAGTTCGGCGCGCCGAAGAAACTAGTTTCGTCCGAAGAGTACGGGCTCTCGGAACTCGTACCACTCTCCGACACTGATGCGGAGCGGTTGGGGTTGCCGAAGGGCACCGGGATCGAAGTGGCGCTCGTCACCCCCGGTTCGCCCGCGGCCGAGGCGGGTCACGGTCCGAATTCGGTTCTCGTGACGCTGAACGGGAAACCGGTTCCAAACGACCTCGCACGGTTCCGCCAATTGTGGGATCAAACGGTCGCTCCCGACCCGCGCCGCGGGCGCGTGGAGGTTGCGGACCTCGAACCGTTGCGCCGCTGGGATCGGACCGTGCGCGCGAGCCGGTACGCGCTCGCGGGCGTGGCGGGCGCGTGCCTCCTCGGTGCCGTGTACCTCCGGTTGCGCGGCCCGCGGGCGCGAACGACAGGGGCCCTCGACTTCCGTTCGCCTGTTGCGTGAGCGGCGCGCACCGATTTACACCGGTAGCGCGATCGTGAACTTCGTGCCGCGGCCTGGTTCGCTCTGCACGCCGATCGTGCCGCCGTGCGCGGTCACGATCTTGCGCGCCGTCGCGAGGCCCAACCCGCTGCCGTCGGGCTTCGTCGTGTGAAACGGGCGGAACACCTTCGGCAGTTCGTCCGCCGGAATGCCCACCCCGGTGTCGATCACGTCCAGAATCACGCGCGCGCCCTCGGCGCGACCGATCAGCGTGAGCGTGCCGCCCTCCGGCATCGCCTGCTCCGCGTTCAGCATCAGGTTCAGCAGGGCCTGCTCGAACAGGTCCGCGTCGAGCGGCACCGGCGGCAGTTCCCCGGCCGGGAACCAGTTCAGCTCCACGTTCTGCTGCTTCGCGGTCGGGCCGAGGAAGTCGATGAGCCGCATCACCACCGCGTCGAGGCTCGTCGGGGCGAGCCGCGGCTCGCGGGGCCGCGCGAACCGCAAGAAGTCGTTCGCCAGATCGACCAACTTGCGGCACTCGGCGGACAGTTTGCCGACGCGCGTGAGCGCCCGGCGCTCGCGCGGCGTTTCGGCCGTCTCGAAGTCTTCGGCGAGCAGTTGCAGGTTGAGCGAGAGCGTGCCGAGGTGGTTCTTGATTTCGTGAATGAACCCGGCCGCGAGTTCCGCGGTCTCGGCCGGCAGTTCGCTCGCGGGTTCGGGCATGCGGGCCTACCAGACGAAGTTGCCGTCGAACCGCCGGCGTGAGCCGGTGGGTGCGCGCCAACAACCCGCCGGCTCACACCGGCGGTTCGACCACGCGACCGCCCCCACACACACTCTACGCGCTGCGGCACCCTTGAAAACCGGCGCGCGGTTGCAATCCTAAATCGGTGAACGCCCGGCCTCTCCGCGTACCCCGGGCACCCACGCTCTTTCTCATCGGAACGGCACGCAATGTCAGACTCTTCCCGCGGCAAGCTCGGTATCGTGGTCGGCGGCGGCCCCGCGCCCGGCATCAACGGCGTCATTAGTTCGGTGACCATCGAGGCGATCAACCGCGGGCTGGAAGTCGTGGGCATCCGCGACGGGTTCAAGCACCTCGCGGCCGGCGATTACACGCAGGTGCGGCACCTGACCATCCCGGACGTGGCCCCGTACTACCAGCGCGGCGGCTCGCTGCTGGGCACCAGCCGCACGAACCCGGCCAAAGACCCGAAGCACATGGCCGCGGTGCTCACCGGGCTGAGCGGGCTGGGCATCAAGTACCTCGTCACCATCGGCGGCGACGACACCGCCTACAGCGGTTCGCAGGTGTACGCCCACGGGAAGGGCGCGATCAAAGTGGCGCACGTGCCGAAGACGATCGACAACGACCTGCCGCTGCCCCCGGGCATCCCGACGTTCGGGTTCGAGACGGCCCGGCACTACGGCGTGCAGGTCGCGCGCAACCTGCACGAAGACGCCAAGACCACCACGCGCTGGTACATCGTGGTGAGCATGGGCCGCGCCGCCGGGCACCTCGCGCTGGGCATCGGCAAGGCGAGCGCCGCCACCATCACCTTCATCGCCGAAGAACTGGCCGGGAAGAAGGTGTCGCTGGAACTGATCTGCGACACCATCATCGGGTCGATGATCAAGCGCAAGGCGCAGGGCAAGAGCTACGGCGTCGCGGTGCTGGCCGAGGGGCTGTTGGAGAAGATCGGCGAAGAGAACCTGCGCACCATGATGGAGCAGAACCCGGGCAAGTTCGGGAGCATCGAACTGGACGCCTTCGGCCACCTGCGGCTCGGCGAGATCGAGTTCGGCCGGCTGATCCGCACCACCATCGCGGCGCGGCTCGCCGCGCTGGGCCTGAAGTTCGACATGGTGGACAAGGACTTGGGCTACGAGTTGCGGTGCGCCGACCCGATCCCGTTCGACGCGGAGTACACGCGCAACCTCGGCTACGGTGCGGTGAAGTTCCTGATGTCGCCGGAAGCCGAGAAGAACGGCGTGGTGATTACGTTCGTGGGCGGCACGATGGTGCCGCGCCCGTTCCCGGAGATGCTGGACCCGGCCACGAAGAAGATGCGCACCCGCGACGTGGACATCACCGGCGAAAACTACGAAGTGGCCCGCCGCTACATGATCCGCCTCGAGCAGAGCGACTTCGACGAGCCGTCGCGGTTGGAGAAACTCGCGTCGGTGGTGAAGCTCAGCCCGGCCGACTTCCGCGCGAAGTTCGAGTACGTCGTGAAGTGACGGCGCGAGTTGGTGTGCCCGCGTAGGCAGCATAGGGCTTCCGCCCTGTGCTATTTGCGGCGACCCTGCTGCGCAGGGTGTTCGGACCGGAAGCCGCGCGATTGCCTTTCCGCCCCGGAGGGGCCGGCTACCGTAGCCCGGTGCGCCCTTCGCGGACAACCGGCGCGCTCGCCCAGCTCAAGAGAATCGCCATGCCCGACGCGCTCACAGGGCTGAAAAGCTGGCCTGCCGACCGCCGCTACTGGTCGCCGCTCGGCCAACTGGTGCGCGGCCGGTTCCACATGCTCGGCGACACGCGCCGCGCCACCGCGTTCGTTGACACCACGAAACTGCCGCTCGCACCGGTCGTTCACGAGAACGTTTACGTGCTCGCGTTCGACGAACTGCCCGACGGCCGGTTCGTCGCGTGCGCGATGCCCACCGATCCGCAAGGGCAGTACGGCGTTCACTTCTACGCCGCCGGTTGGCCGCAGAATCCCACCGCCGAACCGCTCCGCGCGGTGCCCTGCCCCAGCGGCATCAGCATGGTGAACGTGTGGTCGCTCGCGGGGCGCGTGGTCGCGCACGAGCGCCTCATCGACGGCAAGCACCCGGCGGCGACGCACCGCGCGTACTTGTTCGACGGCGACCAGTGGCGCGAAGCGCCGGGGCTTCAGCCGGTCACGAAGTTCAACAACAGCGAACACTTCCGGCACCAAGTTCACGGGAACGGGAAAGTCACGCTCGGCGACGGCACCGACGTGTTCGTCTGGGACGGCGACGGCTACGAGTGGACGGGCACGCAATTCGAGAAGCGCTGGGAACTGGCCGCGGGCAGCGCGAATCTCGAAGGGCTTGTCACGCTGCCGTGGGGTACCGAGAGCTTCTTCTACCTTTCCAACGGGAAGGTGATGTTCGCGCGCCGCGGCGAAAAGCCCGTGCGCGTGCTGCCAGACGTGAATTCGGCGCACTTCCTTTCGCGCGGGCCGAACGAATCCGTGTTCGTGTGCATCCACCGCGACCCGAAGAGCCACGTCGTGCGGCAGTGGTTCCCCGAAGAGGGTACCTACGTTCCGCTGAAGCGCGCGCAGATCAAGTACGGCCGCAGCGCGCTCAGCCCGGATATGTACTGGAGTGCCGCGACCAAACTCGTTCACGTTTCGGCGCTGTACACGTTCCCCGATTCGAGCCTAACCGACCTGAAGCGCGTGCGGCCGAAAGAGAAAGGCTACCGCGTCGAACCGGAACCGGATTCGCGAGCCGCTGGAACGGCCGCGACCGGGGGCGAACTCGTGGAGCGCGAGTTTCTCACGCGCGAGGTGTGGGACCAACTCGACCCGCACACCGCGGAGACGGTCGCCCGCGCCGTCGGGCGGTGTCTACCGGAGCCGTGGGCGTTCGCGCGTGTGGCGTGGCGCGCGTGCGGCGACCAGAAACGGAACGTCGCGTTCTTCACGTGGAACGAACACGAGTTCGCGCTGATCCCCGGCGGCACGGTGACGCTGGGCTACGACCCGGCGCGCCCGCTGCCGAGTGCGAAAGCGCTGCGCGACTGGGCCAAAGAAGCCCGCGCGTTCATCGGGGGCAACCAACCGCCCGAGGTGATGTGGCGGCAGTACCTCGAAGCGCAGTTGGGCGCGTTGCGCGCGGTCGAACTGAAGCCGTATCTGATTGAGGTGAACCCGTACTCGAAGCGGGTGAAGACCGAACGGGCCGAGCGCGCGAAGATCGCGCGCGAGGGCTTCGCGCTGCCGACCACGGATCAATGGGAGTTCGCGGCGAGTGGCGGCTCGCGGGCGGTGTGGCACTGGGGCGACGAACCGCCCAAGGCTTGGTCCGATGTGCACGCCTTCGGGCTGAACGTGCCGCACGACCCCGTTTTGCAGGAAGCGCTCGCCGAGCGCGGCACGTTCCGCGGGGGCCACGGCGGGCAGCGCGGGCACGGCACAATGGGCTTGGACTGGTACGTCCCGCTGTCGCCGTGGTACGTCTCGCCCGCGGTGAGCGCGAAGCAAGACGACTTGTGGAATGTGACGCTCTACCGCCGCGTCTTCGCGCTGCCGGAACAGATGTTCGGCTGATTACGCGAACAGCGCCGCGACCGGCACCGCGAAGCCCGGCAGCACGTCCGGCCGTACGAGGTTCTGATCGGCCTCGAAAATCTCTGGCCGCACTTGGTCGCGGTACACGGAGGCGGAGCGCGTCGCGGGTCCAAGATGACGAGGACCGAAACGCCCGCGCGCAAGTAGTCGAGCATCTTGGAAACGGCGTCGCTCCACGAGTCCGAAGGCGATCGCACCTCGACGACGAGTTCGGGCGTAACCGAAATCACGCCGGCCGGCACTTCGACATCCTCCGCAAGCCGCGCGAACGACACGAAGCACACGTCGGCCCCGTACACGCGCTCCGGGTCGCCGCGCTGCGGCACCTTCACGAACGTGTCGTTGGTGAACACGCGCCCGGAAGCGTTTGCGAGCGCGTGAGCGGTGAGGTAGTAGGCGATCCAATTACACACGGTACCGTGCTTCCCACCGGCCATCGGAAGCTCCCGGACTTGGCCGGTGACGTACTCGACGTGCTGCCCGTCGTACGTGCGCGCGAACTGTTCGGCGGTCAGGCGCGCGGGCACAGCGGTGTGAGGTGGCGGGGTGCCGGTGGCGCTGCTCATCGCGGTTCCTCGCTCGGTCTTCGCACATGATACCCGCGGGGCGCGATACACTTCCAGTCGGGTCGGTTCCACACGGAGGTTCGGTATGGCGAAGGTCGCAGTCGTGTACTTCTCGGCGCAGGGCCACACGCACCTGCTCGCGGAGGCCGTCGCGGAGGGCGCGGCGGGCGTGCCCGGCACGCAGGCGGAACTGGTGCGCATCGTCGGCGAAGATATCACCGGCGGGCGGTGGAAGAACCCCGAAGCGCTCGCGAAACTCAGCGCCGCGGACGCCATTATCTTCGGCACCCCCACCTACATGGGCGGTTACTCGGCGCAAATGAAGGCGTTTATCGACGCGGCCAGCGAGGTGTGGTTCAAGCTGGGCTGGAAGGACAAACTCGCGGCCGCGTTCACGCACTCGCTGGGGCTGAGTGGCGACAAGCTGAACACGCTGCAAAGCCTGTGGATCAACGCGATGCAGCACGGGATGGTGTGGGTCGGCCTCGGCGAACCGGTGGAGGGCACCGGGCCGGACAACGTGAACCGGCTGAGCTGCTACAGCGGGGTGATGGCGCAAACCGACTGGGGCCAAGAAGCGGTGAACCCCGGCGACAAGAAGAGCGCGGCGATTCTCGGCGCGCGCGTGGCGACGGCCGCGGCCCGCTGGACGAAGGCGTAATGCAGAAGGCAGTTGTGGACGGGATCACCGGATCAAGAGGATACAGACGGTTCAAGAACCAAGGGCCTTCAA
>JALHNS010000356.1 GCA_022843445.1 Gemmata sp.
GCTCCGGAGCGTGCGCGCGCTGAACGACTGCCCGATCCCGCCGTTGTACTCGCCCAGCGACTGGCCCACGAAGAACTCGCCGAGGACGCCGAACCGGTCGGTGAGCGCGGCTTGGAGGTCGGCCCCGAAGCCCCACACGTCGACCGTCGAACGGATCAGCGGCGGCGGCGTGTCCGGGGTGACGAACAGCACCGAGTTGCGCAATTGCCCGACGGTGCCCGAGACGCCCACCTCGACCGGGCGGGCCTTGCGGCCCCCGGCCACCTCGCGCGCCGCCCCGATCCCGGCCGCGACCCGCGCCTCCACGTTCGGCCACCCGTTGTCTTCGAGCAGTCGCCGGTTGTCGCTCACCACGCTCGCCACCGCTTTGCGGAGCGCGAGTTGTGTGGTCAGTTGGAAGGCGTCGGTCGGCTTGAAGTAGTGCTCGGCGCGGAACGACCCGGAGAACGACCCGGTGTTACCCGAGGCGAACAGGTTCAGCAGCGAAATCATGGTCGGGCTGACCGGGTTGAACACGTCGCTCATGAGTCCGCCAGCGATGCGCCAGTTCTCGTTCTTCAGTTCGCCGTAGGCGTTGTACGGGAGGAACCCGTAAGCGTCGGTGCTCAGGCTGTCGTTCTGGAGGAACCCGAGGAAGAACGCTCCCGGGGTGAACCCGAGCACCTCCGGCCCGCTGAACGCGGCCCCGAACCCGGTCTGGCGCGCGTGCAGGTCGAACGTGTTGGTGTCGTTCCCGACTTGCGAGCGCGGCAACAGGAGTAGCGGCCCGCCCTGCGGAAATTGGCGCGTGGTGCTCGCCACCCCTATCGCCGAGAACTGGCCGAACAGTTTCAGCCGGCTGGTGCCGTTGAGCATCGAGACGGTGACGCCGTCGCCGGGCGCGTACGTAGCCGTCGCGGCCGGAGCAACCGGTTCGTCCGCGGCGCGGGCCGCCGTCCCGAGCGAGGCGACGCGCTCGACGGGCGCGACCGGGTCAACGGTGGGAAGGGTGAGAACCGGTTCTTGAGCCGAAGCGCTCGGTGCGAGTGCGCAACACACCAGCGTGCAGAGACTCCAGCGGACCATCCCCCGCTCCCCCAACGAATCGAGACTGGTGCACCTTGTTCGCGGCGGCTATAACGGCCGTGCGAATCGACTCAAGGTCAACTCGTTCCCGTCTGGCCGCCACCGAGAATCCGATGCGTTCCACGCTGTTGCTCGTTCCCCTCCTGCTCGTGGTCGTGCCCGCTGCCCCCGCTCGCGAACAGCCCGCCCCGTCGTTGCAGGACCTCGGCGGTCTCGCCGGTCCGGGCGGTCCCGCCGTCGTGTACACCGCCCGAGAGTTCATCACCATGAACCCCCAACAGCCGCGGGCCGAGGCCGTCGCAGTGCGGAACGGGCGGTTCGTGGCGGTCGGCAAACTGGCCGACGTGCAGGCGGCGGCCGGCAAGGACGCGAAGATCGACCGGACGTTCGCCGACAAGGTGGTGATCGCGGGGTTCGTCGAGCAGCACGTCCACCCGGTGCTGGCGGCCCTCACGATGAACACGAAAGTGATCTCCATCGAGGACTGGGACGCCATCGACGGATTCTCCCCGGCCGTTCGCGACCCGAAGGGCTATCAGGAACGGCTCGCCAAGGCCCTTGCGGACCACAAGGACAAGGCCAAGCCGTTCGTAACGTGGGGATACCACCACTACATGCACGGGGAACTGACCCGGGCCACGCTCAACAAGCTCGCCCCGGACTTCCCGGTGATCGTCTGGCACCGCTCGTGCCACGAACTGTTCCTCAACGACGCGGCTCTCAAGCTCACGGGCATCGACCAAAAGCTCGTCGCCGGCTTCCCGAAAGGCGTTCAGGAGCAGATCAACTACGAGAAGGGGCACTTCTACGAACAGGGCATGCTGACCGTGCTGGACAAGGTGGCCCCGTTCATGGCCTCGCCCGCCGCGTTCAAGAACGGGCTGGAATACTCGGTGAAGTACTACCACAGCAACGGCATCACCGTCTGCTGCGAGCCGGGCGGGTTCGTCTCCAAGCCGGTGCAAGACCTGATCAACTCGGTGTACAGCGGCGACGACGTTCCCTTCAACCACTACTTCATGGTGGACGGCAAGACGTTCGCGGGCCGGCACCCGCGCGACGCGAAGGCGCTGGTCGCGGACAGCGAGCAGGTGCTCAACTGGGGCAAGGGGCGCACCGCCTACCTGCCCAAACAGGTCAAACTGTTCACCGACGGGGCCATTTTCAGCCAACTCATGCAGATGAAGGACGCCTACACCGACGGCCACAAGGGTGCGTGGATCGTGGACCCGCCGGTGTTCGGGTACGCGTTCCAAGCGTACTGGGACGCGGGCTACCAGGTTCACGTCCACAACAACGGCGACGCGGGTTTCGACGTGGTTCTCGGCGAACTGGAGAAGGCGATGAAGCGGGCGCCCCGCAAGGACCACCGCACCGTGCTCGTCCACTTCGGGTTCGCGCAAGCCGAGCAAGTCAAGAAGTGGATCGAACTGGGCGGTATCGTCAGTTCCAACCCGTACTACGTCACCGCGTTGGCCGGGCCGTACGAGAAGATCGGGCTCGGGCCCGACCGGGCCAAAAACATCGCCCCGCACAAGTACGTTCTCGACAACAAGGGCTCGCTCTCGTTCCACTCGGACATGCCGATGGCCCCGGCCAAGCCGCTGCAACTGGTGTGGGCCGGGGTCAACCGGCTCACCTACGAGGGCAACGTGGCCGGCCCGGAGCACAAGGTGTCACTGGACCAAGCTCTCGGGGCCATCACCATCGACGCCGCCTACTCGATTCAGCAGGAGAAGGAGATCGGCTCCGTCGAGGTCGGCAAGCGGGCCAACCTGACGATTCTGGAAAACGACCCGTACAAGGTTGGGGCGAAGGAAATCAAGGAGATCGGGGTCTGGGGCACGATGCTGGAAGGCCGTCTTCAGCCCGTAAAACCGGCGGAGAAGCGACCGGCCCCGCGGACGAAGAGCGCGCCCCGAGCCGAGGAGGCGGCCGAACCTTCCGCGGTTTCGACGGGTTGGAACACGCGGGCCAAGCCCGTGTGCGCTCCCGGCTGCTCCTGCTCGATCGGTCATGTGTTTGGGCAGCATCTAGTTCGCCAATTGCAGGCCGGCAACTGACCACAACCAATCACCCCCGAGGAGTGACGATGCGCGCGATTCTGTGTTTGGTCGCTGTCTGCCTCGCCGGCTTGTCTCCTCCGGTGATCCGAGCCGCGGACCCGGCCGACGCCATCTACCACGGCGGCGACATCGTCACCGTCGACGACAAGAACCCGGCCGCCGAGGCGCTCGCGGTGAGGGGCGGGAAGATCGTCGCGGTCGGCAAGAAGGACGAGGTGCTCAAGCTCAAGGGCGACAACACGCAGCTCATCGACCTGAAGGGCCGGTGCCTGCTGCCCGGGTTCGTGGACGGGCACGGGCACTGCTTCGGCACCGGGCTGCAAGCGGCGTCGGCCAACTTGCTACCGCCGCCCGACCACACGGTGAAGGACATCCCCGGCCTCGTGGCAGAGTTGAAGAAGTACGCCGCCGGCGAGACGGCCAAGAAGTACGGCATCATCCTCGGCTTCGGGTACGACGACGCTCAGTTGAAGGAGCGCCGGCACCCGACCCGGCACGAACTCGATGAGGTGTCGAAGGACGTGCCGGTGTACTGCATCCACCAGTCCAGCCACCTCGGCGCGGGCAACACCAAGGCGCTGGAGGTCGCCGGCATCACGGCCGACACCAAGAACCCGGTGGGCGGCGTGATCCGCCGCGAGAAGGACGGCAAGACCCCAGACGGCGTGCTGGAGGAGACGATCCACTACGCGTCGCTGCTCAAACTGCTGCCCAAGATGGGCGAGGCCGAGTTCGACGGGCTGGCCCAGGCCGGCATGAAGCTGTACGCGGCCAACGGGTACACGATGGCCCAAGAGGGCCGGTCCCTGGAAGCCATCGACAAGTGCTGGATGCGCACCGCCGAGAAGAAGGCGATGCTCATCGACGTGGCGAGTTACCCGGACATCTCCGCCAACGAGAAACCGTTCGGCCTCGACACCCCGTGGTACGGCAAGATGAAGGACGGGTACCGCATCGCCGGGGTGAAGATCAGCTTGGACGGCTCGCCGCAGGGTAAGACCGCGTTCCTCACCCAGCCGTACTTCGTGGTGCCGCACGGCCAACCGGCCAGCTTTCGCGGGTACCCGGCGATGCCGGCCGAGAACGTGAACCGCAAGGTCGCGCTGTGCTACGACAAGGGTTGGCAGTTCATCTGCCACTGCAACGGCGACGCGGCCGGCGACCTGATGCTCGGGGCCGTCAAGGACGCTCGCGCGAAGTACGGCAAGGGCAAGGACCGGCGCGACGTGATGATCCACTGCCAGACCGTGCGCGAGGACCAGCTCGACCTGATGAAGGAGTACGACCTCATCCCGTCCATGTTCGGGATGCACTGCTACTACTGGGGCGACTGGCACCGGGACTCGGTGCTCGGGGCCGAGCGGGCCGAGCGCATTAGCCCGGCCCGCTCGGCGCTGAAGCGCGGGATGATCTTCTCCCAGCACCACGACGCCCCGGTCGCCATGCCGAGCGCGATCCGCATCCTGTCGTCGGTGGTCACCCGCCGCACCCGGAGCGGCGACATTCTGGGTGCCGTGCAGCGCATCCCGGTGGACGCGGCGCTGAAGTCGCTCACCTTGTGGGCCGCGTACCAACACTACGAGGAGGCGAACCGCGGGTCCATCGAGGTGGGCAAGTTGGCCGACTTCGTGGTACTGGACAAGAACCCGCTCAAGGTGGCGAGTTCGGGACTCGCCGATCTCAAGGTGCTGGAAACGATCAAGGACGGCAAGACGATCTACGCCGCGAAGTGACGCAGCCCGAACCCCTTTTCCCCCGTTGGAGCTTCACCGTGCGCAAGTTTCTCGTGGCGGCCGGTGCCGCCCTAGTTCTGTTGGTCGCGGACGCCGCCGCGGCACACGCGCAGTTCGCCGCGGGCCGGGCGTACAACCCGTACACCGGGCGCGTCTCCGGGGCTCAGGTGGTGCGGAACCCGTTCACCGGGCGCACCACCGCCCAGTCCGGGTACCTGAACCCGTACACCGGGGCCGCGGGCCGCAGCGCGGTCACCACGAACCCGTTCACCGGCACGACCACCTCGGCGATGCAAACCCGCAACCCGTTCACCGGGCGCACCACGACCGTGGGCGTGCGCCAGAACCCGATCCTCGGCACCCGGTTCGGCGCCGTCCGCCGCTGACCGCCCTCGAACTCCACCAGCTGATACCGAGACACCGCATGAACGCTCTCCGGCACGCACTGTTCGTTTGCACCCTCGCGCTCGCGGCGGGGGTGTTCGTCGCACCCGCCGACGCCTGCACGCGGGCCGTGTACTTCGGCAAGGAGAACCAGATCGTCACCGGCCGCACGATGGACTGGACGGAAGACATGCAGACGAACCTGTGGGTGTTCCCGCGCGGCACGAAGCGCGACGGCGGGGTCGGCAAAGGGTCGCTCGAATGGACCGCCAAGCACGGCAGCGTGATCGCCTCGATTTACGAAGGCGGGACCGCCGACGGGATGAACGAGAAGGGGCTGGCGGCGAACCTCCTGTACCTCGCCGAGTCCGAGTACCCCGCGGCCGCCGACAAGCGCCCGGCGGTCGTGCTCACCGCGTGGACGCAGTACGTTCTGGACAACTTCGCGACCGTCGCGGAGGCCGTCGCCGAACTGAAAAGGGAGACGTTCCGCGTGGTGCCGGTCGAGGCTCCGAACGGGGCCAAGGGCACCGCCCACCTGTCGATCTCGGATCCCACGGGCGACTCCGCGGTCTTCGAGTATCTGAAGGGCAAACTCGTCATCCACCACGGCAAGCAGTATCAGGTGATGACCAACTCGCCGACCTTCGACAAGCAACTCGCGATCAACGAGTACTGGAAGGATTTCGACGGGGCGGTCAGCCTGCCGGGTACCGTTCGGGCCGCCGACCGGTTCGTTCGGGCGTCGTATTACATCAACGCGTGCCAGCAGACGGCGGACGCGCGCGAGGCCGTGGCCGCGGTGTCCAGCGTGATGCGGAACGTGAGCGTCCCGCGCGGCATCCGGAAGAAGGGCGAGCCGAACATTTCCTCGACCCTCTGGATGACGGTCGCGGATCAGAAGAATCGCGTCTACTACTTCTACGACACGATCAGCCCCAGCGGGTTGTGGGTGAAGCTGGACAAGATCGACTTCAAGGAGGGGAGCGGCACGCGGAAGCTGACGATGGCGGGCAATCCGGACTTGGGCGGCGACCAAACGGCCAACTTCCAGAAGGCCGAGCCGTTCAAGTTCCTCACCCCCGCGAAGTGACCACGGGAGCGCCGATGGTACGCACGCTGTTCGCGCTGGCCCTCGCGCCGGCGCTTCTCGCGGGCGCGGCGGCACAACCGCCCGCGCCCGGCACCGACCTGTCCGGTTACCGCGAGTACCTCCTCGAAGCCGCCGACGCGCCGAAGAACGGCGCGGTCACGGTCACGTTTCTCGGCACCACCACGCTGCTGTTCGACGACGGCGAAACGCAACTCCTCACCGACGGCTTCCTCACTCGGCCGCCCATCACGAAGCTGCTGAACCGCATTGAGACCGATCCCAAAGTGGTAGACGCGGCGCTCAAGAAGGCCGGCGCGGATCGTGTGAAAGCGCTCTTCGTCGCGCACGCGCACTACGACCACGCGATGGACTGCGCGCATGTGGCGCAGAAGACCGGGGCGAAGTTGCACGGTTCTGCGTCCGTGCTCAACATCGGGCGCGGCGGCGGGCTGAAAGACGAACAGATGGCGCTCTTCGAGCCGGGCAAGGAATTGAAGGTCGGGAAGTTCACCGTGACCGTGCTGAAGGGCAAGCACTCGCCGCCACTGAAGGGACTGAACGACGACTTGGGCCAAGAGATCGCGAAGCCGCTGAAGCAACCGGCCGGGTTCCGCGACTACAAGGAGGGCGGCGCGTTCGACTTCCTGATTCGCCACGGCGACCGCGTGGCGCTGGTGAACTGCGCCGCGAACTTCGTGGAGGGCGCGCGCGACGGCGTTCGCGCCGACGTGCTGTTCCTCTCGGTCGGCGCGCTCGGCGGGCAACCGAAGGAGTTCCGGACCGCGTTCTACGACCAGACCGTGTCGAAGGTGAAGCCGAAGTTGGTGATCCCGATTCACTACGACGACTTCACGCAGCCGCTGAGCGACAGCCTTCGCGGCCTCGGCGACACCCCCGCGGCCTTCGATTTCGTGATCGCGCGGTTGAAGGCCGACAAGATTCGCTTCGGGCTGATGCAGGGCTACACCCGCGCGCAGGTGTTCGCTGGGAAGTAGGAGGCAGGAGACGGGAGACAGGGGACGGGAGACAGGGGGCAGGAGGCAGGAGGCAGCGCGCGTTTTGGGTTTAGCCCCGGAGGGGCGGCAGAATTTAGCCCGGGGTGGAGCGCAGCGCAACCCCGGGAACCACGCGCGCAAAACACCAACAAGCCCCGTGAGGGGCGACAGAGTGTAGCCGCGGGTGGAGCGAGGCTTTGCGAGCGCAACCCGCGGCGGAGCGACGCGAAACACCAACAAC
>JALHNS010000357.1 GCA_022843445.1 Gemmata sp.
GCTTCAGCAACTCGGCCAGCAGGGGCACCGTCAGCCGCAGCGAGCCCGACTCGACGGCCGCCGCCAGCTCGGGGGCGTCGGGGGCCGCGAGTGCGTCGGTCAGCCGGGCGAGGTCCACGGACACCCGCAGGTCTTTGGGTTCCAGCCCCTTGTCGAGGGCGGTGCTTTCGATCACCGCGTCCTCGTGCTTCTTGCGGGTCTTCTCGCCGATCGGTCTGCCGCCACTACCTATCCCGGCACGCCCACTGTCCATCAGGTACGTATCGATCCGGGTTTGCACCGCGGCGAGCACCTGCCGGCCGAGGGCGATTCGGGCCGTACGGTCGAAGCCGCCGCCCGCTCCCCCGTCGCCCGTCTTGACGGCCTTGCCCTTGCTCTTCGCCATGTCCGCCTCCCCCTGTCGTCTTCGGATCGTTGTTCGGGCTCGTATCGTCGGGCGGCGGGGCCGGTCAAGCAGGTGCCGGGGCAACCCGTCGCTCGCCAGTCCGCGGGATTCGATTCGCTCTCCGAGTGTGCCGACGCATGTCGCTCACGCCGCGATTTCGCCCGGCACCCGACCGAACGGGGGCTAAGATCCAAGAAGCGGGTTTTGGGTGCCGCGTGCTTGCCGCGTGTGGCTCTCGTGCGTTTACCCACCGCCCGCCGTCGGTCTTGGAGAAACCATGTCGCAGACGCGTCGGCAACAGGTGGCCGCGGCAGTGAAGGCGGTTCGGGCGTTCCACGATCTGGGCCGCTCCCTGCCGGCCAAGGCGTCGCACAAGGACGGCTACGGTCAGGGCACGGTCACGGTCGAGGCCGAGAAGCACGGCCTGAACCCCGACACCGTCCGCAAGGCCCGGCAGTTCGCCGACCCCGTGAGCGGGTACACGGCATCGGAACTGAACGCGTTGTGCCGCTCGATCCGTGAAGTACAGGAAGAGCAGGACGGGCCGATCTTCGGCCGCACCCACCTCATCCGGCTGCTGAGCGTGCCCAAGAAGCAGCGGGGGAAGGTGCAGGCGGCGGCCATCGAGAACGGCTGGTCGACGGCCGAGCTGGAAGCTCACATCGCCACGCGGTTCGGCAGCCGCCGCGACGGGGGCCGGAAACGCCGCGTTCCGTCAGACCTGCCGGGCGTGCTGGTGCAACTGGAGGGCCTGTGCGAGGGCTGGCGTCGGTGGGCCGAGGTGGTCGTCGGGGATGAAAGTGATCAGCAACAACGCCAGGTCCGCAAGCGGGTCGAGCTGCCGACCGGGCTGCTCGAATCGGTGCTGGCCGCCACGAAAGCGATCGCGGACCTACACGACGAGGTGAACCACGAACTCCAGACCCGCCGCCCCAAGCGGGCGGTACGAAAACGGTTCCGGGGCGAATGAGGTGGCGGAGCAGATCGATCCGCGAACGTACGGCAACGCTTCCGCTCCACCGCTCAGCTCCGACTATCGTTCGTGTTCACCGCGGCACATGGGGTGGCGAGCCTGTCCCATCCCACACCCGTCGGCGGTTGTTGGCCACTCGACAACCATTCACGCCCTGAACCCAACTAGCTCTCACTGATCAGCCGCACGCCCCACGCCGCACCGTCCCCACAGCCTGCAAACCGCTCGGCCAGACCGGCCGTTACCAGGCTGCTGAACGCCGCTCGCACCTGCCGCTCGGTGAGCCCGCTCGCTTTGGCCAGTTGGGCGTTCGTGCCCACCACCCAGCGGCCCTCGCTCGTCGACCGGAGGAGCCGCCGCTGCGATTCGGTCGGGTGCGACCCGAGGGCGGACGCCAGGAAGTCGAACATCACCTTGTCGCGGGCCGTCAGTCCGCCGGGTGACCGCATTGGACGGGTCTGAACCGGAGGGAGGTTCACCGCCCAGCGAACCCACTCCCGCCAACCGGCGACCCGCACGGCACGGAGCGAGGTGCCACCCACAACCCGTGGCCAGCAGATGTGCCAGTGCGGGTACGCCGGGAGGGACTCGTCGGCCGCGAACAGGACCATGCCGCCGCGAAGGGCGGCGGAGTGAAAGCACACGGCCGGCAACCGTCCTGTCGTTTCGGTATCAGCCAAGTCCGTCCGGCACGCATCCAGGTCCTCCAAGAGCCCCGCCGACACCGTGAGTCGCACGGTCGAAGCCAGCCGGTTGTCGCTCGCGGCGAGTCGGAACCGGAAGTCTCGAAGGGTCGGGAGATCGAGGCCGAACAGGTCGACGAACCGCCACAACTTGCGGCCGTATTCGGCTGCCGCGGCCGACAGGTGCGGGGCCAGTTCGTTCAGGTCGCCGACGGCCGCCGCCAGATCCTTGACGCGGCGGTGCTCAAAGACGGCGAGTCGAAGAAGGATATTGTCGTGCTGCATCGGAGTCATGAGCGACCTCGGTCGTGTTCAAAAAGTGGTTTTTAATTCAATCAAGGCTGGCATTCCCTGTCGAACAGATCGCCAACCTGCTGGTCGTGTCGTGCGTCGTGGTGGTAGGCAACGGGCGGGAGTCGAATCACATACACTCTCGACAACCGAAGAAAAAATCTTGTGTTGCGGGTTCACCCGCAACACAAGCCATATTCTTCATGTTCGACACCTCACTACACCTCAAGACATACCTCATGGTGGCTGCCCCACAGCCGACCCTCGGTTGCGGGACAGCCGACCTCGGCTGCGGGACAACCGACCTCGGCTGTGGGGCAGCCGACCCCCTGACGCGTTCACGTCGGGGGGAGCCATTATCCCACCTCCGTGCCCTTCCACTCCGCCAACCAGTGCTGGTACGCCTCCTCGATCTTCGGCCAGTTGAGCCGCAGTCGCATGGCGACCGCGTTTCGGGACCGTCTGCTGGTGTGCGTGACGTTGTGGAGGAACCCTTTCCGCACCAGTCGATCGACCGCGTACCGAATGCGGTTGGGGTTGGCGATCCGCAGCCAGTCGGCAAGTTGCTCGCGGGTGGCCACGTACCACGGTTCGCCGTGCACGTCGACGTGCACGAATCGACCCTTGGCGTTGAGCCGCGTGCGGGATTTGTTCACCCCGAGCATGAAGTCGACCACCCCTAGGACCGCCCGCTCCAAGAAGTCGTCCGTGACGGCCACCCACTCCGGCAGCTTGCACAGGATCGGGGCGTTCAGGAAGCCGTGTTGCAGGTCGCTCCGCTTGTGGCCCGGCACGGACGAGACAAGCCCATGTTCTTCGTCGTCGTCATCGTCGTCGTCGTCATCTTCGTCGTCGTCATCTTCGTCGTCGTGCTCGCCCTCATGCACGCTGGTTTGGTGGGCTGCTCTGGTGGCAGGAGTGCGTATCCCGAAAACCTGGTCACGCAGTTTCGCCCGTGCCATGATCTGATCCCACCCCGAGGGCGGCTTCGCCAAGCCCTCGTCGGCGGTCAGTGTGTTGAACGCGTGGTCGGCGGGATCTCTCGGGGCAACTTGCCTTTTCAAATGTGCTTTTTGAATCTGCCCGTCGTCTCCCGCGGCCGATTGATTGCCGTTGCTCGACTTCCCACGATCGGGTACGCTCATGGTGTTCACTCCGGGACGCCGGCCGAGTCGCTGTCCGCAAAACAGCTCGGCCGGCGTCTCCTCGTTAATGGGTTCAGTTCAGCCAACAACCGTATCGCCGGGGCACATCGCCGGTCAACAGAGGAACGTGCCGCTGCGTCGGTGGGGAAGACGGACGCCCAGCGGTGCCCGGTTGATTCGCTTCAACGACCAATCGCCGACCCCACGCGGGCAACAAGAAACTCGCCCGCATCGGTGCGACTGGTCGCTCTCCCTTCAAGCCAGGTTCGAGACGCTTGGCGGTTTGGGAACCGCTTTGCCGACAACCATCCAGTTCAGCCGCCACCCGACGGGATGCCGAGCACTTCGCGGCAGTACTGTTCGCCCAGCTCTTCGTAGTTGATCACTAACCGCTTTCCGGGTTCCGCTGCGGCCGAGCGGACGAACAGCTTTCCGGGTCTTTTCACCCGACCGTTCGAGCGACCGGCCTCGTAGATGACGACGTACTCCCGGAACCGGCCGGTCACGAACTCCACCCGGACGCAGGCGTAGCTCCGCCGGTTCCGGTAGCCGAACCCGCACAGCACGCGGGCGACCACCCTGCGGATGGCCGCCTTCACTCGCACCCGCACCTCGTCGCTGTTGTCCCGTTCCAGCAGGTCGGCCAACGAACGGAATGAGGTCCACGCCTCGCTCGCGGGCGTCGCGGCCTCCAATTGGGCCGCCGACAGTTCGGCCGACACCCTGCCCAACTCCGCCGTGTACTCGCTCAATTTGGCGGTGACCGTCTCCACGATGGCGACGTTGTCCATGCGGGCGGTCCACGCGGCCACCAGCCCCTCCAACTCCGCCTTCCGGGCTTCGAGCACCCGCACCCGGTCGTCGGCGGTCACCTCGCCCTGCACGTCGGCGGCGGTGACCTCTCGCAACTGGCTGAGCACGGCCGTCTCGAACGGCACCGCCGGGAACGAGGTCCACGGCGTCCCTTTCCCCTGCTTGGCACCGACCGGAACGAGCGTGGACCGTTTGCCCACGTGCTGGTAGGTGAAACTCCCCTCGTCTTGAACGTCCATCAGGAGTCCCGCGAACAGGTTGACGTGCTTGCCCCGCCGCCCGACCCCCTTGCGGGTGCGGCTGGCAAGGGCGACTCTGGCACGCAGGAACGTGGCGTAGTCGATCGCCGCCGGGTAGTAGCCTTTGATCGGCGGGCCGGACGGCGTGCGGGTCGAGCCACGCCCCTTGCACGGCTGGTACTCGCCGAACGCGGCCCGGCTCTTCAGCACGTGGTACACGACCGTCTCGTTCCACACCACCTTGCGACCCCGCACCGCCTTCCGCCCCAGCACCGGCACCCGCTCGGCGTTCAGCGTGCGGGCAATCGCCTGGACCCCGTGCCCGGCGATGCACAGGTTGAACACCCGCCGCACCACCGCCGCCTTGGCCTCGTTCAGCACCAACCCGTCGTCGCGGACCTCCACCCACCCCGGCACCCGCTTGGTCACCAGTTTCGTCGCCGCGTCCTTCCGCTTCCTCGCCCACGCACTCCCGACCCGCTCCGACTTCATCCGCGACTCCGAGTGGCCGCGGTTCAGTTCCATCACCGCCATCATCAACTGCATCGGCTCCACGTCCTCGTCGTACACGGTCTCGGCCGGGAGCAACTGCACCACCTTGATGCCGCTCTCGATCAGGTTGAGCAGCAGCGTCAACGCCGGTCGAATCTTCTCCCGACTCAGCCGGTCGAGGGACTCCACGATCAGGTACGAGCCGTTCGGCACCCGCCCCAACCGCACGGCCTGGAGGAAGCCGGCCAACGCGTGCGTGTCGGGGTTCTCGCGGTGTTTGCCGCGGTACGCACTCACGCCCTCGTCCCGCAGCGACAGGCTGGTGTCCAATTCGATCTTGTTCCGCCGGCACCAGTCGATTGCGGCGGCCGTCTGACGACGCACGGAGTCGCCCGCGGCCTGCTGCGGAGACGAGAAGCGGAGATAACTGAACGCGAGCGTCATCGGCATCGGCCCTTGAAAATCAAGGCCCCCGGCGGCCCCGTAGCCACCGGCGTGGTGATACGTATTTTACACGAAACGTGCCCATGTTTCACATGGAGCACTGCGTGTTCGCGGCGTTCCTGAGCACCGGGAAGGACCACACCGATTGCGGGCGGCCGTGCGAGGTTCACAAGGTGGAACTGCGCGACCGCGTGGGCGCGCACTTCCCGGTTCTCCCGGACACCGGGTGCCGCAACACGGTGTTCAACAGCGTGCCGCAATCCGCCGCGGAGTACGTGGGCCGCATGCGCGAACTCGGGCTGCGCACCTTCCGCGTCGATCTGCTGCGCGAAAGCGCGGCGCAGGTGCCGGCGCTGTTGGACCGCTACGCCCGCGTGATCGCCGGGCGCGACGACGGCCGCGCCGCGTGGCGCGAGCTGCGCGCGCTGAACCAACTCGGCGTCACCCGCGGCACCCTGCAACTGCTGTGACCCGCGGAGGGCAAGCGATGACCGAAGCCGAATGGCTCGCGTGCGAAGAACCGACGCCGATGCTTGTCTCGCTTGCGAACAAGGGTAGTAATCGCAAGTTGCGGTTATTCGCCATCGCCTGTGTCCGCAACCTGCACCACGAAATTGGGGAATATTGCGGCTATGCAGTTGCCGCCGCCGAACAATTCGCGGACGACTTGACCACGTCGGACCACTTGAGCGTCGCTTACGAACTTGCTGACGAGGAGGCTCACAACTCGCCCGACTACATGGAGGCCCACCTCGCATACCTCGCGGCGGCTTCGGTGGCGCACTCAACGGCGATTGATGCAGCAATGCAGGCGTGGCTCGACGCAGCCGGATCGAACGCTCGCTCCTACCCACCGCCACATCACACCTACGAAGAGTACCAAACGAAGATTTCTGAGCAGGAACGGCGGGAGGCGCGCCGCTTTACCTTCTTCGTGCGCGACATCTTCGGGAACCCGTTTCGCCCGGTGTCATTCAACCCCGCGTGGCGCACTGACACCGCGGTGTCACTCGCGCGGGGCATGTACGATTCGCGCGAGTTCGGTGCGATGCCGATTCTAGCGGACGCGCTCCAAGACGCCGGGTGCGAAGACGAGCAGATTCTGACGCACTGCCGCGACGCGAACCAACCGCACGTTCGCGGGTGTTGGGTGTGCGATTTAGTGTTGGGTTTGTAACTCGCTCGACTGCGCGACCTACACGAATGCCGCGGCCCGGTTGTAGCAGTGCGGCAAAGTAAACAAATTGGGAAATGTGACACGTCCGTCTACACGTTCCGCGACTTCTACACTACACATCTAGCAGTTGAGGTTCACCACTTACGCACATCTCCATAAATGAGGGTTCACCGTGGCGCGCAAACCGAATGGGGCGACGACGCAGAAGAGCATGGTCGAAGCGGCGATCAACGAACTCGGCTGGAAGGCCGGGCCGAAGGAGCTGCAACCGGTCATCAAGGAGAAGTTCCAAGTCGATCTGCCGACGGCCATCATCTCGAACTACAAGTCGGTACTGAAGAAGGCGAGCGGCAAGGGCGGCAAGCCCAAGGGGAAGCCGGGGCCGAAGCCGGGGGCGAAGGCGGCCCGCACGGGCGCGCTCGAATTCACGGACCTGCAAGCGGTGCGCGGCCTCGTGGACAAACTCGGCGCGGAGCAGGTGAAGAAGCTCGTGGACGTCGCCACCATGTTCGCGTGAGAACGCGCCTTGTCGCGCGGCCCGCGGCCCGACATTATGTACGAGTCGCGCCGCGGGTGAGTGGTGGAATGGCAGACACTAGGGTCTTAAAAACCCTTGCCCCTCGGGGCGTGCGGGTTCGATTCCCGCCTCACCCATTTGCACGTCGCGGTCACTCGCGGGCCAGCGCGCCGAGTGCGGCGCGCAGCCTCACCTCCGCGAGGTGCCACTCCACCGCCGCGGAGAGCAAGTCGCCCTTCGCCTTCAATACGTCCAATTTCGCCACCGCGAGCTCGGCCGCCACGCTCTGCCCGGCGGCGGCGCGGGCGCGCACCTCGGCCAACTTCGCGTCCGCGGCGCGAACGTCTAGCGCGCGGGCCGCCGCCGAACTGCGGTGCCCCATCAGCAGCGCCACC
>JALHNS010000358.1 GCA_022843445.1 Gemmata sp.
GCCACGGCCGCGGCGGTGGTCGCGGAGCGCCTCCACCCCGGCACCAGAGCGAAAGTGATCCAGCGCGAGCCGGGGGCGGCGCTCGCGCCGCCGTGGAGCGAGTTCCCGCGGGGCCGCATGGAAACGCCCACCGAGGGCGTCGGCGCGCTCATGGCCGTGCCGCTGCTGGATGCGGCGGCGGCGGTCGTGGCGCGCGCCTCGAAGCACGAACCCAAGAGGGCGCTCCCGGCCGCGCCGAAGGGCCACACGGTCGCGGTGTTCACCGGCAGCTTCGACCCGCCCACCGCGTACCACCGGCGCGCCGCCAAGCGCTTGCGCGAGTCCGGGTTCGACGAGGTCGTCGTGCGGCCCACCGGCCCGCGCAGCGATCGGCCCGACGCCGAGCACGCCGACCCGATCCACCGCGCCACGATGGTCGATCTGGCGTTCCGCGACATCCCCGGCGTGTCGGTCGATCTGTCGGACCTCGACGACGGCGTGTTCACCCCGCACGTCGCGTTCGCGGACCTGTACGCGAAGCGCGGCGAGGTGTGGCACGTCGTCTCCGACGAGTTCCTGCACGGCGCGCGCAACGGCCAATCGACGATCCACACGAAGTGGGAACTCGGGGCCGACATGTGGGCGACCGCGCGGTTCGCGGTGCTGCACCCGGACGAGTGCCGCCCCGAATCGGCCGACCGCCCGCCGCGGTGCAAACTGGTGAGCGCCGACGGGCACGTGCCCACCGCGGACATCCGCATGCGCGTGTTTCAGGGCGGCACCGCGCGGCCGGACGTGCCGGAACTGGTGGAAGCGTACATCCGCCGCTACGGGCTGTTCTCCGGGCAGCCGACCCCGCGCGAGACGCGCATCAAACTCGCCGACACACGCCTGAAACTGTTCTTCGACCCGCGCAACGCGAAGGCGGCCGCGCTGGCCGCGAAGCTGAAGCGGTACGAGTCGAACGACCCGACGCACATCGTGCCCATCGGGGGCGACGGCACCATGCTGCAAGCGATCCGCGACCACTGGCGCATGCGGCTGCCGTTCGTGGGCTTGAACGGCGGCACGCTCGGGTTCCTGATGAACGAGAGCCTGCCGGACCAACTCGACGGCACCGAATTGCAAATCTACCGGATGCCGATGTTGCGCGTGGACACCGAAGCCGGACAGAGCAGCGAGCGCACCAGTTCGCTCGCGTGCGGCGACGCGTGGGTGGAGCGCGAGAGCGGCCAAGCGGCGTGGGTAAACGTGGCGGTGGACGGCCGCGTGGAAGTGGAGAAAGTGGTGGGCGACGGGTTGCTCGTGGCGACGCCGGTGGGTTCGAGTTCGTACGCGCGCGCGATGGGCGCGACGCCCGTTCCGCTGACCGCGCCGGTGCTCACACTGGCCGGCTCGAACGTGTTCCGCCCGCGGTTCTGGCGGCCGATCACGCTGCCCGAAGGTTCGACCGTGACGATCAGCAGTCTGATGCCGAACAACAAGCCGGGCTACAACGAGAAGCGCCCGATCCGCGGGTTCGTGGACGGGCGCGAGATCGGCGTCGTGAAGTGGATGCGGGTGCGCGTGAGCACGGTCGCGGCGGTCGAACTGGCGTTCACCCCCGCGTTCAACCTCGCGGGCCGCGTGCTGCAATCCATGTTCCCCCCGGCCGAAATGCTGTGACCGGAGTGCGGCCCCCGCGGCGCGGACGGCCCTCCACTGTGGTTCCGCTGACCGCGCCGCGCGGGTACAATGACACGAGTCACGGGTCGGAGGAGCGCAGATGCCCGCAACGCCGCAAGCCGTACTCGCCGAAGACGAGCGCCGCGCGGTCGAGGTGTACGAGCGCCTCGTGCGCCCGGCATTGCGCCCCGAAGACGAAGGCAAGTTCGTCGCCGTCGCGTTTGAAACGGGCGATTTCGAGATCGACGCGGACGACCACACCGCCACGGACCGCTTGCTCGCGCGCCGCCCCGGTGCGCGCGTCTGGCTGATGCGCGCCGGGCGCGACACCGCGGCCTACCGCCTGCGCCGCGCGGGTGCCGCGTGACCGCTCGCACCACTCCACCCGATGCCGCGTTCGACGGCGGCGACCTCGACTGCGGCAACGGCCTGCTGCTGCTCATCCGCAAGCACATCGACCCGCTGCGCCCCGGCCAGACGCTCGAAGTGCGGTCGCGCGAGCCGTCCGTCGAAACCGACCTGCCCGCGTGGGCGCGGCTCACCGGCAACCCGCTGCTGCACGTCTCGCGCGACGGCGCTTCGCTGCGGTTCCTCATCGAGAAAGGCGGCGCGAAGAGCGAACCGCTGCCGGCGATTCCCGCGCCCGCGAGCGCGCCCTTGGTCGCGCCGCGCGCCGACGCGCTCGCGGTGCCGCCGTTCGCGGTGATGGGTGTGGGCAGTTGGCCGCGGCCCGCGTGGCTCGTGCGCGCGCTCCACGAACGGCTCGCCGGTCGGCTCGGCGAAACCGAGTTCGAGCAGTACGCGGACGACGCGGTGCGGCTCGCAGTCGTGGCGCAAGAGCGCGCCGGCGTCGATGTGATTACCGACGGCGAACAGCGCCGCGACAACTACGCCAGTTTCGTCGCCGCGCGCCTCGAGAACTGCCAACTCGTGCCCGTTACCGATCTGCTGCCCTACGTGTCCAACCCGGAGAAGTTCGCGGAAGAGTTGAAGGCGCTCGACGTGCCCGCGGAGCGGTTCCGGCACCCGGCGGTGTTCGGCTCGCTGGCGCGGAAGGGCGCGCTCACGGGAAGCGAACTGCCGTTCGCTCGAAGCGTATCGCCGAAGCCGGTAAAAGTCGCACTGCCGGGGCCGTACCTGCTCACGCGCACCATGTGGCTCGATTGCGTTTCCGATAAAGCCTACGCGACGCGCGAGGCGCTCGCCGCGGACGTGGTGCGCGTGCTGCGCGAAGAGGCCGAACACCTGCTCGCCGGCGGCGCGGCGCTCGTGCAGTTCGACGAACCCGTGCTCACGGAAGTGGTGTTCGCGCGGCCCGGCGGCGACCGCAAGTTCATGTGCGGCGCGCTCGGCGAGCGCCGCGAACCGGCCGACGAACTCAAGTTCGCGCGCGACCTGCTGCAAGCGGTGCTGAAGGAACTGCCGCGCGAACGCACCGCGATTCACGTCTGCCGCGGGAACTGGTCGCGCGACGAATCGGTCGCGCTCAGCGGCCCGTACACGCCGCTCGTGCCGCTGTTCGCGGAACTGCCAGTCGGAACCTATGTGCTGGAACTCGCCACGCCGCGCGCGGGTGAGTTGACCCCGCTCGCGGAGTTGCCGCGCGACGCGCGCATCGGCGTCGGTGTCGTGAACCAGAAACTCGACCGCGTCGAACCGCTCGAAGAGGTGCTCGCTCGCGCCGAGGCCGCCGTGCGCGCGTTCGGGCCGGAGCGCGTGCTGCTGAACCCCGATTGCGGGTTCGCCACGTTCGCCGACAACCCGGTCGCGTCGGCCGCTGTAGCCGAAGCGAAGATGCGCACGATTGCCGAGGCCGCGCGGGTGCTGCGCGCCCGCTACGGGTTCGCGCCGTAACCTATCGCGGGTCGCACTCTCCTTCGGGGTTCGCACATGCACACCAGATCGTTCGCGGGCGCGGCGGTTTCGGAAGTCGGGTTGGGCTGCTGGCAGATCGGCGGCGACCAGTGGGGCGACGTATCCGAAGCGGACGCGCTCGACGTGCTCCGCGCGTCGGCCGACGCGGGCGTGTCGTTTCTCGACACCGCGGACGTGTACGGCGCGGGCCGCAGCGAAGAACTGCTCGGCCGGTTCATCAAACAGTTCCCGCGCGACCGGTTCTTCGTGGCGAGCAAGTTCGGCCGGTTCCCGCGGCCCGGCTGGCCCTCGAACTTCGATCCGAAGACGATCCGCGAGCACACCGAGAACTCGCTCAAGCGCCTCGGCATCGAGCGCCTCGACCTCACGCAACTGCACTGCCTCCCGATGGAGCAACTGCGGCGCGCGGAAGTGTGGGACACCGTTCGCGCGCTCCAGAAGGAAGGCAAGATCGCGCGGTTCGGGGCGAGCGTCGAATCGGTGGCCGAGGCCGAAGAGTGCCTGAAGCACGCGGACTGCGCCTCGCTGCAACTCATCTTCAACATCTTCCGCCAGACGCCGCACACGAGCGGCCTACTCGACCGGTGCGCGGCTGAGGGCGTCGCGGTGATCGTGCGGCTCCCGCTCGCGTCCGGGTTGCTCGCGGGCAAGTACACGCCCGCCACCACGTTCGCGCCGGAAGACCACCGCACGAACAACCAGAACGGCGAGAAGTTCAACGTGGGCGAAACGTTCGGCGGGTTGGGCTTCGCGAAGGGGTTGGAACTCACCGAGCGGCTGCGCGCGTTCGTGCCGGCCGGTTACAGCATGCTGCAAATGGCGCTGCGCTGGTGCTTGGATTTCCCCGCGGTTACGACGGTCATTCCCGGCGCGCGGAACCGCGCACAAGCGCAGTCGAACGCCGCCGCGAGCGCTCTTCCGCCGTTGCCGCGCGAGCTGCACGAGCGCCTGCGCGACTTCTTCGCAACGGACGTGAAGCCGCACGTTCGCGGCCCGGATTGAGCCAAACCCTCACGAACGGAGCCACATTGCGATGGTGAAGCACGAGGAGCGGCTCATCGATCCGGACGCGGGCGCGATCGTGGTCGCCATGACCGCGGCCGCGGCCGGCGCGAACAAGCGGTGCCGCGCGCGCACGCTCTCGGACGCGCCGCCGAAGTGGCGCAAACTCGCCCGCGACATCGCCGCGAAACCCGAAGGGCACCAGATGTTCCGCGGCGGGCGCGGCGGCGTGCCCGCGTCGCAGGTGCTCGTCGCGTGGTGGACCGATCCCGTCGGCCGCAAGCACGTCGTGTTCCGCGGGCGGCGCGTCGAACATTACGAGGCGCGCCGGCTGCTGCACGCCGAGGAACTCGAAGACCGGCTCCCACTGTGGCACGCCTACCCGGAGTACGTGTACCGCGTGCGCGTCGGCAAAGCGGAGCGCGTGGTGTGCGCGTGCGGGTGCGGCGCGGCCGGCGCGCCGGAAGTGCTCGGCTGGATGGGGGCGACCTGCGGTCCGTGCAGCGACCGTGCGGAAGAAGCCGGTGCGGACGCACTTCGCGCGAACGCGCCCGGCGTTCTCTACGGCGAACGGCACCCGCTCGGCGCGGTGGCGTGCTCGCCGTGCGGCACATTCGTCGCCGCGGTCGAAGGCGAACACAACGTGACGCTGTGGAATACGACGACGCGCGAGCGGCACGCGTTCGATTTCCCCGGAGCGCAACCGTGGGACGTGGCGATCACGCACGACAACCGCTATCTGCTCGTGTGCGGGCGCGGGTACGCCGGAACCGTGACCGACGGGCTGTGGGCCGCGATCGACCTGAGCGCGAACCCGCCGGCGCGCGTGAAGCCGGCGCGCGACACGTATCCGCCGGCGATTCGCGTCCTCGCGCTCCCCGACGGACGCGCGGTGCTGCACCGGCTCAACCCGCCGGAAATGGTCACATTCGCGGACACGGTTCTGGTGCCGTCCGGCGAACCGCAGCGCACCGTGCCGCTTCCGATTGGTGCGCTCGGCGGCGCGGCACTGTCGCCGTGCGGCACGAAGTTCGCCACCGCCGGGTATCGCACCGCGGTATTCGACCTCAACACGGGCGGCAGTGCCGGGCACGCGGTGTTGTCGGCCTAGAACTTCGTCGCGTTCGGAAGCGACGGGAAGACGCTGTACGGCGATTTCCGTGAATCAGGGCTTGCCGCGCTCGCTGCGGACACTGGGCGCGCGAAGGGATCGACTCCGATTGCCGACCGACCGCTGTTCGCGACAACCGGGCCACTGAAAGCACTCGCGGTCGATCCCGGTGGCGCGTTCGTCTACGCGGGCACGAGCGAAGGGTGGGTGGTGGCGTTCGACGCGAAGACGCTCGGCGTGCGCGCGGCGTTCGAGTGGCACATGGGCGGCGTCGCGGGGCTTGCTGTAACAGAAGACGGCGAGCGACTGTTCAGTTCCGGCCGCGACGGGTGCGTGAAAGTGTGGCCGATCCGCGACCTGATGACGTGCGCGTGAGGTGACGAACTGACGAGCCGGAAGCGTCAGCGACGGTCCCGTTGTCCGTCGCTGACACTTCCGGCTCGCCCAACTTACTTCAGGGCGGCGCGCTTCTCGCCGATCAGTTTGATGAGCGCCTTGTGCGGGTCGGCGAACTTCGCCAGCCCCTCGCTCATCAGCGTCTCTTCCATCTTCTTTACGTCCACCTTCGCGTCGATGTCCGCGAGCACCTCGGCCGGCGGCAGCAGGTGAACCTGCTTGGTGAAGGTGAGGCCGCTGTTGGCGACCGCCTCGTTGGTCGCGGGCGGGTTCGTTTCGATGTCGTCGCCGGCCAGCGCCGCCACGTAGGTCGTCGGGGGCGGGGTGATGCCGCTCTTCATCTTCTTGGTGCCGGTGCTGGCGAAGATCATCTCCTGCTTGCGCGGTAGGCCCTTGTCGGCCCAGAAGTCCTTGTTCATCTTCCAAATGCGCTTCGCGTTCACGATGCCCACTTGGCCCTGCGCGGCCGGGATGAGCGACGGCACGTGCTCTTCGGTGTACACGTCCACGCGGCTCACGAAGATGCTGTACACGCTCTTCACGTTCTCTTTGTCCGTGCGGCGCTGCACGCCGCGGTACACGGCGTCGCGGGCAATCAGGTACTGGCGCTCGCTGAAGATGAGGGTGATGTTCGGGCAAATGCCGGCGGCCACCAGTTCCTCAATGGCGGCGAGGCCGCCGGGCGTCGCGGGCACTTTGATCATGCGGTTCTTGTGGCCCGCGGCCCACTTCTTCCCGAGCCGGATGTACTCCGCGGCGCGCTCCTCGGTGTTGCGGGTCTGCGCCTTGTCTTCGAGCAGCGGGTCCAGCTCGAAACTCACCCAACCGTCGTCGCCCTTGGTGGCTTCCCACACGTCCAAGAACACGTCTTGCGCGTTCTTCACCAGTTTGTCGGTCATGGCCCACGCCACGGCCTCGTCGTCGTGGCCGGCGGCGAACAGCGGCTTCATGTCGGCGTCGAACCGGCCGGTCTTGAGCAGGTCGGAAATGATAATCGGGTTGGAGGTCGCGCCGGTCGCGCCCTGCGAACGGTTCAGTTTGATCAGGTCCGGGTCGACGGAGTCGAGCCACAGCTTCGTACCGGTGGCGGCGAGCGACTGGAGCGGGGTCATGGAGTTCTCCGGGTGAAGTGCGTGACCGGGGCCATCTTAAGGGAACGCGCCCGCGGCAAGAAGGGCCAATCCGCCCGCCCGCAGCGCACGCAACCCTTACGCCCCTTCGCCCAGCGGTCTTGCACCGCGGGCGGCCGCGGGGCCGCCCCCCGGGGCGGCCCCGGCGGACGCGCGCGAACCCTTCGCCTACGGGATCACCGGGGGCGGCGGGGGCGGCGCGGTCGGCGCGGGCGGCGGGGCGGTCGGCGGCGTCGTCGCGATCGACGGCGTGTCGCTCGGCGGCGGCGGCAGGATGCTGTTCGCGGTCTCGACGACGAACGACAGTTTACTGAGCAGCGCGGGCGTTTCGCGCGCTTCGAGCGGCTCGATGGTGGGCTTGAACTTC
>JALHNS010000359.1 GCA_022843445.1 Gemmata sp.
TCGGCCTTTTGGTACGCGAGCATCAGGATTTGCCCGGCGCGCGGGTCTTGGAACCGGCCCAGTGCTTCGGCCGCCGCGAACCGCACCACGGGGCTGGGGTCCGCGGTCGCGGCGCGCGACAGCACGTCCACGACGGCGTCTTGCTGGTCTTGCGTGCCGCTGTGCCGGCTCGGTTCCTTGAGCCGCTGCATGGCCTTCGCGCGCTCGTCGCCGGGGCGCGGCGGGTCGGCGAGGAGCACGAGCAGCGGGTCTTCGGGCGACACGAGGTTGCGCGTGGCCTTCAGCGGGTCTTCGCGGAACTTGCGGCTCGTGACCGTGTCCCAAACGTTGCAGCCGGAACTGAGCAGCGCGAACGCGGCGAGAGTGGCGGCGAGTGCCCGGTACACGGATTCCCCCGGCCCGCGAGGGGCGCAACAGCGAAGCGTTCGCCGTGCGATAGCGGCCCGCGGGCGTGCGGTCAACGCGAACCGCGCGGCCGCGGCGCGTGTCGGTGTTTGCAGTGCGAACGGCGGCGCGGTTGGACTTGTCGCGCGGCCGGTTCGCGATAAAGTGATTGAGACGAATGCCGCCCTAGCACAGCGGTAGTGCACCGCTTTCGTAAAGCGGGGGTCGTGGGTTCAAATCCCACGGGCGGCTCTGTTGGACACTTTCCAAATGATGAAGGCGCGCCCCACACGCGCCCTCTTTACGCCCTCACCAGTTGTTGGAACGGTTCGCCCAGCGCCTTCTCGATGTACGGCGTCACGCGCCAGAACCGCTTCATCTCCTGATACTCGGCCACGTGCGCCGCGTCGCCCGCGGGCGCGCCGCGCACCGCCCGGATCATCAGGTTCCGCGGCGTGTGCTCCGTTGCCACGAACTCCACCACGTCCGTTCGGTAGCCGCAGATGCGCAGCGCCAGCGCGCGGAAGGCGTCCGTAATCAGGTCCGCGGTGCGCTGCAGCAGAATGCCGTGCCGCAACACCGGGCGCAGCACGCCGTCGCCCGCGCTCGCGCCCAACGCGCGGTTCAGGTCGTGGTGGCAGCACGGCACGCACAGCAAGAGGCGCGCGTCGCTGCGCACCGCTTGGGCGATGGCGTCGTCGGTCGCGGTGTCGCAGGCGTGCAGCGCGATGACCACGTCCGCGGGCACGTCGGCGGTGCCGATGCGCCGGCACGCGAACTCCACGCTCCCCGCGGCGGCGCGTTCGGCCCGCTCCATACTCTTGCGAATCACCTCGTCGTTCACGTCCACGCCGACCACGCGCGCCGGGATGCCCCGCACGTCGTTCAGGTAGTGGTGCGCCGCGAGCGTGAGGTAGCTCAGGCCGCACCCGCAGTCGAGCAGTTCGACCGGGCGGTTCAGCCGGGCCAGTTCGGTGTCGTCGAGCGCGTGCGACAGGTGCTTGAGGAACTCGTTGATCTGCGTGAACTTCGCGCGCATCGTCGGCCGCACGGTGCCGTCCGCGGTGCTGATGCCCAACACTTCGAGCAGGTGGCTCGCGCGGCCCTCGGGCAGCGGCACGTCCTTCGCGCGGTTGTGCTCGGTGCCCGCGGCCGCGGCCGAATGTACCTGCGCCCGCGACCGGCCGATGTGGACCCTTCCCTTGCGGCTCGTGCGAATGTCGAGTTCTTCCGCGCGCGCGGAAACGTGAACGCCCGCGAAGCCGATGAGCAGCAGTTCGTCGAGCGGGTCGTCGATCGCGTCCGGTTCGAAGTTCTTGGTGAGCACCTTCTTCGCGCCGTGGTACGCGAACTGGACGTGCCGCGCCCCGCGCACCTCCACCGGCCGCACCACCACGCGCACCCATTCGGTACTCGCGCCGCGCGCCGCGCCGGCGAAGGTGGC
Source organism: Gemmata sp. (assembly GCA_022843445.1). Taxonomy (GTDB): domain Bacteria; phylum Planctomycetota; class Planctomycetia; order Gemmatales; family Gemmataceae; genus Gemmata. Next base: position 1,829 of record JALHNS010000359.1, read on the forward strand.
GCGGGCGAAGTCCGGGCCGCTGATGGCGTCTTTCAGCAGGGCGTGCAGTTCGGCGCGCGTCGGGTTGTGCATGGGGCGATTTTAGCGACCCGCGGCGCGCCGCGCGGTACAGTAACGCCGCCCGCGAGAGGAACCGTCATGCCGCCGCGCCGCACCGCCGCCGGACGCCTGACCGTGCGCGAGGCGTTCGACGACCTGACGCTCGACGACCTGCGCCCGCTCGTGCAGGTGCTCGGCGAACCGGGCGTCACGCGCAAAGCCGACATGATCCCGGTGTTCGGCCGCGCGCTCACCGACCCGGCCCGCGTGCGCGCGCTGTACGACGGCCTCGACGACGCCGCGAAGGCCGCGGTGCGCATGGCCGTTCACGACCCGGACGGCGCGCTGCACGCGTCGCGGTACGCGGCCCGGTTCCGCACCGACCCGCGGTTCCACACCGGCGACCCGACCCGCGACTCGTGGGAGCTGTCGTGGGCCGAGCGGAAGAAGGTCAAACCGACCGCCCTGCGGCTGTTCTTCCCGGACTTCCGCGCGCTGCCCACCGACCTGCACGACGTGCTGCGCCCGTTCGTGCTCCCGCTCGAACCGTTCGCACTTGAGACGATGGGCGACGAGCCGAAGCAGCTCGTGCGGCTCGAATACGTTCGGGAGCAGTACAACGAGAAGCCGCGGGCCGAGCAGGTGGTGTACGACCTGCGCGTGCGGTACACCGCGCTCGACGCGGCCGACGACCTGCGCGCCGTGCTGCGGCTCGCGGACGCGGGCAAGCTGCGCGTGACCGACAAGAAGCGCCTGCCCACCGACGCGACCGTGCGCGCGGTGAGCGCGGCGCTCGCCAACGGCGACTTCTACGCGCCGGACGACCTACCGAACAACGAGTGGGCGCGGAAGAACTACGACCTGCACATCAAGGCGTTCGCGTGGCCGCTGCTGGTGCTCGCGGGCGGGTTCGCGGAGCACAAGGGCGACGCGCTGCGGCTCACGGCCGCCGGGCGTGCGGCGCTGGCAGCCCCGCCGCACGAGGGGCTGCGGGCGCTGTGGCGCGCGTGGCTGAAGTGCAAAGAGTACGACGAGTTCGCGCGCGTGGACGCGATCAGGGGGCAAGAGGGCGCGCGACTGTCCGCGGTCGCGGGCCGCCGGGCGGCGCTGGCGGAGGCGCTCGCGACGTGCCCGCCGGGGCGCTGGTTCCTCGTCGACGACTTCTTCCGGTTCCTGCTCGCCAACGGGCGCGAGTTCGTGCTGCTCACGAACGTGCAAGCGCTGTACGTCGCGGAGCGGTACTACGGCACGCTCCACGGCGCGACGTGGGCGCAACTGGAAGGCCGCTTCGCGCTCGGGTTCCTGATGGAGTGCGCCGCGACGCTCGGTCTGCTGGACGTGGCACTGATGCCGCCGCAAGTTGGCCGCCCGGACTTCCACGACTGGTGGGGCACCGACGACCTGCCGTTCCTGTCGCGGTGGGACGGCCTCATGGTGCTGCGGGTGAACGAACTGGGCGCGTGGTGCATGGGGCTGGCGCCGGAGTACGCGCCGCCGGCGCGCCCGAAGCGCAACGACTTCCGCGTGCTGGGCAACTGCGACGTGGTGGCCGAGGGCGACCTGCCGGCCGCGGTGCGGCTCACGCTGGACCGGTTCGCCGAAGCCAAGAGCGAGCGCGTGTGGCACCTGTCGGCCGAGCGCGTCATCGGCGCGGTGGAGCAGGGCGCGACCGTGGACGACCTGCGGGCGTTCCTCGCGGGGCACGCGGCGGGCGAGATCCCGCCCACGGTGCTCACGTTCCTGAGCGACCTCGCGCACCGGGCCGGGAAGTTCGCCGACGACGGCCCGGCCCGCGTCATCGCGTGCGCCGACGGCATCTTGGCCGCGGAACTGATGGCGCAACCGAAGCTGAAGGGCAAATTGAAGCTGGCCGACTCGCGGTTCCTCGTGGTGCGCGAGGCGGACCTGCCCGCGCTGCGCACCGCGTTCCGGAAGCTGGGCCACGTGTGGCCGCTGCGCGACTGAAGTCGAGAGTTCCAAGTTCCAACAGTTCCCAACCGCGGGCGCGAGCGCACGCTTCCGACCCACTCGGAACTCTGGAACTTGGAACTACCGGCTTCGGTGGGTTCGCGCCGGGGCACACTTCTGAGGGCCGGCGGTTCGCCCGGCACAACACTTTTCGCCCCACGCGCGGAGAACGCGGGCGCGCGGCGCGCGGCCCGGCCGGTTCCGCGGCGGGCGGGTTGTCTCGGGCCGGTTCGTGCCGCAAACTTGCCCGCCACCGAACCCGCCGCGCCCGCGACCCCACGCCATGACCAACCAGAAGCCCCCGAGCTGGCTCGACGACCCCGCGGACAGCCGCGCGCTCCCGTGGGGCCAACCGCTGCGCCCCTCGGACAGCACCAGCGAGTTGCAACTGCCCGTCCCCGGCGCGCGGTCCGCGGCGCAACTGACCGGCATCCCGCCGGCGCAAGTGGCCCTCGCCAAGTTGCTCACCGCGCAGGTGCTGCTGAGCGAGGAGTGGGACGAGATGAGCGCCGCGGACCGCGAGCACATCGGCCGGCTCGCGTCCACCGATTCGCTGCTGAACAAGTTGCAGAAGATGGGGCTGCTGACCGCGTTCCAAGCGGACACGATCCGCGCCGGCAGCGCGGACGAACTGGTTCTGGGCAACTACCGGCTGCTCGAGGTGCTCGGGCAGGGCGGCATGGGCACCGTGTACAAGGCCGAGCACCTGCGGCTGCGGCGGCTCGTCGCGCTGAAGGTGATGGCGCAGTTCAACGACCCCGGCGGCAAGCTCACCACCCGGTTCTACGCCGAGGCCCGCGCGGTGGCGAAGCTCCAGCACCCGCACATCGTCGCGTGCTTCGATTCGGGCCGCGACGCGCGCCCCGGCACCGCCCCGCGCGACTACTTCGTGATGGAACTGGTGCCCGGCCAAGACCTGTTCCACCTGATCCGCGAACAGGGGCCGATGACCCCGGCCCGCGCGTGCGACCTGTTCCGCCAAGTGGCCGACGCGCTCGCCGAGGCGCACCGGCACAACCTGATTCACCGCGACATCAAGCCCTCGAACGTGCTGGTCACCCCGGACGGCCAAGCGAAGGTGCTCGACTTCGGCCTCGCGCGGATGCCCAGCCACAACATGACCGAGCCGGGCGTGGTGCTGGGCACCATCGGCTACATGAGCCCGGAACAGGCCCGCGACCCGCACAGCGTGGACGGCCGCGCCGACCTGTTCAGCCTCGGCGCGACCATGTACTGGGCGCTCACCGGGCGCGACCCGTACCCCGAAACCGGCAACGCCGTGCAGGACCTGCACCGCCGGTTCACCACCACCCCGCCGCCGGTCCACCGCGTGCGCGGCGACGTGCCGGCGGAACGGTCCGACCTCGTCGCGCGCCTCATGCAGGCCGAACCGGAGGCGCGGTTCCCGTCGGCGCGCACCGTGAGTGCGGCGCTCACCGGGTTCGCGCTGTGGCTGCCGCACGGCACCTCGGCCGCCGCGGCCTCGCGCGCCGTGCGCCCCGGCCGCGGCCGGGTGCTGGTGGTCGAAGACGACCCCAGCGTCCGCGGGCTGATGGTCGCCCTCCTGCAGGACCAGTACGAGGTGCGCGAGGCCGAAGACGGCGAGGCCGCGCTGAAGGAGCTGCTCCGCGACCCGCCGGACCTGATGGTCACGGACGTGGGCCTGCCGGGCATGACCGGGCCCGAACTGGCGCAGAAGGCGCGCGCCGCCGGCCTCGATGCGTCGCGCCTGAAGGTGCTGCTCACGAGCGGCGAGCTGCCCGCGGAGGCGCTCGGCGGGCTGTCGGTGTCGGCCGGCGACGATTACATTTCCAAACCGTTCGCGCCGGTCGAGTTCCTGTCGCGCGCGCGCACGCTGATCCTGCGCCGCCCGGCGCACCCCGGCGAATCGGCGCTGGCGCTCGCCATGACGCCGCCGCCCGCGACCGGCCGCAACCGCCCCGAAGCCGGCGTCGAAGCACTCGCGCTCACCGCGGCCCGGCTGCTGGCCGAGACGCAACTCGCGGCCGAGGGGCTGGGCAAGCGCGTGAGCCGCTACGTCCGCGCCCTGTGCCGCGCCGCGAGCGACACCGGCGACCACGCGAAGCTGAAGGAAGACAGGTACGTGGAACTGCTCTCCGCGGTCGCGCCGATTTACGACCTCGGGCTGCTGTGCCTGCAGCGGCAAACGCTGCTGAAACCCGACCGGCTCGACGCGACCGAGCGCTCGGTGATTCAAGCGCACTGCTCGCTGGGCGCGGAAGTGTTGGACGACATCGCGGTGAGCTGCGGCGCGGACGTGGCGGGCCTCGACACCGCGGCGGAGGTGATTCGCGCGCACCACGAGCGGTGGGACGGCACCGGCTACCCGGACGGCCTCGCGGGCACGGAGATCCCCCTGAGCGCGCGCGTGGTGGCGCTGGTGGCGACGTACGAGGCGCTGCGGAGCCGCCGCCCGCACCGCCCGCCCTTGAGTCACGCGCAAGCGGTGCGCTTGATCGTCCACGACATGCCCGGCCACTTCGACCCCGGTCTCGTGACCGCGTTCGCGTCGGTGGCCTCGCGGTTCGACCAGATTCATCAGGGGCTGTGATTTCGGGCGAACGTCCGGCGCGAGCCGGCCGGTGCCTTTTCGCACTCGCGCACCGGTCGGCTCGTGCCGGCGGTTCCCGGCGCGCGCCTGTTCGCCCCGCGGCGCGCGGGTAGAATGCCCTCACACGAACGAGGGCGCGCGATGAAGTTCACCAAGATGCACGGGATCGGCAACGATTACGTGTACGTCGATTGCGTTCGGCAGAAGCTCCCGGCCGACCCGGCGCGGCTCGCGGTCGCGGTCAGCGACCGGCACTTCGGCATCGGCTCCGACGGCCTCATCCTCATCTGCCCCAGCGAGCGCGCCGACGCCCGCATGCGCATGTTCAACGCGGACGGCTCCGAGTCCGAAATGTGCGGGAACGGCATCCGCTGCGTCGCCAAGTTCGTTCACGACCACGGTATCGCCACCAAGCCGCACCTGACGATCGAAACCGGCCGCGGGGTGCTCGCGCTGGACCTCGAAGTGAAGAACGGCACGGCCGAGCGCGTGCGCGTGAACATGGGCGCGCCGATCCTCGCGAGCCGAGACATTCCGACCACGCTGTCGGGCGACCCGCCGGTGAACGCGCCGCTGGCCGTCGAAGGGCGCGAGTTCGCGGCGACGTGCGTTTCGATGGGCAACCCGCACGTCACGCTGTATGTGGGCGAAGAGTTCTTCGCGACGGGCGGGCGCGACCTCGTGGCGGAACTGGGGCCGAAGATCGAGCGCCACGCGGCGTTCCCCCGGCGCATCAACGCGCACTTCGTGAAGGTCCACTCGCCGACCGAAGTGACGATGCGCACGTGGGAGCGCGGCAGCGGCATCACGCTCGCGTGCGGCACCGGGGCGTGCGCGGTGTGCGTGGCCGGCGTGCTCACCGGGCGCGGCGGGCGCACGATCGTCGCGCACCTGCCCGGCGGCGACCTCGAACTGGAGTGGAGCGCGGCCGACAACTGCGTGTACATGACCGGCCCCGCGACCGAAGTGTTCTCCGGCGAATGGCCGACCGCGTGATTCCCTTCCCTTCTGCCCGCGTGCGCGCCGTGCTGTGCTGGCTCGCGGCGCTCGCGTGCGGCGCGAGCCTCGCGCACCGCGCGCTGCACGCGC
>JALHNS010000360.1 GCA_022843445.1 Gemmata sp.
GGGGTGCCCGCGTCCAGCGCGCCGCGCGCGAGTGCGGTTCGCATGATCGCCGCGCTCGAATCGACGCCCACCACGCGCGCGGCCGCGCCGCGCGCCTTCGCTGCGAGGCCCACCGAACCGCCGATCAGCCCGACGCCGACAATCGTGATCTGCTCGAACCGCATGGCGAGATTATAGAGGCAGCGGGAGAGGGGAGAGGGGATAGGGGATAGGGGATAGGGGACAGCATAAAGAAAGAAACCACGGTGGCTTCTATCCCTGTCCCCTGTCCCCTCTCCCCTCTCCGAAGCGATTTCGCTCTTGTTTCGCCCGCGCGCGATTGGTATTCGCCGGCATCCGCAAGCCATACACCTTTCACACAGCTCTGGGGGGAGCCATGAACCGGCGCGCGTTCGTCGTTACGTTGGGCGGGGCCGCTTTGGGCGCTCTGGGGTGCCGCGCCACGCCGAAGGGCGAGGTGATGAACCCCAACCAGAAGGACGCGAGCGGCGCGACCGCGGCCGGCACCGAAGTTTTCAAGCCGATTATCGAAGACGCGCTCGGCAAACTGATGGCGCGCCAAGGCGGCACCGTCACACCCGCCAGCGCCGGCCAACCGGCCCCGAAGCGCGTGTGTTTCGTCGGCCTCGAAAACAAGTCGTCGGAAGAACTCGGCGACTTCAAAGACCAGATCGTTCAGGTGATCGACACGAAGATCAACCAGAGCGGGGTGTTCCAGCAGATCAGCGGCCGGTTCGTAAAGGCCGGGTTGGAAGCGACGCGCTTGCGCCCGGACCAACTGTTCCTCCCGGCGAACCAGCGCACGTTCCTCGCGGCGATGGAAGCACAGGGGCAACCGTTCGACTACCTGCTGTTCGCGACGCTCACCTCCGGCACCACGCGCGAGGCGAACGGCACGCAGAAGAACTACCTGCTCACGCTGGAACTGGTGAACCTGCAAACCGGCACGCCGGATAAGGAATCGGCCGAGATCCGCAAGAGCTACCGCACCTCGCGGTGGTAAGGGGCCGCCACCCCGAAGGGGTGTGACAACGTAGCCCGGTGCAACGCACCGGGTTTCGGCGGCTATTAAATAGCAGGCTGAAAGCCTGCGACACGCGAATTCGTGTCGCACCCCGAAGGGGTGCGCGCGTGGGCGTCACGGTTCCCGGTGCGTTGCACCGGGCGAAGGTGTCCCACCCCTTCGGGGTGAAGCAGGTTCACGAGGCCCGCTCATGCTCCGCTCGCTCGTTCCGGTCGTGCTCCTGTGCTGCGGGTGCGCCACCCACGCCGACAAGCTCACCGCGATCCGCTCCAGCTACCACAGCGGCAACCTGCCCGCGGCGCACGCGCAGATCGACGCCGGCATCGCCAAGAGTTCGCGCGAAGCCGATGTGCTGAAACTCGACAAAGCCACCGCGCTCTTCGCCGAAGGCCGCGTGCGCGAAGCCGAGCAGCTCATGCGCGAAGTGCGCGACGCCTTCGACGCGAAGGAGGGCCGCGACCTCAAGGAGGGCGTCGCAGCGATGCTCACCGACGACCAGCGGCTCGCGTACGCCGGTGAGGACTACGAGAAGGTGCTCGTGCGGTTCTACCTCGCGCTCGCGAACCTCATGCAAGACGGCTCCGACGCCACCGCGTACGCCCTTCAGGTGAACGAGAAGCAGCAGCAAATCGTGCAGAGCGCGAAGCCGACCCCGGACGGCAAGAACCTGAAAGAGAACTACAAGCTCGTGACCGCCGGCGCGTACCTCTACGGTGCGCTCCGCGAAGAGACACACACCAACTACGACGACGCGGCCCGCGCCTTCGAGCAGGTGGCGAAGTGGCAACCGGAGTTCGCGCAGGCGAAAGCCGACCTCGAGCGCGTGAAGACCGGCGCGCACTCGAAACCCGGGCACGGCGCGTTGTACGTGTTCGCGATGGTCGGGCGCGGGCCGTACAAGGAGGAGCGCGCCGAGTTGGTCAGCACCGTCGCGGTGCTGATCGCGGACCGCATTCTGAGCGCGCTGGGCAAGCAGTCGCTGCCGCCGAACGTCGCACCGATCAAGGTGCCGCGCGTGGTGAAGTCGGTGAACACCGTGAATCAGGTGCAGGTGTTCGTGGGCGGGAAGCCGGTCGGCGCGACACAAACGCTCACCGACGTGGGCCGCATGGCGCAGGAGCAGTGCGACGCGACGCTACCGGAAACGATCGCCCGCGCCGTGGTGCGCCGGGCCGTGAAGAAGGGCATCATGTACGGCACCAAAGAAGCCATCGGCACCGACAAAACCCAATGGACGAGCCTCGCACTCGATTTGGTGGGCGTCGCGTGGGAAGCGACGGAAAGCGCCGACACGCGGTGCTGGGGGCTGCTGCCGGACAAGATTCAGGTGCTGCGCCTCGAATTGCCGGAAGGCGTTCACTCGCTCGCGCTGAAGCCCGAAGGCGCGAACGTGACCGCGGGCGCTCCGGACGCCGTGACCGTGAGCGTGGAGAACGGGCGCAACACCTACATCGTGGCGCACTACCCCGGCTCGCGGATGGTCGGCAAAGCGGTCACGAACAAGCCCGCGAAGTGACCACGGGCGAACCGAATTTGGCGAGCGGCACCCGTGAGCGTGCCGGTTGTTGAGCGCGCGAAGAACCGGCACGCTCACGGGTACCGCTGCCTTTTGGGTCACACCCCATCGACTGTTACGCTCGTTTCGGCCTCGGCGCTGGCGCGCAGGTAGCGCACCTTCACCTCCGCGCCCGGGCGCAGCTCGCGCAGCACGCGCTCGTAGTCTTCAACGTCGTCGATCCGCTCGCCGTTGATGCCGACGATGATGTCGCCGATTTCCGCGGGGAGGCCGCGCGGGGTGTACCGCACGCCGCGCAGCCCGGCCTTCGCCGCCGCGCGCCCCGGGAACGCGCGCTCGATCATCACGCCGCGCTCGTACCGCGCTTGGCGCAGCCGGCGCTCGTCGTACAGTTTCACGCCCAAGTCCGGCCGCAAATACTTCCCGTCGCGGATCAGTTCCGGGATCACGCGGTTCACGGTCTCCACCGGGATCGCGAACCCGATGCCCACGTTCCCGCCGTTGGGCGTCGCGATCGAGGTGTTCACGCCCACGAGCCGCCCGATTTTGTCCAAGAGCGGCCCGCCGCTGTTACCGGGGTTAATGGCCGCGTCGGTCTGAATCACGCGCGGAATCTTCGTACCGGTCGGCGACTCGATGATGCGGTTCAGCGAACTCACCAGCCCCTTCGTCATGGTGAGGCTCAGCCCGAACGGGTTGCCGATGGCGTACACCTTCTGGCCCACCTTCAGGTCGGCCGCGGTGCCGACGGCAATGGGCTTCAGTTTGTCCTTCGGTGCGGCGATCTGCACCACCGCGAGGTCGAAGTCCGGGGCCGCGCCGACCAACTTCGCCGGCCACGAGGTGCGGTCGGCGAGCACCACCCGCAACTCGGTGTTGGGGCGCTTCAATGCGTCCGCGATCACGTGAAAGTTGGTGACGATGCGGCCCGCGTCGTCCCACACGAACCCGGAGCCGCCGCTGGTCGCGGTCTCGGTGGGCATGTCGTCCCAGCGCCCCGGGCGCAACAGCACCACGTCCACGTTCACCACGGACGCCTTCGCGCCGTCGAAGAGCGAGACGGCTTCGTTCTCCTCCGCGTCGAGCGGGGCCGGCGGAGCGGCGGGGCGCGGCGCGGCATCGGGGTCGTTGGGCGCGCGCGACCGGTCCTTCAGCGCGCTCACGGCCCACAACCCGAGCGCGCCGAGGAGCATCCCGAGCGCGAGGAACAGCCCGGAATACACCGGGCCGCGCGAAGGTGCGGCGGGGTTGTCGCCATCTCGGTCGCGGGGCCGGCGCGGGCGGTCGTCGTAGTCGTTCATGGCGGAAGTTCCCGGTGAGCGTCTACCAACTACGATACGCGATAGAAGCGATGGGATTCAGGGGCACGTTGGGAGTTGTGACGCGAACAGAGGCAACCCAGATGGCGCAGCTCGTTCAGCACCCTGTTTCGGTCGTTGTCGGCGGCGAATCGATTGCCGGGTACTACACGCTGGAGCGGCGAGGGCGGTGGGATGTGCTCACGGTGTGGTATCGCGGGCGGTCACTGACCGATTCGGAAATCGCACACGAGGCCGATCCCGGATCAACCGAAGCAGTCGCGGAAGGGTTGCTTCGGCGACTCGTCGCGATTGCTGAATAGCCCTCGCTCACGCATCGCCCTCACACCGTCAGCACCACTTTTCCGAAGTGCGCGCCGGCTTCCATGTGGCGCAGCGCGGCCGAGCCTTCGGCCAGAGGGAACGCGCGGTCGATCACCGGGCGCAGCGTGTCGCGCGTCAGCACGGCGTTGAGCGCCTCGAAGTGAGCGCGCGAGCCGACGAACACGCCTTGCACCCGCACCGCTTTCATCAGCACCAGCATCGGGTTGAAGGCAGCGCCCCCCGCCAGCACGCCGATCAGCGCGACGTGCCCGCCGGTGCGAACCGCCCGGAGCGAGCGCTCCAAGGTGCCCGCGCCGCCCACTTCCAGAACCACGTCCACCCCCGCGCCGCCGCTCTGCTGGCGCGCCCACTTGTCCCAATCCGGGTTCGTGCGGTAGTTCGTGCCCGCGTCCGCGCCCAGCGCCAGCGCCCGCGACAGCTTCTCGTCGCTTCCAGAGGTGATGAACGCCCGCGCCCCGAGTGCTTTGGCGCACTGCAACCCGAACAGCGACACGCCGCCGGTCCCCTGAAGAAGCACGCTCGATGCCGCCCCCACTTCGGCGGTCACGAGCGCGTTCCACGCGGTCACGGCGGCGCACGGGAGCGTCGCGGCCTCTTCGTAAGAGAGGTGATCGGGCACCCGCACAAGCGCGCCCTCGCGCACGCACACGAACTCCGCGAATACGCCGTCGCGGTCGCTGCCGAAGGTGCCCTTCCCCGCGTCCGGCGGAATCGGGCCGTCGTCCCAATTCGAGAAGAAGCACGGGCACACGCGGTCGCCGACCTTCCAGCGCGAAGCGCCAGCCCCGAGCGCGACCACTTCGCCGGCGCAATCGGAGCCGAGTACCCGCGGGAACGCGAGCTTCGGGTTGTACGCGCCCTTCGCGATGAGCAGGTCGCGGTAGTTGAGGCTCGCGGCCCGCACGCGCACGAGCACTTCGCCCGGTTGCGGCTCCGGCGTCGGCACGTCGGCCGCGCGCACGTGTTCCAGACCGAAGCCGCCTGCGATTACGAGTGCCTTCACGGCGTGCCCCCCGCGGATACGCGCATCAGGATACTGGTTTTCATACAATTGCGCGAAATGGCCCGTGCGCGCCGTGTTAGACTCGAACGCGGCTCGCGGCTCGCCCTTCACCTCCGGTCTGGGCCGATGGATACGACCGACTCGTTTCAACTGGACGAGAACCTCGCGCGCTTCTTGGCCGCCTACGACCAGAACTTGGACGGGGCCGACGCCGACGCGCTCACCGTGCGTCAGCGGTTCCACGAACCGCCGGGCGACGTGACCACCGATCGGCCGCCGACGCCCGCGCCGTCCAATCAAGGCTCGATGGGCGACCTGCTGCCGGACGATTCGCCCCGGGTGCAACCGCCGGCGCTGACGCCCGCGCCCGCGGCCGGCCCGCACCGCATCGGCCGCTTCGAGCTGCGCAAGCAGCTCGGCAAGGGCGGCTGCGGGATCGTGTTTCTGGCCTACGATCCGAAGCTCGAGCGCGAGGTGGCGCTCAAGGTGCCGCGGCCCGAAATGTTTCTGAACCCGGACGCCAAGCGGCGGCTCGTGCGCGAGGCGCTCGCCGCGGCCGAGTTCGACCACCCGAACCTCGTGCCGGTGTACGAGACGGGCGAGATGGGGCCCATGTGCTACATCGCCACCGCGTTCTGCCCCGGCCAGACGCTCGCGCAGTGGATCGACAAGCAGGCGTTTCCCGTGCCGCTGCGCCAAGCCGCGCGGCTCGTTGCCACGCTGTCCGAGGCCGTGCAACACGCGCACGACCGCGGCGTGCTGCACCGCGACCTGAAGCCCAACAACGTGATCCTGCAAGAGCTGAAGGTGGACGAGGGCGACGAAGCGCCGGCCGGCAGTGTGCAGTTGCGGGGCGAGCACTTCCTGCCGCGGGTCGTCGATTTCGGGCTGGCGAAACTCGCGGACCGCGGCGGCCCCTCCGACACCGCGACGCGGCAGATTCTGGGCACGCCGAAGTACATGGCCCCGGAGCAAGCGCAGGCGCGGCGCGAGGACATCGGCCCGCCCGCGGACGTGTACGCGCTGGGCGTGATCCTCTACGAGCTGGTTACCGGCCGCGCGCCCTACGAGGGCGCGAGCGACGTGGAGATTCTGCGCCAAGCGGTGGAAGGGAAACCGGCGCTGCCCCGGGCGCTGCGCCCGGACGTGCCCCGCGACCTCGAAGCGATCTGCCTGAAGGCGATGGCCCGCACCACCGCCGAGCGGTACCGCACCGCGATCGACCTCGCCGACGACCTGCGCCGGTTCCTCGACGGCCGGCCCACCGTCGCGCGGCCGCTCGCGTGGTCCGGGCGCGCGGCCCGGTGGTTCAAGCGGAACGACCAGCTCGTCGCCATCGCGGTGCTCATGGTGGTCGCGCTGTTCGTGACCGCGCTGGCCAGTTGGAACACCTACGTTTCGAGCAAACTGCGCAAGGACATCGGCGACGCGCGCGGGAAAGAGGACGCGCGGGACCGGGCCGACCGCGAGCGCGAGTACGCGCGGCAGGTGCGCGAGGCGTTCGACGCGTGGGCCGGCGGGAACACCAAACCCGCCGCCGACGCGCTCGCCGCCGCGGGGCGCGCGGCCGAGGCGCTCAAGGAGCAGCCGGACTTCGCGCACGCGTACCTGTCGCGGCTCGTGCGCGCCGACCGGCTCACGATCGTGTGCCCGGCCGGCGCGGTGACCGCACTGGCCGTCTCGCCGGACGGCAAGTGGCTCGCGACCGGGCACCCGGACGGCACCGTCGCCGTGTGGGACCGCGCGACCGGTGCGCAGTTGGGGTCGATTCGGGCGCAGCCGCGCGGGGTGAAGCAGCTCGCGTTCGCGCTCGGCGGCGAGCTGCTGATCTCGCGCGGCGACACCGACGCCCCGCGGTCGGTGCTGCTCGGCTGGCTCGTGACCAAGACCGGCGCGCTCGCGCCGGCCGCGGCGGCGCACCGCGACTTGGGTGCGGACGCGGACACGTTCGCGGTGTCGCCGGACGGCAAGGCGCTCTACGCCGGCGGGCACAACGGGCTGCTGTTCAAGCGCGCCTTCGCCGACGCCACCGCGGTGGTCGCGCGGAAGTCCCAAGCCGGGCAGCCGCCGGTGTGCGCGATCGCGGTGACGGACGACGGCGCGGGGGTGTGGGTCGCGGACGGCACCGGCGCGCTCACGCGCTATTCGGCCGGCCTCGCCCGCGCCGACGACCGTTCCGACAAGTGGGGCGCGGTGGCGAACGTGCTGCTGGCGAACGCGAGCGGGCTGCCGCTGATCGGCCACGACACCGGCTTCGTGGACGTGCAGCCGGCGTGCCACCCGCACTCGGCGGAAACCGGC
>JALHNS010000361.1 GCA_022843445.1 Gemmata sp.
GCGCGTCGGCCTTCGACAGCAGCGCCGCGCCACCCGTTGCCCCCAGAGCTGCGACCAGCACGCCGGCCGCGGCCGCCAATTTCACCCGCATCGTCACACCCTCCGTTAGCCCGCGAGCGAGCGCGAGCGCGGCCGACGAAGCCGCGCCCGCACCGGCGGGGAGAGAAGTTGCCACACTCACCAAGTGCTCCGGCACCGCGTGCGCGGCACCGGCCGAAACGCCCACACCCACCGCCGCCGCTGGCGCGATGCCGCGCGCCGCGAGCAGTTCCAGCAGTTTCTGCCGCGCCTTGCACAGCCGCCCGCTGAGCGAGCCGAGCGGCCAGCCGAGCCGCGCCGCGGCGTCCGGTTGCGACACGCCCTCGAGTTCGCACAGCACGAACGCGGCCCGCTCCGCCCCGGGCAACCGCTGCACCTCTTCGTGAACCGCTAGCACGAGCGCTTCCCACGCCGCGTCGCCGACCGGTTGGCTCGCTTCCGGTTGCGCCGCCTGCCGCTCGCGGGCCGCCCGCCGCGCGAAGTCGCGCTTCGCCTTCAGACAGGCGCGGACGGCAGCCCCGTGCAACCACGAGGGAAGCGCGCGGCCGTCGCGAATCGTTGGTGCGGAGCGCACGAGTGCGAGGAACACCGCTTGGAAGGCGTCTTCGGCGTCGGCGCGGTTGGGCAGCGCGCGGTGGCAGACGGACCACACGAGCGGCCCGTACCGGCGCACCACTTCCTCGAACGCGCGCGGGTCGCGCGTTTCGACGAACCGCGCGAGCAGTTCGGCGTCCGCGGTCAGCCCCTCGGCCTTCCGCGCGACCGCTTGTAGCAGCGTGTTGGTCATCACGAATAGGTTCCCGCGCCGCGGCGGTTCCTACAAGTGACGAAAGAAATGAGAGACCGCTTCCCGGCGCCCGCGGGTGGCGTTCGCGCTCGCGCGGCGGTATCGTGTCGGTTCGGTTCGCCATCCCCGCCTTCGGACCTCACACCGTGACCGACCCGACCGACCCGCAGGGAACTTCGTGGCGCTGGTGGGTGTGCGGCGCGCTCTTGCTCGCCACGCTCCTCAACTACATGGACCGCCAAGCGCTCTCCGAGACCGCGACCGAACTGAAGGCGCGGTTCGCGCTCGACGACGAGCGGTACGGGCGCATCGAACAGGGCTTCAGTTACGCCTTCGCGGTCGGCTCGGTGCTGTTCGGGTTCCTCGCGGACCGGTTCGGCCCGCGGTTGCTGTACCCCGTGGTGCTGGTGGGCTGGTCGCTCGCGGGCGTCGCCACCACGTTCGCCACCAGCGATGCAGTCGCGCGCGCGCTGGAGGGCGCAGACGACCCCGCGGGCACCGGGGCGTTCGTGTGGCTGCTGGTGTGCCGCACGGTGCTGGGCCTCTTCGAAGCCGGGCACTGGCCGTGCGCGCTCATCACGGCGCGGCAGATTCTCAGCGCCGCCGACCGGCCGTTCGGCAACAGCTTGCTCCAAAGCGGCGCGAGTGCCGGTGCCGTCATCACGCCGCTGTACGTGCTCGCGGCGCGCCAACTTGGCGCGCAATGGGATTTCGTGTTCTGGTCGATCGGAATCGTGGGGTTGCTGTGGGTGCCGCTGTGGTTCGCGCTCGTGCGCAAGGGCAGCCTCGACGCGAAGTCGGTGACGCAAGCGGAAGCGCCCGCGAGTGCGCCGCCCTTAGACGCGCTCGGGTTCGCGCGCCGGTTCGTGGTGCTCGCGGTGATCGTGACCGTACTCGGCGTGAGCTGGCAGTTCGTGCGCGCGTGGCTGCCGAAGTACCTGAAGGAGTTCCACGGCTACAGCGGGGCGGCAAGCGCGTGGGCGGTGGCGCTCTACTACATCGCGGCCGACGTGGGGTGCGTCGTCGCGGGGTTCGCGGTGAAGACGCTGGCGGACCGCGGGCGCGACGTTCACACCGCGCGCGTGGGCGTGTTCGCGGTGTGGTGCGGGCTGACGGCGCTGGCGGCGCTGGTGCCGTTCGTGGGCGACAGCTTCGCGGCGCTGGTGCCGGTGCTGATGCTGGTGGGCGCGGGCGTGTTGGGGCTGCACCCGATCTACTACGCGCTCGCCCAAGACCTACCCGCGAAGCACATGGGGCTGCTCTCCGGCATCCTCGCGTCGCTCACGTGGGTAACGGTGGGCACGGTGCAGGGCGCGATCGGCGCTCACATCAAAGAAACGGGCAGCTACGACCTCGGCTTCGCGGTGGCGGGCCTCGCCCCGCTCGCGGGCCTGCTCGCGCTGCTGCTCGTGTGGAAGCGCCAGTGAGTGTGGCTAATCGGGCACGGCCACCACTTCGCCGCCGGCGCGGGTGGCGAGTGCGGGCATGATGTCGTCGGCGGAGTAGCGCAGGAACCGCACGCTGCCGTCCGCGAACGCGAAGTTCGCCCCGCCGCTGTGCGGACTCCAGAAGTGGTTCACGTCGCACCAGTCTTCGAGACGACCGGGCCGAAATGCCGTTCGCGGGGGAAGGCAGCCGACCGCTTCCGAGGCGATCCACGGTTCAATTGCGATCGGTTGCAACTGCGACAGTTGGCACACACAACTGCCCCACCCAGCGTACCACGAACCGTAGCCACCGTTCGGCCCAGACGGGCGCTCGCCGATGGCAAGCGTGTTCGAGGTGCCGTCGAGTACGTCGCCGAGTTTCACAACCAATCGCGGGTGAAACAGGCCGTCGTCGCGCTTGATGCCAGTTCCGGCAACGCCGCGGTAGCTCGTGAGTGCGAACGTGAACGTTGGGTTCTGCTCGCCGATCACGCGGCCGTCCGAAGAGCACCGGTACACTCCGACGCCCGCCGTGCGAATCGGATCGTGCTCACTCGAACTCCCATTCGGGCTGCGCGTGTAGGCAGCAACGGCGCGCTGCCAAAGGTCCGCTTGCTCGACGTAGGGCAACACGGACGTGTGCCACGAAACGCCCGTGTGGCTGTGGCCGAGCGGATCGCCACTCACGAGTTCGTAACTGCATCCCGTTGGTAGTTTGCCGTGCTGCGCGGAATGCGCTTGGAGCGCCAAGCCCAACTGCCGCAGATTGTTCGCGCATCCGATGCGCGCCGCGGCACCACGCGCCCGTTGCACTCCCGACATAATCAGCGCTAGGAGGACGCTGATGATGGCGAGGACGACGAGCAATTCGAGCAGCGTAAAGCCGCGCCGAATTTCGGGTAACTGGTGCGATTCAGAGGCTAGGTTCTGAACGAGTATGGAGTCGCGCATTCGGAACCTCATTAACCCGTTCGCGGGTTACGGTCGACAGAGTCCGATGTTTCTGAACGTCGTCGTTGCGGGACCGGAATTAGTTGCTTCGACGCTCTGATACTGCACGGGGGCACCGCACGAGCAAATTGGCGAGCACTCGTCGTGGTAGATTGCCGGTTGGAGGTGATACGGCGGGTGGCAATGCGGCTTCAAGATGTTGTAGTCGTTCTTGTCTTGGCAGTTACCCGGGAAGACGCAGAGGAGGCACGTTTCGTGAGCGAATTTCAGACAGGGGTCGTTCCCGGGGCCTGCTGAACAGAAGAAGAAGTCGAACCGTTGGCGACACTTATCGTCGCATGGGAGCGCGGAAGCGTCGCGGGGAACGGTTGCGTTTGCCGTGAAGAAGGCCACCAGAACGAAGAGCAACAAAGCCGGAACACGCATGGCACAACCTCCAGTAGTGAGTGAGGCGACTTCGATTTCGACTACTGCACCTTTCGAGAGCGCAGTCGGAACCCGTAACTCATCAGTAGCGCCAGAACAACCACGGTTGCAATCAGCCACTTCCAGTTTCGATCCCACCAAGTCGATCCGGGAGCAGGGGCGGTCGTGCCGGTGTACTCACCCATCGCTAAGTCGTACTCGCGCAACGAACCGTCTGCTTGCACAATGTAGTCTTTCCGCTCCCGTGCGTTGTAGAGTTTGGTCTTCTCGGGAAACTTAATGTCGAAGTCCGAATCGGGGTGATTGGCCCCCACTTGGATTGAGACCACTTCGACTTTTGTGTTCGTTAACACTCGCCCGTCCGCGCTGTATTCGAGCCGAGTCCAAGACGACGGCAAGTAAGTACCCGTCGGATCTTGGCGATACTCAACGTCAGTCTGGTGCCGTGGTTTGCCACGCACCTCGCGCCGGATTCGACGTGGAACATAGTCGGTGGTCGGGTCGAACCACGCGCGCACGGTGTCGGTCCCTCCAGTCGTGCGCACGCACTCGATACACTCTTTGCCGCGCACATCGGTCTTCGCGCCGGTCGCCTTGAAATCGGTGATGAGGTAGGGCGAGATGGATGATTCGGCCCCCCTCACGCAGAGGGTAAACGGCACCAACGTGTGAGATCGAATCTCATCGACGTGCGAAGACCGATCAATGTAACCCTCGGGTTGTTCAGGGTTGCTAATGCCTCCGGGATAGAGAGTCTTTCCGTACGCGCCATCGCTTGTAAGTATCCTCGCGGCTTTGTGGAGTTCGCCCGTTTCCGGTGCCCAGACTGGGTGATTGCACTCGTAGCGCACCTTGATCCCGAAAAGTATAACGCGGTTCACCGATTCGAGGGTTGTCGCCTTCTCTGGCACCAATCGTTGCTTTCCACCCAGCAACTGTTTGGGTAACGGTTCGGATATGCCACCGGGGGAAACTACTTCGACGACGCGGAACTCCATTGCGATGGAGTTCGTCGCTTCTTGTCGCTTCTTCGCGGCTGCGACGTGCGGTTGTTCACCCGGTGGTTGCGCAAGCGCGAGCGCGGACGCTTGTAGCGCGACCAAGCCGGCGAACAGCAAGACGCGAACCGCCCGTTGCATACGAGGCACTCCTGTCGGGTCACTTGAGAGGATTCGCGTCCGCACCCGATACGCGGAACGGCACGGGCACTTCACTCGTCGTGCCGTCTTCGTGCTCGATGGTCAGCACCGCGGTTCCGCTCGGCGGGTTCACGACCGCAGTCTCAACTTCAATGGCGACTCGGTGATCGCTGGAGAAATCCGAGGGCCGCAGGGCGCGGAAACTCATCCCTTTCGGGCACTCGAAGCGCTGCACCCGGAACGTGCGCCGTGTGAGCGAGCGCACGCGAAACTCGTCCCGAATGACTTCGCCGGCACGCGACGCGGCAAGGTACAGCGCTCGCGGGTCCGGTAGGACGTCTGCCACCAGTTCGCCTTCGAGTCGCAACGGCGCAACGGCGAGTTGTTGCCCGCTGGTGTCCAGCAAGCGGAGGCGAAGTTCGTCGGTAACAAGGCGCGGTTGGAGCGACTCGACCGCCGAAACGGTGATCTGGAACGTGTTATTCTGCGCGTTGCGAACGACTCGCGCGGCCCACTGATTCGTCGGCGCGACCTCAATTTGGGCAACTTCCGGTATCGCGCTGATGCTCAAGTTGCGAGAACCCGTGGTGTCACGGACGGACCACAACCCGATTTGGAGAACAGGCGAGACGGGCTGAATCGGAAATCGGACGCGGCCGTGAGCGTTGCGTACTGATCCTTTAACACCGTCCCTGCGCGAACGGTGATTGTCAGGTTGGTCTTCTGCTCCGCGACAGCTTTCCCGCTCTCGAACGCGCGCGTCAGATCAATGGTGAGCGGGATCGCAACTGATGCACCCGGCAGCAAGCCCGGTGGCAGTTTCCCAAATGAAACGCACGAGCAATCGCCCTTGATCGCGAGAAGTTCGAGTGGCGATTCGCTGGTGTTGGTGAGATGCACAACCCGTTCGTAGTTCCGTTCCGCCCACACTTCGCCGAAGTCAAGATCGTGGAGAGAAATCGCTATGAACGCTTGTTCACTAGATGGGGCGACGGTTGTTCATGGCGTGCCGTGCGCGCGGCTCGGCCGGCGAGCGTGCCCGCGACGGCGGCCACGCTCGCACAGACCAGAGCCAAGAGTAAGTAGCGACTGCGACTCACTGCCGAACCCCAATGGCTTGGTTCCAACCTCCACCAGATCGTACACGTTGGTGTCTACTCGCGCCAAGCGGAACATATCGGCACCCGCGCGCATTCGCGCAACCTTCACAGTTCCTCACTTCGCCGGGGCGCTCAGTTCCGACTTCAGCCCAGCGGTGTTGATCGCGCGCACGCGGTACTCGTGCTTCTTCGCTGGGTCCGCGGTCGTGTCGGTGAACTTGAACGGCACCAGCGGTTGCGGGGGCGTGTCGCTGTACTGCAACCCCTGATACACCGCGCGGCCGAACGGGTTCTTCGCCGGTTCCGGCACCGCCGGCAGCGCAACGCCGTCGCGCTCGATCACGAACCCCGCCAAGCCGCTCTCCACGTCCGCCACCGCGTCCCACGTCAGCACGTTCCCGTCGCGGCGCAGGTTCGTCGGCGCGGGCGGCGGCGACGTGTCGCTCACCTTCGTGTCCTTCACGTACTCCGCCCACTTCTTCGCAACCGTCTCGTTCGGCAGCCACCCGGCCTTCAGCGGGTCGCCCTCGAACTTCGCCGCGGGGGAAGCCGCGGTGCCGAGCGGTGGCGCGAGCCAGGCGCTTTCCGCAGGCATCGCGCGCAGCGGGTCGCCCGGCTTCGCGGGCAGGCGCGCGGTCAGGCAGGCGTCGAGCCACGGGATCGCCAAGTAGCGCTGGTTCCCGCAATCGTGGCTCGACAGCGGATCGACCGCGACGCCCACCAACCCGCCCTTCCCGCGCACCTCGCCGAAGAACAGTTCGTTCGCGGGCCACACGCCGCCGAACTGCTTGTCCTTCACGGTCACGCCCTCTTTCGTGCCGAGGTTGCACATCAGCGGCACCTTCAGCGCCGCCGCGGGAAGTGCGTGCGCCTTGATCCCCTTGCGGGCCGGGTCGTCTTTGAGGAGCGGCACGCCGGACCGCAGCCACGCCGCCGCGACGCGCTCCGGGTGCAGCAGCACCATGCCGCCGGCCCAGTGCCCGCCGCCGCTGTGCCCCCAGAGCGCCCACGGCACGGTCGCCAGTTCCGGGTGCCCGCACTTCGCGCCGAGGTCCGCGAGCGCTTTGCGGAACGCGGCGTCCGACCCGTTGCGCGGGTCGCACCACTTCTGGCAGTCGGCCTTGTCCGGCTGCTCGTACGCGGGCGACAGCAGCGCGCAGTCGTGCTTCGAGGCGAGCGCCTGCCAGTGCAGGTCGTACGCGCCGGTGAGGCCGGAGCGGCACGAGCCTTCGCCGCACCCGTGCTGGTGAACGACGACGCCGCGCAACCTCTTCACCCCCGGCGGCACCCACAGTGTGAAGTTCGCGCCGTAGGCCAGTTCGTCGGCCTTCGCGGAGGGAGCGTACCGGACGCGGTAGTACGGCGCGTCGGCCGCGGGGAACTTGTCGTACGGGGGCTTGGGCGGCGCGTCGTCGGCGCGCGCGACCGCGAGCGCGAGGAGCGGCAGCGCCGCGAACAGGCGGGAGAGCGTCATGTGGCACCGTGGATGTGGGGCGACGGGCGGCAGGTGCGTTTTATCGCGCGTCGAGCCGCACGCGGAGCGGGGGCGCGCCGGGCGCGTCGGCGCGCGCCCAGAACTCGCCCGGCGGGGCCGGGAGCGGCTGCCAGCCGCG
>JALHNS010000362.1 GCA_022843445.1 Gemmata sp.
CACGACGACGACAAGCAGGTGCGCCGGTTCGCGGCCGACGCGCTCTGGGAGCTGTGGTTCCGCGGCGGCACCGAGACGCAGAACGCGCGACTGCGGCGCGCCGTGAGCGAACCGGACGTGGGCAAGGCGCGGGCCGCGCTCGACGCGCTGGCCCGCGAGGCTCCGGAGTTCGCGGAGGTGCTGAACCAGCGCGCCATCTGGCACTACAAGCAGGGCGAGTATGCGCGGGCCGCGCTGGATTGCGAGGCGGTGCTGCAACTGAACCCGCACCACTTCGGAGCCGCCGCCGGGCTGGGGCAGTGCCATATGAAACTGAACCGCCCGCGGGCCGCGCTGCGCGCGTTCCGCCGCGCGCTGGCGATCAACCCCGACCTCGACCTACACGACACGGTCCGCGCGCTCGAAGCGCTCGACGGGGAGTGAGCGTGAACCCGAACCCGATCGAAGTGCGCGTCCTCGGCCCCGGCGACCTCGCGGTGCTCGACCGCGTCGCGGACGTGTTCGACCGCCCGGTTCACCCGCGCTGGGCCGCGGAGTTCCTCGCCGACCCGCGGCACCACTTGGCGGTCGCGCTCGCGGACGGAACCGTGGTCGGCATGGCGTCGGCGGTGCACTACGTGCACCCGGACAAGCCGCCGGAACTGTGGATCAACGAGGTGGGCGTGGATTCGGCCTACCGGAACCGCGGGATCGGGCGGCAGGTGCTCGCGGCGCTGTTCGCGCGCGGCCGCGCACTGGGATGTGAGACGGCGTGGGTGGGCACCGAAGTGAGCAACGCCCCGGCCCGCGCGCTCTACCGCGCGGCCGGCGGCACAGAAGACGCCGAACCGTTCGTCTCGGTCACGTTCGATCTGAGCGAACCGCGTTGAGCGGGCACGGGCGCATTTTCCGCTTCCGCCGGGGGCCGCGCGCGGTTGAAATGCGCTCGGTACGCGAACTGCCAACGAGACGCACTCGTGACGCCCGACCCCACGCGCCCGCACGTTCCCACCACCGACCCGCCCGCGGACCGCACCGGCGACTACCTGTCGGGCACCGAACCAGACGCCACAGCGCCCGACGGCGCGCCCGCGGTTCCGGGCTACGTCGTGACCGCGCTGATCGCGCGCGGCGGCATGGGCGCGGTGTACGCCGCGCGCGAACTGGCGCTCGACCGTGAGGTCGCCATCAAGACGCTGCTCCCCGGCGCGGATCCGGCGCGGTTTCTCACCGAGAGCCGCGTCACCGCGAAGTTGCCGCACCCGAACGTGCCCCCGGTGTACGCGCTGGGCACACTCGCCACCGGCGCGCCCTTCCTTGCGATGAAACTCGTGCGCGGGCGCACGCTCGCCGAACTGCTCGCGGCCCGCACGTCGCCGCGCGACGACTGGCCGCGGTTGTTGGCCGCGTTCGAGCAGGTGTGTCAAGCGGTCGGGTTCGCGCACAGTCGCGGGGTGATTCACCGCGACCTGAAGCCCGCGAACGTGATGGTCGGCGAGTTCGGCGAAGTGCAGGTCATGGACTGGGGCTTGGCCCGCGAGGCGCGCGGCCCGGACCCGGAATCGGCCGGGGAGGCCGTACCGCTGGCCGACACCGCGGAACCGGTCGAGTACACGCGGGCCGGCGCGGTGATGGGCACCCCGGCGTACATGGCCCCGGAACAGGCCCGCGGCGAATCGGTCGACGCGCGGGCCGACCTGTTCGCCCTCGGCGCGGTGCTACTGGAAGTGCTGGCCGGTGTGCGGCCGTGGGGGAAAGGGGCGACTTTCGACGTGGTCCGGCGCGCCGCGACCGGCGATACCGCGGCGGCGCGCGCCGCACTCGCCGCGTGCGGTGCGGACGCCGAATTGCGCGGCATCGCCGAACGGTGCCTGCGCGGGAACCCGGCCGAGCGGTACGCGAGCGCGAGCGAATTGGCGACTGCGGTCGCTGAGTATCGGCAGAACGTGGAAGCGCGCCTGCGCGCCGCCGAGGCCGCACGTGCCGCTGCGACCACAAAGGCGGCCGAAGAGCGCAAGCGCCGCAAGGTTCAGTTCGCGCTCGCGGCGGCGGTGCTACTGCTCGCTGGCGCTGGCGCGGGTGGGGTGGTACTCGCGAGCCTGTGGCGCACGTCGGAAGCGAATCGCATCGAGGCAGAAGCGCAGCGCGAGGCCGCCGACAGCGCGAAGGCCGATGCCGAAAAGCAGCGCACCGTCGCAGACGGGTTGCGCGCCGAGGCCGAGGCGGCGCGCGAGAGGGCGACGGTGCTGGAGCACTGTCGGGCGATGCAGGTGGCGCAACAGGAGTGGACCGCGAACTACGTCGGCCGCGCCCGCGGAGTGCTGAACGACGCGCGGCGCGACTTGAGCGGCTGGGAAACGAGCTACCTCCGTCGCTTGTGCCACGCCGACCTGTTGACGATCCGGTGCCCGGGCAAGATGGTGCTGAGCGCACAGTTTAGCCCGGACGGCGCGCGCGTCCTCACCGCGGGCTACGACAACCGGGCCCACGTCTGGGACGCGACGACCGGGGCCGAAGTGCTCGTCGTCACCGAGTCGGCCCCGGTGCTGCGGGCCGCGTACGGCCCCGACGGCGCGAGCATCATCACGGCCGCGTTCGAAGGCCCGGTGCGCGTGTGGGACGCGAAGACCGGCAAGCCGCTCCGCACGCTCGTCGAACGGGTCGATCGGTTCGCGTCCGTGCTGTTCGGCGAGGAGGGCCGCTACGTCGTAACCACTTCGAACCAAGGGCGCGTGACCGTGTACGACTCGGCCGGTGGGTTGCCGAAGGCCGACGCCGTGCGCGGCGGCGACGCCCGCGCGCTGGCCATCAGTCCCGACGGCGCGCGCGTCGCGCTCGTGCCGAAAGGCGGTGATGCCTACCTGACGAACACCGCGCGGTGGAACGATCCGCTCGCGCTGAAGGGCCACGCCGCGCCCGTTTCGGCACTGTTCGCGCGGGACGGCGCGCGCGTCCTCACCACTGGCATCGACCGCACCGCGCGCCTTTGGGACGCCAAGACCGGGGCCGCGCTGGGCACGCTCACCGGTCACATCAACACGGTACGCGCTGGCGCGTTCAGCGCCGACGGCGCGCTCGTGGCGACCGCAGGCGCGGACTGGCGCGCCGGCCTGTGGGACGCGCGCAACGGCACCCTCCAGCAGATGCTGAAGGGCCACACCGAACCGCTCACCGCGATCGAGTTCAGCCCGGACGGCACGCGCGTCGTGACCGCGGCCGAAGACGGCACCGCGCGCGTGTGGTCGGTTCGCGCCCGTGCCGAAGGGCTGATCCTCGCGGGACACGCCGATACGGTGTTCCGTGCGCGGTACAGTCCGGACGGCTCGCGCATCGTGACCGTAAGCCCGGACATGGACAAGTCCGCGCGGATTTGGGACGGCGAAACCGGCGAACTGCTTCACACGCTCCCTCACCCGGACGGCGGCATCGCGGACGCGGCCTTCTCTGCCGACGGCAAGGTGCTGCACACCCTCGCCTTCAGTCCGAGCCGCGCGCGAAAGTGGGACGCGAACACCGGGGCCGAACTGCCCCCGGCCGGCCCCTTCCCGCGCGCTCGCTCGCGCGACGGCGCGCTGCTCGTGGCCGGCGGGCACGCGATCGACACCGCGACCGGCGCGCGGCTGTACCAACTAGGTGGCGCGTGCGTCGCGCTCAGCGACGACGGTGCGCGCGTCGTCGTCGCCGACAATCCGCTCGACCGGATCGCGCGCGTGCGCGCGGCCCGAACCGGCGAGGTGCTCAGCACGCTGAAGGGCCACACCGAACTGATCCTGTCCGTAGCGCTCAATGCCGACGGCACGCGCGCCGTGACCGGGAGCGCGGATCGTACGGCGCGCGTGTGGGACACGCGCACCGGGGCCGAACTGTTCGTGCTGAAAGGGCACACCGCGGCCGTGCAAGCGGTCGCGTTCAGCCCCGACGGAAGCCGGATCGTCACGGGCGGGAGCGACGGGCAGGTGAAACTCTGGGACCTACGGACAGGGTTGGACGTCCTCACCTTGAGTCACGGCGGGACCGTGTACTCGGTCGAGTTCCACCCGGATGGCACCCGCATCCTGACCGGGAGCCGGGACCGCACGGCCCGCGTCTGGGACGCGCGCCCCTTGAACCGCGAGTTTGTTAAAGTGAAGTGACCTTCCGAATTTCGCCCCGCGACCGGCGAACAGCCTCTCTCGGGCACTCGCGGGGCTGTCATGCTGGAACTCGTCTTCGAATTGCTCCTGTACACGCTGCCGCAAACCACCGGGCACGCGGTGCTGTTCGTTCTCACGTTCGGTCAAGTGAAGTGCGACGACACCACCGCCACCGTGCTCGGCGCGGTGTTCTGGATCGCGCTGATCGTGCTCGTCTGGTACACGCTGCGCTAACCTACTCTGCCCAAGTTGCGCGGGCGGCACAATCGGCGCGTAGAAGCGGTGAATTCGTGCCGCGAAGTTGCCGATCAACAGCCGGTTCCTATACTTCTGGCACTGCCGCACGGTCGGCAGAACCTCTCTTCGTCGTTCGAGCCTACCCGTGGTGGGTGCGGCGCGGGCGGCGATGCCCGCTTTGTGCGGGTCGCCATTCACCCTAAGGGCCGTGTCATGCTCGGTTCGGGCGTTCTCGACATCGACTTCATCGAGGAACTTCGGCTGCGGCGCTGGGCGCGCGAAAATTACGTCGCTCCGCATGAGCGCGACCGCGCGTGGCATCCGATTATTCTGGAGGAGATGCGCCGCAAGGATGGCGAAGTGAGCGAACCGGTGCTGGTGGGCTAAAGCCCCGCGGGCGCGCAAGACGCGCGCTCCTCGCGCCGTCCAGACAGACACGGAGGTCGGAGATGGGCTTCTTCACGGGCCGGGCCAGTTTCTTGCGCTTCAAGGTGAACGGCGCGGCCCCGCGGTTCTTCGACGAAGAACACCTCGACCGGCTCCGCGACCACCAAGCCGGCCGGCAGCGCATTGCCTCGGCCGACGGCGTCGATACCGGCTGGACAGCGGGCGAGCACGTCCTCGACACCGACTTCTCTCTGCTCAAAAACGTCATCAACGAAACGCTCTCGTTCGACCTGCGTGTAGACACGGACAAGATTCCGAACGACCTGCTGCGCGCGTACTTCGCAGTGGAACTGAAGGCGCTCTCGAAGAACAACCCGAGCGGGTTCGCGAGCGCCCGGCAGAAGCGCGAGGCGAAAGAGATCGCCCGCGACCGGCTCGAGCAGGAAGCGAAGGACGGGCGCTACAAGAAGCGCAAGTGCATCCCGGTGCTGTGGGACCGCCTCACGAACGAGGTGCTGTTCGGCGCGACTTCGCTCACGCAAATCGACCGCCTGTGTAGCCTGTTCCACAGCACGTTCGGGCTGGAACTCGAGTGCGTGACGGCCGGGCGGCGCGCGTACCACCTCGCGGAGATGCACTCGCGCTCGCGCATCGTGGACGATTCGTCGCCGAGCGCGTTCGTGCCCGGAATCACACCGCCGGACGTGGCGTGGATCGCCGACGAGAGCAGCCGCGACTTCATCGGCAACGAGTTCCTGATGTGGCTCTGGTACCACACCGACGTGGTGTCGGACACGATCAAGCTCGCGGACAACTCCGAAGCGACGCTCATGCTCGCGCGCACGCTCACGCTGGAGTGCCCGCGCGGGCAGACCGGGCACGAGACGATTTCGCACGAAGGGCCGACGCGACTGCCCGAGGCGCGCCGCGCGATCCAGAGCGGCAAGCTCCCGCGCAAGGTGGGGTTCACGCTGGTGCGGCACGGCGAGCAGTACGAGTTCGCGCTGCACGCCGAGACGCTCGCGGTGGGCGGCGCGAAACTGCCCCCGCCGGACGAGGGCATCTCCGAGCCGCGCGCGAAGCTGGACGACCGCGCGACCCAACTCCGCGCGCTGATCGAAACGCTCGACCTGCTGTACGACGCCTTCGGCCAAGTGCGGTTCGGCAAGGAGTGGGAGAGCGAACTGCAAGGCGTGCAGAAGTGGCTGAAGCGCGACGACCGCCGTGCGGCGTAGCCTCTGGGAGAGTGGTCCGCTCGCTGCGCGAGCGGTGCCTCGCCGGGCGGCGTGGCTTGGCGGCAGTTCGCCCGTCTCACCTCGTCGCGAAGAGCCGCTCGCGGAGCGAGCGGACCACTCTCACACCCCGCGCAGCACGAACACCACCGACACCGCGTTGAACAGCCCGTGCACGAGCACCGGCACCAGAATGCCGTTGGTGCGCACGGCCAGCCAGCCCAGACCCAACCCGAGTGCGAACAGCGGCACCGGGTTCGGCCACACGCCGGAGTGAACCACCGCGAACAGCGCCGCGGTCGCCACCACCGCGCGCGCGCGCCGCGCCCCGGTTTTCTTCAGCACCCACACGCACCCGAGCGCGAGGGCGAGCAGCCCCGCGAACGCGGTCGGCCCGGTGCGGCGCTCGCCCAGCAGCACCGCCAGCGCCATCGCGATTCCCATCACGATCCACGGGCGCGCGGCGCGCACCCCGCGGTCGCGCGCGCGCCCCACGCACCACGGCAGCAGCAACCCGCGGAACAGCAACTCCTCGCGCAGCGGCGCGCCCGTCGCGGCCTCGAACGCGAACAGTGCGCGGTCGAACAGTGGGCGCGCTCCGAGTTTCGCCAACGGGTGCGTTTCGGGCGTCACTCCGGCTTCGGCGGAGAGCGCGTTGACGACCGCGTTCAGGATCAGCACGAGCGGCGCGAGCGCGAGCCAAGCGAACACCGCGAGTGCGATGCTCCCACGATCCGGCTTCAGCGGGTGGTACTTCGGGTGGGCGGTGCGCAGCGCGAGCCACACGGCCGCGAGCGCCGCGGGCAGCGCGAACAGGTTCGCCCACAAACCGCGGAGCGTGTTCGCTTCGCGCCGCAGATCGTCGGGAATGTCTTGCGCGCCAACGGCGGGGAATTGAGGGCCGTACACGAGCGGATAAAAATTGACCGCGTTCAGCACCTCCAGCGCGAGCGCCGGAAACAGCACCGCGACGCCAACGAACGCCGCGAACACCTCGAACCCGCCCCACGGCACCGGCCACGGTCCCCACGCGGGCAGGAGTGCGGCGCGCGCCCGCGCGCGCAACAGTAGGCCAACGGGAACGGCCGCGAGCGCGACGAGCGCGAGCGCCGTTCCCATGCGGGCGGCGTCGTTCCAAAACTCCGGTGGCACAGCGCGTTCCCGTGGGCCGTTCGCCCGCGCGCGCCGTAGCTGAACTGCAGGCGCGAGGGCGGACCGTGTTCCCGATCTTCCTCAATCTAAGCGGAAAGCTCGTGGTCGTCGTCGGGTGCGGCGCGGTGGGGCGGCGCAAAATCGCGGCGCTCGCGGGCACCGGTGCGCGGCTGCGCGCGATCGACCCGCACGCGCTGCCCCCAACGGGGTGCGAGTACGTCGCGGAACCGTACCGCGCGGCGCACCTCGCGGGCGCGGCGCTGGTGTTCGCGTGCGCGACACCGGAGGTGAACGCGCGCGTGGTCGCCGACGCCCGCGCCGCGGGCGCGTGGGTGAACGCCGCGAGCGCCCC
>JALHNS010000363.1 GCA_022843445.1 Gemmata sp.
CGCGAAACCGGACGTGCGGTACGCCGGCGGGTTCCTCGGCGCGCTGGAAGGGGCGTTCCTGCCGCCCGACGTGCGCCCCGTGGCGGGGAAGGAACCGCCCACCGGCGAGCGCCTCGCCGCGCTGCTGCGCCGCCCGCCGGTGCTGATTGGCATTGTCGGATTTTTCGTCGCGCTCGTGCTCCTCGTCCGGTTCTTGCGCTAAGTTCCGCTTGGGGCCGGTGCCGACCGCGCGGTACACTTCCCCTAGCGGTCTCACGTCGCCCGCGATAGACCGCGTGCGGTCGGCTCCACCTCCCGGGTGCCCGATGGAACTGTCCCTCGAAAACGTGCGCACCGGCGCGACGCTCGCGCTCGACCCGTATCGCGCGCTGGTGGGCACGGCCGCGCACGCCGAGTTGTGTACCGAATCCGGCCCGTACCTCGCGGCCCTCGCGGTGCGCTACCCCAGCGGCTGGGCGCTGTTCGGCCTCTCCGACGACCCGGACGTGACGCTGAACCGCCGCCCGCTCGGCCCCGGGGCCCGCGTCTCACCGAAGAAGGGCGACGTGCTGGGCGTCGGCGACGAGCGGTACATCGTCCAAACCGACGGCGACGCGCCCTCGCCCGGCGAACCGGTTCCCCCGCCCGCGTGCCTCGCCTACGTGCGCAGTCCCGACGGCGCGGAAGAGTGCCGCGCCGTCGACCACGACCTGCTGTTCGGCCGCCTCCCGTTCTGCCACGTGCAACTCGCCGACACCCGCCTGTCGCGCGTTCACGCGCTGCTCGCAGCCGACGGCGGCTTCTGGTACGTCCACAACCTCGGTCAGAAACTCATTGGCGTGAACAAGAAGGGCGTGCAGCGCGTCGCGCGCCTCGGCGACGGCGACGAACTGCTAATCGGGCCGCTCGTGGTGCGCGTCGAACTGCCCGCGGGGCAGACCGATGCGCCCACCGTGACCGCGCGGAGCGGGCTCACCCGCCCGGACATCGATACCGGGCCCCCGGCGCACACCACCGACGTGGGCGAGCAGACCGACGACGGCAGCGGCGAAACCCCCACCGCGCCCGACCTCGGCGCGCTGCGCGCCAGCGCCCAGCGGCTCGACGGCTGGCTCAAGCGGCACGAACCGGTTCCGCTGCCCGCGAAGGCCGGCCTGACCGGGTGGCTCGAATCGACCCGCGACCGCTTGCGCCGCTTCTGGCTCGACACGCCCGAAACCACCTCCGCCCGCGGGTTGCGCGATCAGGGCAGGTGGAACGAGGCGTTTGAGGTGCTCGACCGCGCCATCCGCGCGCGCCCGGACAGCCCGGACCTGCTCCGCGAACTGTACCGGTTGTACGAGGCCGCGAACCTCGGCGAACTGTGTTACCGGCCGCTGCGGGCCATCGAGAAGATCGCCGACGTGCGCGGCACCCCGGACCCGTGGGTGTTCGAGGCGCTGGCCCGCGTGTGCGAAGCCCTCGGCCCCCAGCGGCCCGCGATGTTCGACCGCGCCGTCGCCTACCTGAACAAACTCGAGGCCGTCACCGGCGTGAGCAAGGCCCGCGAGCGCGCCGACGTGATGGCCCGCCGCGCCCTGCGCGACAACGGCATGCCCACCGCCCGCCGCGCCGACGACTGATACCAAGTCCGGTTGATTCGTTTCCGTTCTGTAGCCGGGGTCTGTGACCCCGGTGCTGTACGACGAAGGTAGCTCCGGCCTCACAGGGGCCGGCTACAGTTACGAATCCACCCGATTTAGTATGAGTGCCCGCACGATGATCGTTCGCCATTGGAACTGCGGCTTGCACCACGCGCCACCGCTCCCACCGGCCGCGTGCCACTGCCGGTTACTCGAGCGCGCCGGGCGGCTCGCGCTCGTCGATACCGGGATCGGCCTTGCCGATATCGCCGCCCCGTCGAACGGATCGGCCGCGCGGCCGTCGGCGCCGCGGGGTTCCAGTTCCGCGAAGAACTCACCGCGGCGCGCCAGATCGAGAGCATCGGCTTTCGCCCCGCGGACGTGACCGACATCGTTCTCACCCACGCCGACCCGGACCACGGAGGGGGCCTCGCCGACCTCCCGCACGCGCGCGTGCACCTCTCGGTCGAAGAGCGCGCGCACCCCGACAGCGGGAACCCGCGCTACTCGGCGGCCCAGTTCGCGCACGCGCCGCGCTGGGTTCCGCACGCCGGGCCGGGGCAGACGTGGTTCGGTCTCGACATCGCGCGCCCTGCCGTTGGGCGCGTTCGGCGAAGTGTTTCTGGTGCCGCTCTTCGGTCACACCATAGGGGCACTGCGGCGTCGCGGTGCGAACCGAAGCGGGTTGGTTGCTGCACGCGGGCGACGCGTACCACCTGCGCGCCGAACTCGCGGCGGAAGATCATCCGGTTTCGGCGCTGGCGCAACTGCGCGCGAACGACGATCTCGCCCGCCGCGCCTCCCTCGCGCACCTGCGCCGCCTCGCCCGCGACCACGCCGGCGACATCACCCTCTTCGGCTCTCACGATTTCGGCGAATTCCCGCCGCGATAATAGTTGTCGCGTGTATACTATTCTTGGCGTGACTGCGGTTCGCGGTTCCGGACCGCTGCGCGCCCGTCGAACTCAAGCCCCGCGCGCTATTGTGTAATTTCTGTTCCGAAAGTGCGCAAAAGTGCGCACGCAAACTCTCTCCGAATCCCCGCGCCTTCGGAACCGCTATCAGTTCCCACAGGAATTTTCTCCCGATTTTCGGGCCGGTGTGAATTCCGTTTGACACGACCCGTTCATCGGGTAGGTTCACGTTACCCGTTCATCCCGTCGGTTCGCGCACGACGCGCCACCACGGTTGGTAGCGCGGCTGGCTCCCGGCCTTCCCCCACACAGGCTGCGAGGCACCGCAAACCATGAATACTCCCGCGACCGCCGCTCCCCAAGCGGCGACCGGCTCCGGCACAACCGGCCTCCCCGCCGACCGGCGCAAGCGCAACATTCCCGTTGCGACCGACCGCCGCCGCGCCGAGAACGCCGCCGCCAAGCGCAAGAGCAGCGAGCGCCGCCGGCTCATCGATCCGACCACCTGCGAGCGCGACTATTCCGACGACGAAACCGAATTCATGAAGGCGATGGACCGCTACAAGCGGGAGAACCGCCGCCCGTTCCCGACGTGGAGCGAAGTGCTGGAAGTGCTGCGCTCGCTCGGCTACCGTCGCGTGGCCGAACCCACCGACCTGCCCGGGCGCGGCAGCGGTACCGTCCCCGTCCGCGACACCGTCGCGCCGAAGGGCTGATTGGGCTTCCATTCGCGGGGCGAGCGCTCTACGCTCGCCCCGCGACACGTTTCACCGCGGCAGGGACGCCGATGAAGTTCTTCCTCAGCGCCGGCGAACCCAGTGGCGACCTGCACGGGGCCAACCTCGCGCGCGCGCTCCGAGCAAAGAACCCGACTGCCGAACTCGCGGGCCTCGGCGGGCCGCTAATGCGGGCCGCGGGGTGCGAACAGCTCTACCCGCTCGCGGACCTCGCGGTGATGGGCCTCGGCGGGGTGCTCGGCAAGTTGCCCACGTTCTTTCGCGTCGCGGACCTCGCGGAGCGGCACATACGCCGCACCCGGCCGGACGCGGTCGTGATGATTGACTACCCCGGGTTCCACTTCGCGCTCGCGAAGCGCCTCAACGCGCACGGCGTGCCCTGTTACTTCTTCGTTCCGCCGCAGGTGTGGGCGTGGAAGCGCGGGCGGGTGCGGAAGATGCGCAAGTACTTCGCGGGCGTGCTCACGGCGCTGCCGTTCGAGGACGAGTGGTACCGCGCGCGGCACGTGCGCACGCACTACGTCGGGCACCCGTACTTCGACGAACTCGCCCGCCAGCAGTTGGACGCGCGGTTTCTGGCAGAACAGCAGGCGAAACCGGGCGCGCGGGTCGCGCTGCTGCCCGGGTCGCGCAACTGGGAAGTGGACGCGAACGGGCCGATGCTGCTGCGCGCGGCGCGGCGCGTGTGGGCGGCGCGCCCGGACGCCCGGTTCCTCGTGGCCGCGTACAACGAGCGGCACGCGGCGCAACTGCGCGCGCGACTGCCGGCGGGGGTGCCGATCGAAGTTCACACCGGGCGCACGCCGGAGGTCATCGAACTCGCGGACTGCTGCGCCGCGGTCTCCGGGTCCGTGAGCCTCGAACTGCTCTACCGCGCGAAGCCCACCGCGATCGTGTACACGATCAACCGGTTCTACAAGTGGATCATGCCGCGGGTGCTGAAAGTGCCGTACATCACGCTGGTAAACCTGATGGCGGGCGAAGCGCTGTTCCCGGAAGTGGTGTCGTGTCGCGACGAGTCCGAGCGGGTCGCGGGACACCTGCTCGCGTGGCTGAACGACGGCGCGGCGCGCGCCGCGCTGGTTGCACAGTTGGAAGCGCTCCGCGCGCGGGCCGCGGTGCCGGGGGCGTGCGAGCGGGCGGCGCGGTTTCTCGTCGACGAATCGGGCGCGGCGCGCGCCGCGGCGTAGCGGTTTCACCAAGTTCTCGCGCCGCGCGCGCCGAACCGCCGTTACCATGAATCGGGGAAGCCGCACGGAGCCGCGCATGCCGGAGCAACCCTCTTCCGCCGTTCAAGACTACCTGAAAGCGATCTACGCGCTCGGCGGGGCGGACGCGCTCGTACTCACCAACCGCATCGCGGAGCAGATCGGCGTGAAAGCGCCGTCCGTGACCGGGATGCTGAAGCGCCTCGCGGACGCCGGCTGGATCGATTACACCAAGAGCGAGGGCGCGACACTCACGCCGGCCGGGCGCGCCGAAGCGCTGCGCGTCATCCGCCGGCACCGGCTGGTGGAACTGTTCCTCACGCAAGTGCTGAAGCTCGATTGGAGCGAAGTGGACGCGGAGGCCGAAGCGCTCGAGCACGCCATTTCGCCGCGGCTCGAACAGGCCATTGCCGACTACTTGGGCGAACCGAAGGAGGACCCGCACGGGCACCCGATTCCGACGCGCACGGGCGAGCTGAGCGCGCGCAACCTGCCGCGCCTGTCCGAGTACCGCGCGGGCCAAACGGTGATCGTGCGAGAGGCGCAAGACGACAACCCCGCGCGACTGCGACACTGGCAAGCGCAGGGGCTGAAGCCCGGCGCGCGGGTGCGCATCATCTCGTACCAAGAGCTGGACGACCTGTTCGAAGTCGAGGTGGACGGGAAGCTCGTGCGCCTCGGCAGCGAAGGGCTGAACGGGCTGCGCGGCGAACTCACGGGCGCGAGCGATTCCGCGGGTTAACGGGCGGTTCGGTCCGGCAACGCGGCTCGCGCCGGTGGCGCGCGTCGTAGCAGTTCTGCCGAAAAACTCGGCACGCGCGCCTCTCGGTTGCCTGCCAAATCCGCACCTACCCGGTTGACGCTCCCGAGTGGTGGTCTACGGTTCGGTGTCGGCCGATTCGTTCGGGCGCGACACACTAAAGCCGAACCGGGCCATGCACTTAGCGCCCGACTAGAGGGAGCGGACCGCCGTGTTCCACCTACTCGCTTGCAACGTCGCCTGCCTCGCCATCGCCAGCCTCTATTACGTCTGGCGAGACCTGTACCGCCAGCGCCGCAAGCGACAGCAACTTCACGACCGCGTGGCTTACATGCTGTGGGTCGCCGCGAACCGCGCGAACTGAACTCGGGGCCCTTCGAAGCCCGAACTTGGAACGCCTCGTCGCACGCGGCCCGCCCCAATTGGGGCGGGCCGCGTGCGTTTCCCCAGCCGCGCGGCGCCTGCCGTTGGGGTTGTAGCGAGTGCGCAACCCGTTCCGCACGCGACCGACGCGCTTACGCGGAACGGGACTTGTGTAGCCGTTGGCACGGTTTACAATCAACAGAGTTGCACCGCGCCGCCGAACTCGGCCCGCGCTTTACCTCGTCACAGCCGCGAGTGACCCCAATGGCGCAGAACATTACCCTCGAGGAGGCCGCGGAGAAGTTGGGCATTACGCCCGAAGAAATGAAGAAGCGGCTGAAGACCGATCCGGAGTTCAAGCGACTCAGCCAGATCCGCGACGGCAACACGATCCGCTTCAAACTGGCCGCGATCGAAGAACTCGCGCGCCAACTCGGAATGGCGAGCGAAGACGGCCTTCAACTTGCGCCGCCGAGTGGCTCCGAACTCGGTTCGGACGACTTCAAGGTGCCCGGCATCAGTTCCGCCGGCAACAAGAAGCCCGCCGGCGACGACGCCCCGCTCGACCTCGGCGACGGCTCCGGGTCGGACGAAGTGTTCTCCCTCACCGAAGAACCGCCCAAGCCCGCGCCCAAGAGCGGCAAGCTCGCGCCCTCTAAGGGCGACAGCGACGTGCGCCTCGACGCCGGCAAGACCAAGAGCAAGTCCGGCCCGGACGACAGTGTGCAGACCGAAGAACTCGCGCTGGACCTCAGCGGCCCCGGCAGTGCCGTGATTAAGGGCGGCAGCAGCGCCAAGCTGAGCGCGCCGAAGTCGCCGTCGTCGGGCAAGTTGTCGCTCGGTGGCAGCAGCGCGAGCACCCGCCCGCCGGACAGCAGCGAGTTCGAGCTGAGCCTCGACGCCGACAGTGACGACTTCGACCTGCAAATGAACAACGACGGCGGCGACGAGGTCGATATCGGCACGCTCCCGAAGGACAAAAGCGCGAAAGCCAGCAAGAGCGGCATCAACCTGAACGACCCGGCCGACAGCGGCATCTCGCTCGAGAAGGGCAAGAAGGGCGACAAGAGCAAGCCCGAGAAGAAGAAGGACGACTCCGAAGGCTCG
Organism: Gemmata sp.; assembly: GCA_022843445.1. GTDB lineage: Bacteria > Planctomycetota > Planctomycetia > Gemmatales > Gemmataceae > Gemmata. Next base: position 6,691 of record JALHNS010000363.1, read on the forward strand.
GACGTGGACTTCGAACTGTCGCTCGATTCGTCCGCGGTCGCGAGCGGCACCAAGCTCGGCGCGCCGAAGTCCGGCAAACTCGTGCTCGACTCCGATTCCGACAGCGAGTTCGAACTGACGCTCGACGACAGCGGCGGTTCGAGCCTCGAGCAGGCGGCGCTCGGCGAGGGTGCGGCGAAGGACGAAGCGGCCGACAAGGGCGACATCTTCGAGACCGACTTCGAAATCCCGCCGATGCAGGACGAGAGCGGCTCCGAAGCGGTCGCCGTCGAATCGGACACGGACCTCGACAAGGCCGACTTCGAACTCGAATCCGACTCGAGCGAAGAGTCGGGCAGCGAGGTCGTAGTTCTGGAAGACGAAGAGGCCGCGCCGAAGGCGAAGAAGGGCGGCGCGAAAGCGAAGAAACTCGTCGCCGAGGAAGCCGACGTCGATCTCGAAGACGAAGAGGACGAAGGCTCGGCGGCTGGCGCGCTGAAGGGCGCGAAGGGCAAGAAGCGCGACGCGGACGAAGACGAGGACGAGGCCGCGACCTCCCCTGCGGGCACCGTGGACCGGCCCACCAAACCGTGGGGCGTGGTGCCGGTGCTGTTCCTGTTCCCGTCGTTCGTGTTCGTGCTCGTAGGCGCGATCATGGGCTACGAACTGCTCAACACGATGTGGGGCTACCAGCAGCCGAAGAAGCCGACCGCGCCGCTCACGAACGCCATCGCCGGCGCGTTCGGTATGGAACTCAAGGACCAGTAACGCGCCGAACCGAGTGTT
>JALHNS010000364.1 GCA_022843445.1 Gemmata sp.
CGCCAGCCGCCGTCGTCGTCTTGGTTCGCCAGCAGGAACGCGAGCGCCCGCGCCGCGACGGCTTGCTTCGAACACAGCCCGAAGCGGCCGAGCGCGTCGAGCGCGCGCCCCGTCAGTTCGGGGCAACTCGCGCTCGGGTTCGGCCCCCACCCGCCGTCGCGGTTCTGCGCGTCGTACAGGCGGTTCAGCGCGCGGTGCATCGTCGCGGCGTGCGCGGACCGGAGCAGCAAGCCGGCGTCGGCGAGCGCGACCAGCACCCGCGCGTCGTCGTCGGTGCCGCTCGGTGCGAACGGCGCGCGCCCGCGAGCGACCACGGCGCGGGCCTCTTCGTAGAAGTCGAAATCGCGGGGCGCGAGTTGAGTACGGGTCATCGTTCGGCCTCCGTGCCGGGCGGTGGTGGAGCCTATCACGCGGCCCGTTGCGCGTACAAGTCGAGCCGCGGGTTGTTCAGGACGCGGGCAAAGGCGCGCTTAATTTGCTCGAACCCGTCGCGCAGCAGGAACGCGCTGGTGCGCCCGAAACTCTTCGCCCCCAGTACGAAGTAGCCCGGTTCGCGCGTCACGAAATCGCCCGCGGGTTCGTCCACCCGCAACCCGTCGCAGATGCGCATGTCCGCCCGATAGCCGACGTTCGCGATCACGCGCTCGACCTCCCACGACACCGGCACGCCGTTGCTGCGCCCCGCGACGCGGAAGCCCTTGTCCGGCCCGTGGCACGTTACTTCGTCGATCACCGTTTGCGGGTGGAACTCGAGGTTGCCGTCGCACCGCGTGGCGAGCGCGTTGGCTTTCGCCGCGAGTCGGTCGCGCTCCTTCAGCGGGTCGTTCGGCAACCGCGCGAGCGGCGCGCCGCGCGGCCCGTTCGAGAGCCAGAACACCCACGTTTCGTGAACGCTTTCGGCCAACTCCGCGAGCGCACACACCGTTGTGGCCGCGGAGTAACTGTCGCCGATGAGCGCGACGCTCTTGCCCGCGTAGTGCGAGCGCTTCTCGCCAAGTACGTCGTCCGGGAGCCACGAAATGTGCGGGCGCGCCGCGAGTTCGCCCACCGCGGGAATGCCGCCGTCGCCGATGCGGTTCGGCGTGTTCAGCGTGCCGGTGCAGTCGAGCACCGCGTCCGCGGTCTCAATGCGCTCCGCGCCGTTGCCGCCGCGCAGTAGCAACCGGAACGGGAGCGCGTCGGCGCGTTCGCTCTTCTTCACGCTCGTCGCGCGGCCGATTTGCAGCACGGCGGTATCGGTGTGAATCGCTTCGATCAGTGTTTCCGATTCCGCAAGCGGGTTCAGATAGGTTTCGACGAACTGCCTACCGGTGGTAACGTCGGCTTCGGCGGGCAGCGAACGCCCGGCCTTCTCGCGGCGCACTTCGGCGAGGCCCAGCGGTGTGCTGTTCAGGCCGAACGGCGTGAACATGCGGACGTGCCCCCAGCGGCGCGCGTGTTCGCCCACGGTGCCGCGCTCGTACACGGTCACGATAAGGCCGCACGCCTTCGCGTACAGCGCGGCTTCGATCCCGATTGGCCCCGCGCCGATGATGGCGACGCGGGGGGTGAGTGACTTCTGCATCCGTGCTTCCGTCGTGCGAAAGTAGTCGCCGAAGTTTACACTGTCGCGGCTTCTTCTCGCAACGCGAGCCGGGCGCGGAGCGCGGCGCACGCTTCGCCGAACCAGTCCGCGGGCGGCCACCCGTAAGGGCGGAACTTCTCCGGGCGCTCCTGTTCTTCCTGAAGGAACAGCGCGCGGTGCCGGCCGAGTTTGCTCGCCGCGGGGGAATCCATCAGCGTGCTCGAATCGGTCGCGCTCATCTGGAACAGCACGCGGAGCGCGAACTCGCGCGCCAGCGGCCGGTCGAACGCGCGGTTCAGGTTCACCAGCGAGTCGCACCACACCACCATGTGAACCGCTTGCAGCGGGCCGTCTTTCAAGATGGTGGCGAGCCGCTCCGCGGGCGACGCTTCGCGCTCGCCGCGACGACCGAAACCGAAGTCTTCGTCGGCCTTGCGCAGCTCGCGGAACCGGTGGATCCCGAACACGAACAGGAACCGCGGTGTTCTCTCGGCTTCGCCCTTCTGCCGTTTCTCGATCTCCGCGGTCAGTTCCGCGAGCGCCGCGGGGATCTCTTGGCGCGACGCGTAACGCGCCCCGGGGAGTTGCTCCGCGAACTTCTTCAGTTGGTCGGCTTCGTCCGCGTTGTCCGGGGTGCCGTCGAGAAGCGTCGCGTTCGCGCTGCCGAGTTGCGCGGCGAGGCTCACGAGCGCTGACGCGAACAGCGCGCGAGCCGCGTCTTCGCTCTGGCCGATCATCAGCAGGTTCGTGCCGCCTTGCGCGCGGAACGCGGCCGCGGTCGGTTCTTTGATCGCCACCGGGTCGCCGAGCCACGCCACCGGCACCTTCACCGGCAGCGCGTGCGCGAGGTGCCGGACGAGCGAACGGTTCGCGGCGATGTCCGCGGCGCTGTTCCCGCTGAATACGAGCGGCGCGGACCAGCGGTCGCCGGCGCGCGCGTGAATCTCGCTGAGAAGTTGCTCGCGGCGCTCTTCGGCGAGCCACACCACTTGGAACGGTTCGTTGCATTCAGACAGGCCGTTCTGGTCGTTGTAAATCGCTTCGCCGGGCCGCGACAGCAGCCGCGCCGCGGTGTTGTCCTTGCTGAGAATCAGTTGCGCGTCGGCGTCTGAACATTGCAGCGCCACGCGCACGGCCATTTGGTCGATGGTGCTGCGCGCGAGCGAGTACGCGCCGCCGAGCGTTTGCGAACCGAGCAGCACGTGCATCCCGAACGCGCGACCCTGCCGCACGAGCCGGTCCAGCAGTAGCGCGGCCTCTTGCGCGAGTTTGTCGTCTTCGGTGAAGAACGCTTGGAACTCGTCGATCACCAGCAGAATGCGCGGCGTCTTCTCTTCCGGGCGCGCCGCGCGGTACCCCGCGAGGTCGTTCGTGCCCGCGTCGCGGAACTTCTCGCCGCGCTCGCGCAAGATGCCGTCGAGCCGCTGGAGCACGCTCAGCCCGAACTCGCGCTCGCTCTGGATCGCCACGACGCGCGCGTGCGGCAGCGCGTAAGTCGCGTACCACTGGAACTCGACGCCCTCTTTGAAGTCGATGAGATACAACTCGGCCTCGTCCGGGCTGTACTGGAGCGCGAGGTTTGTGATGAGCGCGTGCAGCAGCGTGGACTTACCCGAGCCGGTTTTCCCCGCGACGAGCGCGTGCTGCGCGGTGCCGCGGCCGAGCGTGAACAGTTGCTTGCGCGTCGCCCCGGCGCGGCCCACGGGCACCTCGAACCCCTTCGCGGCGCTCGCGGTCCAAATCGCGTCCGGCTTCGGCGCGATGTAGTCGAACGGCACTTCCACGCGGGCCGCGTCCTTGCTCGCCTTGCCGACGCGGTCCACGAGGCGCGCGACCGTCGCGGGGTCCGGCGGCGCGTCGAGCACCGGCGGGAACGGCGCGAGCGCCGCGTCCTTCGGCACGAACTTCCCTTCCTTCCAAGCACTCGTGTAACTCACGGCTTCGAGGTCCGCGATGTTGAAGTCACGGGGCATCGCGGCGCGCGTATCGGCACTGACGAGCACGCACACGCCACACGCCGGGCCGCTCGACGCGAGGCTCACGAGGCGCTTCGCGGCTTCCGGCGTGAAGTTGGCCGGGAAGTTCGCCACCACCAGTACGCGGTACGCTTCGGCCACTTCGCCCGCGGCCCGGTTGTACTCCTCGATCGACTTGTACTGATTGCGGAGGTACTTCTGAATCACGCTCGCGGTGTGGTCGGTAAGGTCCGCGAGGCGCGCTTCAATGTCGCGCGGCTCGGTCCAGATTTTGGACGTGACGAGCAGTTCGTTGTGGTCCGCGAGGTGCATGAATGCGGCGAAGTTTTCGCCGAGGCCCACGGGATCGACAATCGTGAACCGGACTTTGCCCGGCGGCAGCCCGGTGAGGAAGCGGAGCATCAGCGCCTGAAGCGTGCTCACGCCCGCAGCGCGGCTCTCATCGCGACAGCGGAGCAGCACCGAGCAGCGCTCGGGGAACGGCACGAACGCCGGCACCGGGTCCAGCAGCGCCGGCGGCGGTGCGAGTTGCGCGTGATCGGACAGCGGCACGCCCAGCGCGCTCAGGTCCAGTTGCACGTCACCGAACCGCACACCGGCGGGAACGGTGGTGGCGAGCGCGCGCTCGGGTGTGAACGCGGCCCACGCCGGGAACGCGGTTTCGCCCACGGCCCGCAGTTCGCTCCACAGCGCGTTGGTGTCCGCGAGCGTTCCGCACCACTGAAAGGCCATCGCGTTCCACGCGGAATCGCGGGCGGCGGTCGCGGCGTCCATCTTCTGTGCGAAAGCGGTCTCGGAGTCGCGCAGATCGGCGTCGAACTTCTCTTCGGCCGCGGCGCGCGCCTTGCGGTGCCGCTCGTCCTCGTCGCGGCTTTCCTTCCCGTGCCGGCGACGCAGCCACTCGCCGCGTGTCGCGCATTCGGTTTCCGCTCGCAGCACTTCACCGTCGTACTGCTTCTGCTGCTGTTCCAGCAGCGGCTTGTAGTACTCGTCGGTCTCGCGGCGCTTGCGCTCGTGCCGGGACCGGAGCCGGTCGATCTCGGTCGCGTACTCGGTTTCGGCGAACAGTTTCAGCAGTTGCACGGCGCGCGCACTTTCGGCGATGTGCCGGGTCGCGTCGGTGCCGTCGCGCAGCGTGACGCGTGTGCCGAGCCACCGGCACAGCGCCCACGCGCCTACGCCACCGATGAGCGCAACCGCGGCGCACACCGCGGCGGCACTCGTGGCATCGAGCGCCGCGAACGCGCTCGCGCCGAGCGCCGCGAACAGAGCGAGCAGGACCGGCAGTCGCGCGAAGCCGCCCCACGTCGGCGACATTCGGCGCGCGAGCCGCGCGACGGCGGCTTCGCTCGCGCTCAGCGATTTGTTCATCCGCGCAATCGGGTCGTCGTCACTTGGCGCAGGCGCGTCGGGAACTTCAACCGCGGCGCGAGCTACTCGGCCCCGCGCGAGCAGCGGGGCGAGGTCGGCGCTCAACTCCGTCGCGCGCTCTTCGCCGGCGGCGGCTTTCCGTTGGAGCGTGTCGAGTTGGTCTTTCGCGGCCTTTTCACCGGCTTCGAGCAGCGAATCGTGGCTCCACTGTTTGTCTTGCAGTTCACCGCGCGCGCGCTGCTGCGCCGCGTTGAATTTTTCGGTGAGCGCCTTCTGCCGCTCGTCGCGGGTGCGGGCCGCGACGTGCAGTTCCGAGGTCATCTCGTTCGTGATGCGCGTCTGGTTCGCCGCGTGTTCGGCGTCCAGCGCGCTGAGTTCCTGCCCGCGCGCGGCGGCGTTCGCGCGAACCGCCTTCGCGCGGTCGCGCTTGGCGCGGTCCGCGGCAGCCTCGAAGGTGGCGGTGAGTTCGGCGTCCGCGGCGGCCCGGGCGCGTGCACTGTCGCCGAGCCGCACGAGGGCCGCCCGTTGGCGGTCGAACAAATTGTCGGACATGGCTTCACCTGCCGGGCGATGCTAACCGGGAAACTCGCACTCGTGGCGGATTTGCGTGAACAGCACCGCGAGTTGGTCGATGGCGCGGAGCGCGTCGTTCACGGCCGCGTCGAGTTCTTCGACGCACTTCTCGCCGTGGTCGCGTCGCACTTCGTCGTCCCAACCATTTTCGGTGTCGGCCCACTTCGCGCGGGCCGTCTTTTGCGCGTCGTAAATCTGGCTGCGGGTGGCTCCGAATCTCACGGCGCGCCCCCTTCCGGTGGGGGCGATTCACCTACCCCCCCCGGCCCCCCCTCCCTAAAGGGAAGGGGGGAGTCAGACGTCTCGCTGCGCTCGACGCACGAAGGCGCTGACGCGGCGCGCGAATCACCTTCTTCGGTCTCCCCCCTTCCCTTTAGGGAGGGGGGGCCGGAGGGGGTAGGTTGCATCGGTGCCGGCGCGTAATCGGGGCGTAGGTCCGCGTAGGCTTCTAGCGCCGCGACCCGCCGGCCCAACTCCGCCACCGCGTTCGGCACGTCCGCTTCGAGCAGGCTCTTCAGCCGCCGCGACGGCCCGGTGTGAACCTCGTCGATCATCTTCGGCAACCGCCCGATCCAGCGGCGCACGAGTTCCACTTTGTCTTGTGCGTGTTCGAGGCGCGTTTTGGCGGTGCGCAGGTTCTTTTCCTGAACCGTGCAGTCCGGCGTGCGGCCGTCGAAGGTTTGGTACTGCCGCTGCGACAGTTCCGCCTTCGCGCGCACCACGTCCTCTTCGCACGAGCGCACCGCGCGCTTCCACAGCGCGAGTTGCTCTTCGAGCCAGTCGAACGCGCGGCGCAGTTCGAGATCGACACCGGCCATCGCCTCGGCGAGCACTTCGCCGTAGTTCGCGAGGTCGGCGCGCCAGTCGAGCACCGTTTGAATGGAGCGGACGTCCGCGGGCATGGCACGGTTCCGTTAGCGCTGCGAAACGTACTCTTCGATGCGCTCGGCCTTCCGAAGGAGAAACGGGATGTGCTCTTCGGAAACGCCCAAGAACTTTTCGAGCACCTGAAGCGTGGCCTCGAACTCTTGGCGGAACCGGTCGTGCTCTTGGTCGCGCCAGCTATCGCCGAGCGCCATGAGTTGCCCGTGCAGGCCGGCGAGCGCGGCTTGAAGGTCGGCGTTGAACCGCTTCAGGCTGCCGGCGAACCGCCGCAGTTCCGCCGGATCGACGATCGCTTGAGACATGATTCGGTGTCTCGTGTGTGAGAAACCCGTGTTGCTGTAACGTTCGCGCCGGGCGGTTGTGAGCGCGAAACCTACTCCACTATACACCAAACGGCTTTTCCCAAACACCAAACAACTCGGCCGGAGCGCGTCACGCGCTCGGGCGAATCGGGTTCTGCGCCAGAGCGCCGACGACCGTCGTCCACGGGCGCACGCGCCAGCGCGCCACGAGGCCGTTCAGCACGTACGGGTCGGCGCGCGCGAACGCCTCCACCGGCGCGGGCGACTCGCAATCGAATAGCAGTACGGCACCATCAATCGGGTCCGCGAGCGCGCCGCCGAGCACCAACTCGCCGCGCTCGACGGCGGCCCACGCGTGCGCGAGGTGCGCGGCGCGAAGCGGAACGCGGCGCTCGGCGTAGTCCGGGGCCGCGTCGTAAATGAGCAGGTAGTGCATTCGCTACACCCGTTACGGTCGCGCCGGCCGGCGCGCGCGGCGCGCAAGTTCCGGCGCGCCGCGAATTGAAGTGCGAGCGCAGTTCCGCCGCTTCCGATACCACACTCGCGGTCACGACGACCGTTTCACACACCGGAAGGAACCGACCCGATGCGCAAGCTCATCCTCGCCCTGATCGTTGCCACCTTCGCCCTGACCGCCGCGAGCGGCTGTCGCTCGGCCGGTGGTAGCTCGTGCAACTGCGGCAAGTAACGTTGGCGCAGACTCGTGAGCGGCCCGCGGGGAGGAAGCGCCCCGCGGGCCGTTTCGTTTTCAAGTGTAGGTCGCTAGGACCGCCAGCGAGCAAT
>JALHNS010000365.1 GCA_022843445.1 Gemmata sp.
ACACCGGTACGGCCGGAGCCGACCTGTTGGACACCAAGGGCCAATTGCACGGCGCGTGGGTCCGATTCGTGCGGGCCGTTCAAGACCGGCTCACGGACGAGGCCCCCCTGTTCCACCGAGCCGACGAGACCCTGCGGGCTGGCGGAAGCGTGGTGGCTGTGTTCATCGAGAACCCGGAAAACGATATGCGCCGGACCGCCGATGCTCTGAAAGCGCACGGCGGTTCGGACACCGTGTACTGGGGCGGCTTGGTCACCGAATACCTGTGATCGCCGGTTGGTTGACTCGTTACCAATCTGTAGCCGGAGTCTGTGATCCCAATACTACCTTCCACACATCGATCCGGCCTCACATAGGCCGGCTACAGGTCTGAATTTGACCGATTTGGTACGTGCGCGCAACACATCACACTACAAAATCGGCTACAGGATGGCATTTTCAATGCCGCGATCCGCGCGAACTCTTGCGCCAGTCTGCGACGTCACGGTCCGATCGTGATGCGCGAGGCTCTGGAACCCGCGCGCCCACTGCGGAACCGTTCTTTCCGGTCCCCGGGCGCGTTCAACGCCGCACCCTTTCTCGAACGTCGGCAGGCTTTCCCATTCGACCGCCCGGCCTTGGCGCATCAGCGCCCCCGCGCTGGGCAGAACCATAACCGAAACGATTTCGAATTTTCGCGCGCGACATTCGCCGCGCGGGAAGACAGCGAGCCGCGATGAAAGTGTTGTGCCCCCGTGCACCCGTCACGCGAGGCAACGTGCCGTTGCCCGAAGCTGAACGAGCGGACTTGGGCGAGTCGGCGATCCTTCCGTTCCTCTCGGGCCCGGTGAATTGTCGCGAGCGCCTTAGTGGCGCGCCCAAGCACTACTACCGCGATGTCTGAGCGCCGGTCGCGTAAGTGGGATCACATCGAATAACCAAAGATCACTCACCAGTTGGGTCGTCCGCTCGCGCACGCACGGGTGCGTCCTCGCACCGTGGTCGCGCAGTTCGATGCCTCGCGCATTGGGCTGAGCTGCTTCGCATACGATTACAACCGTTGCGATTTACGAATTCGCAACCCGCGTAAATCCAACAATTTGCGGCCGTCACCGTTTTCCACGGGAAGGGGCCGCCCGGTCTGCGTGCGCTTGCTACGCGCGCCGATCACACCCGCGACCGAGTCGTGCCGTACCGTCTGCGCGCATGTCGGGGCTTTCCCGGCTCTATTGTGCGACGCCTTCCTGACTCGAACCCGCCCCCCCCCCGTGTAAAGTTCGAGTGTCGCCATTCGTGCACGCGGGGGACGCAATCGAGTTGGTCGAAGACGTCGAAGTGGACGGGTACCGCCCCGCGGATGGCTACGCGTGCGTTCGAAGTACGAGAAGAGTGCCAGACCGGACCGGACGCACCCCGACGTTCCACCGTCGACCGGGATGACAAGATTGTGGAGTACCTCATTTACGTCAAGACGGCCTCCGCGATCGAACCCGACCGGTGCGAGGTGTGACCGCCGCTCCCGCCTATAACGGGCGAGCGTCGTTCGGGCGGGAGCCGTCGGCACCCGTCCAAAGGCCCGAAGTATCTCATTCAGGAGGCAAGCGTGACGAATTCCACGAAGTCGATCGACGGCACCGTTGTTAGCGTCGCCGACGACAAGCTCACGACGACGTGCGGCGAGGGCAAGCAGCACTGCCACACGGTGGCCGAAGACGCCAAAGTGACGTGCGACGGCAAGGCCAGCAAAGCGGCCGACCTGAAACCGGGGACGCCGGTCCGGATCACCCCGCACAAGGACGACAAGACGGTGGCGACAGTCGTCGAATCCGGCAAACACATCGCGCCCCCGGTGCCCGCCAAGAAGTCGTAGGTCGGACGCCAGCGTCGGGTGGTCCCGGCCGCCCGATGCCCCCGGTTCATGCGGTCTCCCTCGGCTTCGTCCCGCGCCTTACACTTTGGAGGAAACACCCGTGAAGGATTCCGCACTCGTCAAGCCCCCCCGCGCGGCGGCACCGCCTCCCCACGAGTTGCAAGCGTTCGGCGCGCTCGCGGACGTGCCGATCGCCCTCTCCGCGGCCGCGCGGCGGGAGGCTGTGGACAACCTGAACCAACTCCTCGCCGACACGATCGCCCTCCGCGACCTGTACCGGAAGCACCACTGGCAGGCGTCCGGGCCGACCTTTTACTCGCTCCATTTGCTGTTCGACAAGCACTACCGCGAGCAGGACGTGTTGGCGGACGCCGTCGCCGAACGGGTCATGCAACTCGGGGGCGTTAGCGTGGCGATGGCCGCCGACGTGGCCGAGACGACCCTCATCCCGAGGCCGCCGAAGGGCCGCGAGCGAACGGGCGAGCAGTTGGCCCGCCTTCTCCGCGCGCACGAGGTGGTTCTCGAAGAGGCCCGCGCAATGGCCCGTTCGGCGGACCGGGCCGGGGACGCCGGCAGCGGCGACCTGATCGTAAGCGACATCATCCGCACGAACGAGACACAGGTCTGGTTCGTGGCCGCACACCGCACCGCAACCCCGGCGGAAGTCGAGTAACCATTAACCGCCACACCGGGGGGCCGACGTCCCCTGCAAGCGGCGGGAGGAAATCGTCGAGCGAATCGGCGGCCCCGGTGCCCGCGTCCGGCGCGGTGAGCCTCAGCACCCCGCCGCGCAGCCGCATCATGGCGTTCGGCGGGATCAGGTTCACGTGATCGACGGCGACCGCGCCCCCGTCGGTCGGTTCGACCACGGGCAGCGGGGCTGCCGAGAACTCGGTTCGGCCACCATGATGGCCCGCGCCGGATCGAGGTGCGGGACCACGACGAACGTCGCGCCTCGGGCCGACGAAACGGTCGCGAACAGGCGCTGCAAGGCGGCCCCTCCGGCACACGAAATCACCCCAACAATCGGGAACATCGACCGCGGAGCGTCGGGTAATTCCTGACGTGAGGCGACCGGACCTTCCCGACTCGTGACCGCCGCGCGAACCGCTTAGGTTAGCGGTGTTCCCGACCCGTTCCGGTTCGACCCCAACCTCACAGCTCACGGAGCAACCGTGATGACGTTCAGTGCCCCGCCCCGCGGGTGGGCGCGACCTCGGATCGCCCGCGCCGCGCCCAAACCGTGCGTGCTCGTGGTGGACGACGACCCGTTCGTGCTCTCGTTCGTTAGGACCGCCCTCACCGGGGCCGGGTACCGCACCCTCGGCGCGGCCGACTTCGATTCCGCAGTCACGCTGTTTGAATCGACCAGCCCACCGGTGAGCCTCGCCGTGCTCGACGTGTCGATGCCCGGCGTCGATGGCACCGAGGTGCTGCGCGAGCTGCGCCGCGCCCGGCCCGCACTGCCGGCGATCTTCATGAGCGGCGAACTGGACCCCGATCTGAGCAACTACCTCGCCAACCACCTGCGCGCGGAAGGCGCGGCCGCACTGCTCGCAAAGCCCGTGCGCGCCGACGACCTGTGCGCCACCGTCGCCGCGGCGCTCGCCGGCCACTGCTGAATCGCCGCCGTCCGACCGTTCGGGCGGGGCCCGCTTTCACACCGAGGTACCACACCGTGCCGCGCTACGCACTCGAAACGCTCCTCCTGATCCTGCTGATCCTCTGGGTCTTGGGGGCGTTCGTCTCCCCGGTCGGCGGGCACCTGATCCACCTGCTGTTGGTCGCGGTCGTGGCGCTCGCGGTGGCCCGGTTCGTGTTCCAAGAGCGCGGCGCCGTGTAGCCTCGGTCCGCGCCGACCCGTTCGCCCGCACCCTCGCCCAAATCCAAGAGGGACCTCTGATGACTCGGCTCGCCATGATCGGACTGCTTGTACTCGTACTCGGGGCCGTCGCCCTCGCGATCCCCACGTTCACATACTTCACCACCGAGCGCGCGGCGGACAACAGCTACTTCAAGATCGACGTGTCCCGCCCGCACACGGTGGTGCTCAACCCGCTCGTCGGGGCCGGTCTGTTGATCGCGGGCGTCGTGCTGATGCTGGTCGGCCGGCCCGTGCGCGACTGACCGCGCCGCCCGCTCGCCCCGTTCGCCCGATGTGACGGACTACCCATTCCCTACTCCGAGGCTACCGCAATGATTCGCAACACGTTCCTGAAGGCCGTCGCACTTGCGACCGCGGTTCTCGCGCTGGGCACCGGGTGCTCGAGCGAAAGTAAGACCGTGGCCGGCCCGGCGGGCAAGAAACTCACCGTGAAGTCGCCCTCGGACACGAGCATCAAGCCCGGCGAAACGTCCGCGATCAGTGTGGACGTGTCGCGGACGAACTTCAACGACCCGGTGGTGCTGACGTTCGCGGGGTTGCCGGACGGCGTGACGGTGATGGAAGCCGACCGCACCATCTCCAAAGACGCCACCACCGCCAAACTCACCCTCAAGGCCACCAACGAGGCCAAACCGGTGGACGATCACGTCGTCACCGTAACCGGCACCGGCGGCGGGATGACGCAAGAGGTGTCGTTCAAAGTGACCGTCAAGCAGAAGTAGTTTGCCCGCGGGCCGCTGCAAACGTTGCGGCGGCCCATTCGCCAGTTTTCCGAACACGGGTGCCGCAATGGGTACGATTCTGCTCATCATTCTGATTCTGCTTCTGTTGGGGGCACTCCCGCGCTGGAACTACAGCCGCAACTGGGGCTACGGGCCGAGTGGCCTTCTCAGTCTGATTCTGGTCGTGGTGCTGATCCTCGTGGTTCTGGGGCACGTCCCGTACCGCATCTAACACACGCGCTGAAACCAATGGACACCTGTCGTGGCCCACAACAACCCCGACCCGAGCCGACGCACCACCGGCATGCCGCACGCCCGCGGAGTGCGCCCCTCACAAGGGGCCGCGGACGTTCGCGGCCGGCCCCCACTTTCTGAAGCAGACGCGCACAACGAGCTGCTCCGCATTCTCGTCACCGCCCACGGCACCGACGGCGTTCGCCGCATGCTCGACGCGCTCCGGTGAGTGCGACCGAACCGCACGCGACGCAAGCGCGGCGCCGCTTTCTCATCCACACCTCGTGGAGAACTGGCGATGACAACGGGAAGCAGAGACATCGTGTGCGTTTCGACCGGGACACTGCTCGATGTGCGGGCCCGACACGACGCGCTGAGCGCCGCCGGCATCGAATCCCGCGTGGTCGGCGACATCCCGGCCGCCGGATTGGGAGCCGACGTCCCCGCAGGGGTCGAACTTTGGGTCCACCGCGTCGATGTTGGCACGGCGGAAACGGCGCTCCGCTCGGCGGGCGCGCCCGCGGGAGCGGAGTTCGCGGACATCCGGGTCGTCGGGTTGGACGACGAGCGCAGCACGCGCGCGGACCCGGCCCTGTCACTGTTCGATGTCCACTTTCAACTGTCCGCTCTGCCCCCGATCGGGTGGTCGCGATTCGTTCGCGGGGCACTCGAGGCGCATGGCGTCGCGGGTCGGCAGGGCTGGGCGCACAGCCGCTTCTTCGTGGTCCGCTGCGCGATCGACGAAGTCGAGGCCGTTCTGAACGCGCTGCGCCCGCTCTTCGTGCAAGTGAACCAAGCGTACCGAGAGTGGGCGGCGCGGGAGGCGCACGCACGCGCGGACGAGGCCGCGTTCGACCAGCGCTTCGGGGACCAGCTCCGCGACCTGAAAAGCCAACTGAAGTTCGACTGAGCGGTCGCTCCTTTCCCCCCGGCACAATTTAACCGCAGGAGCTACGGTGAGCAATTCGAACGACGTGGTGTGCGTCGCGACGGGAACGCTGATCGAGATTCAGACGCGGCACGGCGCGCTGCGCGCCGCCGGGATCGAATCCCGCGTGGTCGGCGACCACCTGACCGCCGGGCTGGGTACCGCCCTCCCCGGAACGGTCGAACTGTGGGTCAACCGCGACGACCTACGCGCGGCGATGCAGCAACTCGCCGGCCCGATCGCGAGCCAGTTAGAACCGCACGCGCACACTCAGCCCGACAGCGTGTCCGACACCCTGCCCGATACCTTGCCCTACACCGAACACGGTTCCACCTAACGTCGCACCGCGGTTTCGGCTCAACGAGGCCCGAACTGCCCGAAGGGATTTCCGAATGCCCATCGAACACCCGCGCGCCACGAGCGCGGTCGTCGAGGTTCACGTGCTGTTACCTCCCGCCGAATTTGCCGAACTCGAAGCGCGTGCCGCACGCGCCCGGCTCAGCATCGGGAGCTTCCTGAGGGGGCACCTCGCGACTGCTCTGGAAGAGTACAACCGCGACACGCCGAACCCGGACGGCCCGTGACCACTCCCGAACTGCTGGAACTCGTCGCCGCCGAACTGGCCCACATTCCTTACCAGCCCCCAGAGTTCCAAGGGCTGTTGCGCGCGCTGTACCGCCAGCGCCGCGGGACCGACCTCTCCCGCCACCCGCGCACCCCGGCCCGCGAGACGCTCGCGTGGTGCGTCGCCACTCTGCTCAGCGACTTTCCGAACGCACATCTGCGTTTCGACCGAGCGTTCTTCCAAAGCGTGCCCACGCGAGCCGCACACGCTACCCAGAAGCCGGTTTCCGAGCGAGCGAGCGAGGCTGCTACAGGTGCGTAACCGCACCGTGTGGCTCTACCACAAGACCTTGCTCTGTTGAAATGATGCCCGTTGTTCTTGTGGCACCGGACTCTGGCCGGTGCAAAGTCCGAAGATTCGTGGCGCCGGCCAGAGGCCGGTGCCACAAGAAACACGGCCCGGACGCATCATTTTAACAGAGCAACAAGACATCAGAACCAGCTCGCTCGCGCCGGCGATTCGCTGTTCGGATCTCGACGGGCCCGCGGCCGGTGCCAAATCGGGACGCACGCGCAACCGTGCGCAAAGCCCCGCGCTGCCTCGCGAACCACAAGCAACTGCGTTGTGACCCGGCGCGGCAGCGCGGGGCGTTCCTCTCCCAACCGATTCGGCACAACCACGAGTCACGATACCGCGGCGGGCAGGAACCGTTCCAGATAGCGCACTGCCGCGACCACGTCCTCGAAACGGTCGGGCACCGACGCGCGGTCGACCACCATGTACCCGCCGTAGCCCACCGCTTCCAGCGCGGACAGGTATTCGGCCCAGTCGGTCTCCCCGGTGCCCAGAGCGACCTCGTGCCACGCGCCCGCGGCACCGGGCCGCACGTCGCGGGCGTGCGTGTGGATCACGCGCCCGAACAGCGCCTCGAGCGCGGACACCGGATCGGCCCCGGCGCGGATGGCGTTCGTAGGGTCGAAGTTCACGTTCAGCGTGTCCGAGTCGAACGTATCCAGATAGGTGCGGACGCTTTCCGCCGTCGCCGCTCCGGTGTCCAGAGCGACGCGCGTGCCGATCCGGTCGCCGAGCGCCGCGAGCGCCGCGAGCGCCTCGCGTCGCGCGCCGGCCCGCGGTTCGTCCGCCCCGCCCGGTACGCTCGGCAGC
>JALHNS010000366.1 GCA_022843445.1 Gemmata sp.
CGGTGCCCGGCGCGCCGGTCGGCGGCGCGCCCGCGGCGGCGTGCACTTCCGCCGGCGCGCGCCGGCGCAGCGCGAGCAATCCGAAGATACCGACTACCAGCACACACGCCAGCGCCAAGCACACGTTCCGCGCGAGGCCCACGTACGCTTGAACGCGCTGGAGCCGCGCGAGCGCCTCGTCCGGTTCGGGTGCGGCCGGCGCCGTCAGCGGCACGTTGGACAGTTTAACCTCGTCGCGCCCGGAACGGAACCCGACCGCGCGCTTCACGATCTCTTCGGCGTCCGCGGCGCTAATCACCGGTTGCCCGTCGCCCGGCGGGCGCAGGTCGGCGATCACCGCGACCGACAGCCGCGAGACCGCGCCGCGGCCCTCTTCGAGGTCGCGCACCGTTTCGGACAGCGCGTAATCGGTCGCCGTCTCTTCCGACGACGACGTGCCGCCCGCGCCCGCGGTCGCGGTACTCGCTGTGCCGCCGGCCCGCGCCACGTTGCTGCTCGGCCCGGCGACGCCGCGCGGCCCGCTGCCGGTGCTCTTCGTGGTTGTGTTGCGCTCGATCCGGGCCACGCGCTCCGGCGAGTACGTCTTTTGCAGCTCCTTCACGCGGTTGAAGTTGATGTCCGCGCTCACCTGCACGTACACGCGGCCCGCGCCGAGAGTTTGCGCGAGCATGTCTTGGGCCTTACTCGCCAAGTACGCTTCCAGTTCGCGGCGGAACTCGAGTTGCGGTGTGGGCAGCGAGTCGCGGTCCGCGGCGTGCGGGTCGGAGAGCACGCGCCCGGCGGAATCGATGACCGTGACGTTTTCCGGTTTCAGCCCCTCCACGCTGCGCGCCACCAGCGACACGATACCCGCGGCGCTGCCGCGGGTCATGGTCGCACCGGGTTTCAGGCGCAGCGTCACGCTCGCGGTCGTCACCTTCGTGTCGCGCGAGAGGGCGTACTGGTTCGGCTCCGGTCGCGCGATAATGACGCGGGCCGTGTGAACCGGTTCGAGCTGCTGAATCGAGCGCGCCAGTTCGCCCTGCAAGGCGCGTTGGTAGTTCACGCTCTGAACGAACGGCGTGGTGAGGAACGAGCTTTCGTCGAAGATGTCCAACCCTTTGCCGCCCCGACTGGGCAGCCCGGCCGAAGCGAGCGCGACGCGGGCTTCGGGGAGCCGCTCGGCCGGAACGCGGATCGCGGTGCCGTCGGCCGACAGTTCGTTCGGGATGCTCTGCGCGGTCAGCGCCGTGCGCATCGCGCCGACTTCCCCGATGTCGAGGTCGCGGTACACGTTCACGTAGGTGGTGCCGGACAGGTACGCGAACGCCCCGACCGCCGCGACCGCGCCGACCGTGGCGACCACGAGCAGCGCGCGCCGGGCGAACCCGAGACCGGACCAGAACTCGCGCATCTGCGCGAGCATTTTGCGGAACTGTTCCATGCGCTTGAACCGATCCCGAAGAGCTCACGAACTGAAGCCGCCCCAACTGGCGAACGGCCGGTGCCAACCGGCCGGTGATTTCGCGCATGGACCACCGGCCGGTTGACACCGGCCGTTCGCCGCGCGCCTCACACCTGCATGCGGGTCACTTCTTGGAACGCGTCCGCGAGCCGGTTCCGCAGTTCCAGAATGAGCCGGAACGACAGGTCGGCTTGCGCGACCGCGAGCGACACCGTGTGCAGGTCTTGGGCCTCACCGGTGGCGAGGTCGCGCACCGCGGCGTCGGCGGTGGCGCTGGCGGCGCGGTTGCCGTCGAGCAACCCGCCCAGCACCGCCGCGAACCCGCTGCCGGACGGGGGCGCGCTCGCGGGTGCGAGATCGGCGAGCGGCGCGCCGCCCAGCGGAACCAGCGGCTGCAAGTGCGCCAGCGGCGCGAGGGAGTCGACGGGCACGGGTTAGCTCCGCAGCAGGTTCAGGGCCTGTTCGTTCATCTGGCGGAACGTCTGCGCGGCCCGCAGGTTCGCCTCGTACGCGCGCGCCGCGGTGAGCAGGCTCACCATTTCCAGCGGCAGTTGCACGTTCGGCATCCGCACGAACCCTTCGGCGTCCGCGTCCGGGTGCCCGGGCGAGTACACGCGCGGCAGCTCGCTCTGGTCTTCCACCACCTCGACCGCTTGCACGCCGCCGAGGGCCGGCGCGCCGGTGCCGGTCGCCGCGCCGAGTACTTCGGCGAACACCACGTCCTGCTTGCGGTACGGGCCGCCGTTCGCGGACCGCGTGGAGTTGGCGTTCGCGATGTTGTTCGCGATCACCTCCATGCGGTACCGCTCGGCGCTCATCCCGGTGCCGCTGATCGCGCTCGCCGCGAACAGTGTGTCGAAGGGCACGGTCGGTCCTCGTGTTAGCGGCCGGTGATGGCGGCCCGGAGCGAGGCCACGCGGCTCGCCACGATCTGCGCCGCGGCCTGATACAGTAGCGCGTTCTTACCGAGTGCGCCCATTTCCTTGTCGATGTCCACGTTGTTCCCGTCGGCGCGAGCGGGCGCGCTCTCGTCCGCGGTCACGGTCGGCCGCACCGCGGGGGCGTCCGCGTTCGGTGCCGCGAGCGCCTTCGCCAAGTCGACCTCGAACGCGACCTCGCGCCGCGTGTAGCCGGGCGTGTTCACGTTCGCCACGTTCTGCGCCAGCACGCGGTGCCGCAGCGCGGCGGCGTCCATGAGTCGGGCGAGCACGCTCACCCCGGATAGCTGCGTCTCCATGTTGAGCCAATCGGCGACCCGCCGCGCGGAATTGAGGCGAGTTTGGCGAGGGCCCCGTGAGCGCGGGCATTCGCGCGCGAATTCGGGCAGCGAGCGCGAGATGGGCTAAAGTACAAGCGATGCAGCTTAACGCGCTCGCCGCCGCACAGCTCGCGGCCGTGTCGACCGACACGGCCGGCGTGCCCGCGCGCGTCGTGGCCGGCGACCTCGCCCGGGTACCGGTCGGCGAGTTGCTCGAAGCGACCGTGACCGCGGCGACCCCGCGCGACGCGACGCTGACCGTGAGCGGTCGCGCGCTGACGGTTCAACTCCCGCCCGGCGCGCCCCTGCAGCAAGGCGCGGTGCTTCTGCTGCGCGTTCCGCCCGGGGCCGCGACCGCGCCGCACCCGACCGTCGAACTTTCGGTTCCGCCCTCAGTTTCCGCGCCCGCGTCGCAACCGCTTCCGAACGTGCCGCGCGGCTCTTCCCAACCGAGCGCCGCGGTCGTGGACGTACTCGACGCGCTGCCGGACGGCCGCTCGCGGGTGCGAATCGACGGGCAGGAGCAAGTCGCGCGCCCGGCGGAACCGTTAGTGCCCGGCGAGCGCTACGTGCTGCACGTGGAGCGCGCCGCGACCGGCGTCGCCCTGAAACCGCTGCCGCCGGACGCGCCCGCCACGGCGCGCGAAGTCGCGACCGCGATCTTGCGCGTGCCCGCGGCCGATGTGGGCACCGCCCTGAAGCCGCTGCGCGCCGAACTCGAAACGCTGACCGCGCCGCCCGCGAAGGGCGAACCGCCCGCCCCGCCCGCCGTGCGCGCCGCCGCGACCGCCGTGCGCGACACGCTCGAAGCGCTCGTGCCCCAAACCGGTCGCGCACCGGACGCCGCGCAACTGCAGCGGTTCGTGGAGCACGGCGGGCAGTTGTTCGAGGCGAAACTCGCGCGCGCCGCCGAAGGCGCGCCGGCAGTTCCGACTCCCGCGAAGCCCGCGACCGGCGAAGCGCCTGCGAACGCGCCTCTCCCGGCGCTCGCGCCGAAGGTGCCGAATCGCGCGGTTCCCGCGAACGCACCGGCGGGGCTTCTCGAAGCGCTCGCCGCGCGCCCCGCGCCGGCTTCGCCCGATGTGCCCGTGCCGCAACCGACCGCCACAGAGCGCCCGGCGGCGGTCGGCCCCGAAGCGCCGGAGGTGGACCCGCGCGGGCAACCCGTGCCGCGCGAACCCACTTCGCCCACGCGGACGCGCGAGGCGCCGGCCGAGGTTCGGGGCGAAACCCGCGAGCCGGTTCCCGACGCACGCGCGGAGGTGCGGCCCGAACCGCGCGAGGCCGGGCCCGACCTGAAGGGCGAGTTGCTGAAACTGCTGCGCGCGGCGAACGACATCGGCAACAGCGTGCGCGTGCCGGCGGTCGAGGCCGCACTCCACACCATCGAATCGCAACAGGCCGCGAACGCGCTCGCACAGGCGAACGGCACCGCGTTCCACTTGCAGATTCCGTTCCCCGACGGCGACCGGTGGCGCACGGTGCGGCTCGCGCTCGAACCGGAGCGCCGCGCCGATTCGGACCCGCGCGACCCGGCGTCGCGGTTCCGCGTGTTCATGCACGTTCCGCTCACCGAACTGGGCGAAACGTACATCGAAGCCGGGTTGAGCGGCGGCAGCTTCCGCGCGACGATCTACCTCGACGCGCCCGACGTGCGCGCGCGCGTCGGGAACGAACTCGACGCGCTGCGAACCGAACTCGAAGCCGAGGGCTTCACCGAAGTGCTGCTCGACGTGCGCGCCGCGAGCGACCTCCCGGACCGGCGGCGGCGCGCGGGCGAACTGCGCGCCGGCCGTTCGGACGGCGCTTCCGTTCTCGACGTGAGGGCGTGACGATGGCGGAGAACCCGTCGCAACGGCGCGCGGTCGCGCTCGCCTACGATCCCGCGACCGGCGGCGCGCCGAAGGTGGTCGCGAAAGGGAAGGGGCGCACCGCGGCGCAGATTCTCGACCTCGCGGCGAAGAACGGCGTGCCGGTGCGCCGCGACCCGGCGCTCGTGTCGGTGCTCAGCCGGCTGAACTTGGATCAGGAGATTCCGCCGGAGTTGTACCGCGCGGTCGCCGCGATCCTCGCGTTCCTCAACCGCGTGAACCGCCCGCAGTAGCGCGCGCCCTCGTTTCGCGGTGCCGACGAACGACGGACGGTGCCCGCGCTGCGAAACTGCCGTTGACTGAAATTGATCGCGCGTATACTATTCTGGCGTTCGCACCGCGCGTCGGTGTGTGGCCGTTCGTTGTCGCTCTCGAACGCGGCGCGGGCGCGACCGGCCCCGAAAATCTGTGCCGCGCCCGCCCGAGGGGGGGTATCGCGTGTGGGGTTGGCCAACTCGCCCCATGACCCGCGCGGAACTCTGGAATTTCTAGTGTTTTTTGCGAGTTGGCCAGTTGGCCAACTCGGGTGGCCAACTCTGGCATTCTCGGGGCGTCTTGGCCACATCGGGGCGTCGGTTACGCGCGCGTTGCGCTCCCCCGGGTACGCTGAGCGCGCACCTACCGGAGGGCGAACCGTGCGTCACACATTCGCAGTTCTCGCGTTCGTATGCGTCGCGGCCGATCCGCTACCCGAAGCGCCGAAGGCGTGGGAGAAACTCGCCGGCACGCACGGCCACATGCTGCTGTTCGCGCGCGACGGCTACGCCGCGAGTATCGGCTCGGACGTCGTGAAGGGCACCGAACACAACCGTGCGGTGTCGTACACGTACACGGTGTACCGCTCCAAGTGGGGCGACAAGGAACCGACCGCGCTCGAAACGCGCCAGAGTACGGGTTCGCTAATGGGCGACCTCGGCCCCGGCGGCGCGCTCGTGACCGGCTGGTTCGCCAACGCGGACACGCTGCACCTGCCGGGCCACAAACCGATTCGGTTCGCGCAAGAGAAGGTGCGGTTCGCGGCGAAGCGGTTCACCGCCGCCGGCCTGCTGTGCTACGTCGAAACGTATCTCGACGGCAAATACTACTACGAAATCGCGGAGTTCCCCATCGACTTCAAAGCCGGGAAGCTCGGCGAGTCGAAGCCGCTGCGCAAGTGGTTCGCGCAGGGCGAAGACGGCTTCTCGCTGGAGTTCGGTCACGGCAACCTGTTCGCCACCGACGGCGCGATCGTGTACGACGGGCAGGTGCCGAACCCGGCGCGCCCGGGGTTCCAGGATCGCGGGATCGAGGCGTGGGACGTGAAGAACCAGAAGGTGCTGTGGCGCGAAGCCAACGCGAGCGCCGAGGGCATCGACGACACGCACGCCTATTGGATGCGCGGCACCGACACGGTCGTGCGCCGCGCGCTGGACGGCAAATCGAAGGCGGAAGCGTTCGCGCTGCCCAAGGGCACGCAGCGCATCGAATTGCACCCGCCGTTCGTGTTCGCGTTCGTTCCGAAGGAGATGACCGGCGATGTCGCGGTGTTCGATCTGCGCACCGGTGAGCGCCGCGAGTTCGGGCTGTCGCGGTCGCGGGGCACGCAGCAGTCGCCGAGCGGCGACCACTACATGCGGCAGCGCGCGTGGTTCGTCCCGCTCCCCGGCAGCGACGACAAGAAAGCGGTGGCGCAGGTGCGTATGGACCCCGCGACCGGCGAACTGCGCGCCGCGTACAGCGGCGCGCTGTACAAGGTGCCGCCCGCGTCGCGCGACGTGCCGAAGGAGAAACCGAAGTGGGAACCGGTGCCGTAGGACAGGCTTCCCGCCTGTCCCGAATCGCGAGCGCGTGACAGGCTGGAAGCCCGTCCTAAAGCCCGAGTACGTCGTTCATCGTGTAGCGCCCGGCGGGGCGGTTCGCCATGAACTTCGCCGCGAGCAGCGCGCCGCGCGCGTAGCTGTCGCGGTTGTGGCCCTTGTGTACCAGCTCCAGCGTTTCGCCGATCGTGGTGAAGATGATGGTGTGTTCGCCGACGTTGTCGCCGCCGCGCACGGCGTGAATGCCGATCTCGTCCGGCTTGCGCTCGCCGATCAGCCCCTCGCGCCCGTGAACGAACACGCCGCCTTGCACCTCCTGAATGATCTCCGCGAACCGCGCCGCGGTGCCGCTCGGCGAGTCCTTCTTGAACCGGTGGTGCCGCTCCACGATCTCCGCGTCGAACCCCTTGCCCTTCAGCGCTTCGGTCGTGAGGCGCACCAGCTTGAACAGCAGGTTCACGACGAGGCTCATGTTCGGGGCGTACAGGATCGCGGTGTTGTGGGCCGCGGCCTCAATTTCGGCCTTCTGTTCGGCCGTGTGCCCGGTGGTGGCGACCACGAGCGGGATCGCCCGGTCGGCGCACACCGGCAGCACGGCCATGGTGCCCGCGGGCGCGCTGAAGTCGATGACCGCGTCGACGCGCGCACCGAGCGGCAGGTCGTAGCGGATCGGCACACCGATGTGCCCGACGCCGGCGACCTCGCCCGCGTCTTTCCCCTGCAGCGGGTTGGTGGCGGCGTCGACGGCCGCGACAAGGTGCAGGTCGGCGTCTTCGTGCGCGAGCGCAACGAGCCGCTGCCCCATGCGCCCGCACGCCCCGTTGATCGCGATGTGAGTCTTCATGCGTTGGTTCCGGTAGGTGTGAACGGTTCCGCGCGAGCGACCTGCGCTTCGAGCAGTCGGTTGCGGCGCACCTTGCGCACCGCGACCCGCACGCCCCCGCGCACCAGTACGTCGCCGCCGTG
>JALHNS010000367.1 GCA_022843445.1 Gemmata sp.
GCGCGAACCCGTCGCCGGTGCTCGGCCCGGTGCGCCGCGCGGTGCGGTGGCTGGTGTGGTTCGCGGCGCTGGCGGTCGCGCTCAGCGTGCTCGGGTTCGACGTGACCGCGGGCGTGGTCGGCGCGGCCATCGGGTTGCTCGCGCTGGCGCTGGCGGCGCGCACGGTCATCGCCGACGCGCTCGCGGCGGTCGCCGTCTGCGCCGACGGCCGGTTCCAAGTGGGCGACGTGGTGCGCCTGAACGGCGGCGAGCCGGCGCGCGTGGTGGGCCTCACGTGGCGCTCGACGGCGCTGAAGAACGCGAGCGGCCTCACGGTGAGCGTGCCCAACCGCAAGCTCACCGAAGTGCCCGTCGAGAACCTGAGCCGCGGCGCGGAAACCTACGATTCGCTCACGGTCACGGTGAGCACCGACAAGGACGCGGGCAAGGTGATCGGCGTGATCCGTGCGGCGCTGCAGCAGTGCAAGAGCCTGTCGGCCGAACAGGGCGTGAGCGTGCTCAGCTACGCGCACAAGGGCTTGGTGAAGGTGGTAACGTACCGGTTCTGGTGGTACCTGAAGGACTTCGACGCGCGGAACAAGGCCCGCGACGAGGTGTTCGCGCGCGTCGCGCTCGGGCTGGCGAGCGAGGACATGACCGGGATCGAAGTGGCGCTGGCGTGAGCGCGCCGGCCCGCGCGCGCGTACAATTGCGCCGCCCCCTCGGTACAGAGGGCCCCGCGGTCCCACAACCGCCCTTCCCTTCCTCGGAACCCTTGCGATGCGCGCGTTCGCTCTCTTCGCACTTGCCCTCTGCGCCCCGGCGAGCGCCGCGGACCCCGTCTCGGACGTGCGGCACGAGCCGCTTCAGCCGACGCCGGGCGCAACGGTGCTCGTCACGGCGCGCGTCGCGGACGGCGTCACCAAGCCGGTGCTGAAAGTGCAAGTGGTCGCGCCGGGGAAGTACGTGCGCAAGGCCGATGCCGAGTACGAGAAGAACTGGACCGACGTGCCGATGAGCGACGACGGCAAAAACGGCGACGCGAAGGCCGGCGACGGCACCTTCACCGCGCGCGTGCCGGGCGAGGTGCAGAAGCACCGGCACCTGATTCGGTATCGCGTGTTCGCCGCCGACGCCGCGGGTAGGGCCGTGCGCGCGCCGGCCGCGGACGCGCCCAGCCCGAACTTCGCGTGGTGGTGCGACGCCGGCCCCGCCGATTACGTCGGCTCCCGCGAACCGGGCAAAGCGCCCGCGGTTACGTTCAACGCCGCGTTCCTCAACACGCTGCAAGCGATGCACCTCATCGCGCGCGGCGAAGACGTGGCGAAGAGCCAGTGGGACCATACCGTTCACAAACAGCGGCAGCAGGGCACGGTGGTGTATCGCGGGGCGGTGTACGACCACATTCAGTACAGCAACCGCGGGCAGGGCAGCGCGCACATCGCGGGGAAGAACAAGTGGGCGCTGAAGTTCGCGGGGCGCGAGATTCCCTTCGTGGATCACGCCGGCGTGCCGTTCCCGGCACCGATCGACGAACTCGACCTGAACCCCGGCGGCAGCACGCCGTACGTGCCGGTCCACCGCGGCATTTCGGGCTTGGACGAGGTGCTGTGCATGCGCGCGTACCGGCTCGCGGGCGTGCCCACACCGCCGGCCACGTGGATTCAGTGGCGCGTCGTGACGACCGCCGAAGAGGTGAACGCGAAGGACCAGTACGCGGGCGATTTGTGGGGCTTGTACGTCGCAATCGGCGAGATGAACCCGAAACTGATGGCCGACGCGAAGCTGCCGGACGGCATCGCCGTGAGCACGCAAAGCGGCGTGAAGCACGTTCCGAAAGACGTGAAGGAACCGGCCGAGGCGCAGAAGATTTGGGAGCAGTTCATCAACGGCGTTCGCGGCAATCAGAAAGAAGAGTGGTGGCGCAAAAATCTCGACGTGCGCGCGTACGCGAGCTTCCACGCGCTGAACCGCTTGATCGGGAACGTGGACCTGCGCCCGGACGGCAACCACGGCTACTACCGGCACCCGGACGGGCGCTGGGCACCGATCCCGTGGGACATGGACATGACCTTCGTTCCGCGGCACCACCAGCCCGGCTACATCGAAGCGATCCGCTGCACGCAGCACCCCGCGATCGCAATCGACGTGCGGAACCGCGCGCGCGAAATCCTCGACCTGTTCGCGTCGGACGCGTCGCCGACCGGCGGGCAGGTGGGGCAGCTGGTGAGCGACCTCGGGTCCGCACTCACCCCGAAGGGCCACGCGGTGGATTGGCCGCGGCTCGACGAGGCGCGCTGGAACTTCAGCCCGCGCATCAACCCGAAGGGCGCGTACTTCGTGAACCCCGCAACCGCCGACCACTTCGGCGGCCGGTGGACGCGCACGCTCGCCACGCCCGACTTCGCCGGGTTCCAGAAGTACCTCGTGGACTTCTGCACGGATTCGCGCCCCGGCGGCAAGTACGCGCCGAACGACGGCAACCCCACCGGCTACGGCTTCGGCTACCTCGCGCACGAGGCGAAAGACGACAACATCCCGTCGAAAGCGGCCGTCGAGCGCAAGGGCGATGCGCTCAAGTTCGAGGCGAGCGCGTTCGCGTCCCCGGCCGGCGCGAGGGCGGCGGTGCTCGAATGGCGCGTGGGGCGCGTCGGCGCGCGCGGTGTGTACGAACTGACCGACCACTGGAAGCAAGAGAGTGCCGCGGGCCGCACGGTTGAAGTGCCCGCGGAGGTGTTCAAAACGGCGGGCGAGTACCGCGTGCGCGCCCGCTGGCGCGACGACACCGGCCGCTGCGGGCACTGGAGCGCCCCGGTGGGCGTCACGGTGAAATGAGGGTGCGTCAGTAGTTCACTTGGAACTGCACGCGGAGCGCGCCGCCGGTGAAGTTGCGGAACGACCGCGTGCTGGCGCGGTCGATCGCGACGAGGCTCACGCTGTCCAAAAAGTTGTACTCCACCACCAGCTCCATCTCGCGCAGGAAGTGCCACTCCACGCCCAGATCCCACTGGCGGCTGGTCCCGAACGGCGCGTTCACCACCGACTTGTACCCGCCGTCGTAATACTGGAACCGGCAGTACGGGGTGACGATCCCGCACCGCTGGGTGTCGAACTTGTACGTGCCCATCACGTACCCGCCGTTCAGCGGGCGCACGATCACCGCGGTTTGCGCGTCGTTCAGCCCCGGCCCCTCGCCGTAGTTCCACTCGGCCTGAAACCCGAACGGCTGCGGGTACCACACGAACGTGCCCGCGACGCGCTGGTCGCGCAGCCCGCGCCGGTCGCCGGCGCTCTGCGTGCCGGTCGGCGTGCGCGACGCCCCGCGCCCCAGCGGGCGAATGGGCGAGCCGGCCACCACGGTTTCGCCGGTGTAGCCCTGCACGCTCGCTTCCACCACTTGCCCGCTCGGCAACTGCCACGGCCACGTGACGCGGGCCACGAGGTGCAGGTTGCGGTTCTGTTCGAGCTGCGAGCCGCCCTGCCCCGTGTACACGCCGAGGCCCAAGATGCCGTAGTTCCCGGACCCCTTCAGCCCGCCGTCCACGAGGTCGCGAAACAGTTTCTGCTTGTCTTCGGGCGTGTAGTAGTAGAACACGCCCAAATCGCGCTCGTTCGGACTGACGCCGCTGTTGATCGCGTCGGTGCGGTCCAGCGGCACGCGGTTCTGGCTGGACTGCATGTTCTCCCAGCCGAACGGCACCTTCGACAGACCGGCGCGGAACCGGTGTTCCTTCGCGGTGTCCACATACACGTCCGCGTACAGGTCGCGCATCTGCCCGAACGTGGTGGTGGTGGAACTGCCCGGCGGCGTGTTCGCCACGTCGATTTGCGCGTACAGGCCCAAGTGCTCGGTCACGTCGCCGAACAGGATGAACCGACCGCGGCGCACCGAGAACCCTTCGGCCTGTCCGGTGAGCGCGCGGTCACCGAGGATGTTCACCGGCACGCCGGTCGGGTCGGTGGCGGCGAATTGCCCCGTGGGCACGTCGTCCGGGCCACTGTAGAGCGTGCGCCCGAACCGAAACTGTGTGTAGCCGCGAACGTTCAGCCGCTCGTACCACTTGGACGCCGTGCCGGAGCGCTGGTGGATCGAGTCGAACAGCGACTTCAGCCCGTACTCGTCGCTCCGGTGAACCGAGTCGGCGAGCGCGTTTGGTGGGGGGCCGGGCACTGGCGGCGGCGCGGTGGCAAACGGGGCGCTTTCGGCCATCTCGGCCGCGCCGGGTGGCTGCTCGCCGCCACCGAGCGCGAGAACGCAAAGCGCGGCGGCAACACGGGCAAGGCGGGTCGCGGTCGGCATGTGGTCGGCTGAGGTTGGTAGCGAGGTTACCCACACATCGGCAATCTTGAAGACGAACCGTAGAGTTCGTGAAGAAAACGAGCTCGCGCCCCCTACAATCGGCACGCACACAACAGGGCACCGCGCGGCGCTCACCCAGCCCCGCGAACGCCCAGCACGGGAACGAGCATCGGTCGGCAGCGACCGCGCCGATTCGGCATCAGTTCTTCCGTTGACACAAATTGACCGCACGTATACCATTCATCTGGCGGCGCGAAGGCGCGCCACAGGGGTTTTCGTGCGTGCGCGAACTCGAACCGCGAGCCGCGCATGGGCTTTTGCGGCACCCCAAGCAGTCCGAGAACCCGAACCGCGCTCACCGCGACGGCTTGGCACGCCGAATCGCGGTAGCGGCGTTTCAATAGCCCCAACTGGGATGCGCCACGAAAAGGGCCAAAATCGTTTATTTTCGAAGTGTTTTCGCGTTAGTGCCGCACAGTGATAGGCCACCCTTCGACCTCCTTGCAGTTCCGCGTTGCCTCCGGTGCGGCGCGCCCTGATAATGGGAAGCACAAGTCTCGCCTCCCGAACGCCGCCGCGGGATCACCGATCATGGCGATCGAATTCGACTGCCCGTTCTGCCGGCACCACTACAAGCTCAGAGACGAACTTGCCGGTAAGCCGGCGACGTGCAAGGGCTGCCGCAACAAGATCACCATTCCCTCGTCGAGCCAACCTGCCGCGGACGTGCCGCAGGTGGACGCGGCCGCGGCCGAAGCCGCGGCGCTCGCGGCGCTCGCCGACGAACCGGTCGCTGAGAAGCCGAAGAACACGGTCATCGAGGTGGAGTGCAACTTCTGCAACCACAAGTGGACCGAACCCATCACGCGGGCCGGCAAGAACGCGCTGTGCCCGAACCCGGAGTGCCGGCAGCGGGTCAAAATTCCGGAACCGAAGGACGAGGGCCAGTACGACTGGCGGCAGACGCGCAGCAAAGGGCCGAGCCTCGCCAAGCAGAACAACGAGAAGCTCGAAGGCGTCCAAGACGCCGGCGAAGCGAAGGTGGTGAGCGGCACCGCGCTGAAAGAGGCCGGGGCCGACGGCGTCGAGTACGAGCCGACCCCATTGAAGCGGAAGCTCGCGTTCGCCACGGTCGCGCTGTTGCTCGTGGGCGGGGTGGTGTTCGGCGCGGTGTACCTCACGAAGTCGCGCACCGCGGGCAAAGAAGACAAGCTGATGGTGGAAGCGCTCGCGGAACTGACCGCGAACCCGGACGCGGTGCCAAAAGACGAGCAGCCGCACGCGGCGGCGGTGCTGCACCTCGCGGCGGCCGAGTACGCGCTGCGGCACAACGAGCCGGCGCAGTTCAAAGAAGCGATGAAGCACCAAGCGGAAGCCGCGGGCGCGCTCCGCGCGCTGCCGCCTTCGCCGGCCCGCAACGCGGCGCTCGCGGAGGTGGCGCTGGGGTTGGTCGCGTTCGGCGGCACCGAGCGCGAGGGGAGCGACATGGTGCGCATGCGGTGGACGCCGGAAATGGCCCGCAAGACGCGGCCGAACGAGCGCGTGTTCACCGTGTACACCGAACTGCAAAAGCTCCTCGGCGCGCTACAATCCTCCGCCGACTTCGAGTTCCGAGCGTACCTCGCGCGGCGGCTCGCCCGCGAACTCGCCAAGCGCGAGCAAGCGGACCTCGCGGTGCAACTCATCCCGCTGGCCCTGTTCGCGACGCCGGAGCAACCGGAAGCGAAAGCGCTCGTCGCGCTGGAGGTGTACCGCGCCGATAAGAACTCCGGGGTGCCGGCCGCGGTCGCCAACGAACTGAAGGGCGAAGTGGCGAGGGCCTCGCCGGCCCCGGCTTCGGCGCAAACGCTGTTCGCGCTCTTGAAGACGGACAAAGCGCCGCTGGTGGCGAGCAAGCCGACGCCGGGCACGTCGCCGTCGGAGGCGGCGCGGCTCGCGTACACCGGCCTCGCGGCGCTCGAAGAGAGCGCGGCCGCGGCCGTGGAGGTGGCGAAACTGCCCGGCCGCGCCGAGGACCAACTGAAGGCGCTGGCGCTCGGGGCCGACTGGAGTTCGGACCCCGGCCCGGCGCTCGAAACCGCGCTCGCCACGGTGAGCGCGGCGAAGGCGCGCAAAGACTTCGCGGTGCCGCCGTTCGTGGGTCTGAAGTTGGTGCAGGTGGCCGCCGCGGCGGGCAAAGCGGACCTCGCCAAGCAGTTCGCCGACGCGCTGGCCGACGACGGACTGAAGGCGTGGGCGAAGGGCGACGCCGTTCGCGCGCGGGCCGAAGCGGCCCCGAAGGACAAGCCCGACGAGAGCTTCGCCGAAATGCCCGACGATCCGAAGCGCCTCCGGGCCGGGCACCTGTGGGGCCGGTTGTGGGTCGCGCGGCAGAACGCGCGCCTGACCCCCGATCGCGCGGCGCAGACGAAGGCCGTGAGCGCGTGGCCGACGCCGGCGGTCCCGTTCGGCAAGGCCGGTGTCGCGCTGGGGCTTCAGGACAAGTGACGTGCCGCACCTCGGGCCGATCGGGCCGCTGGCCGCGTGGGAACTGCGGCGGCTCGCGCGCCGCGGGACCGCGCTCCGCGTCCGGCTCATGTTCCTCTACGCCGTCGTGCTCGCGCTCGGCGCGTTCGCGGCGGCGTGGGTCTACCCGATACCACTGAGCAGTGTCCTCTTCGACCTCAACGGGCCGCGGTTCGCGCCGGCCGACGCCGCGCGGTTCGCCGACGCCTTCGCGCTGGTGCTGCTCGAAGCGCTTTTGGTGGTGGCGGTCGCGGTCACGCCGGCGCTCGCGGCCGGGGCGGTGTCCGAAGAGAAAGACCGCGACACGCTCCCGCTGCTGCTCACCACGCGGCTGACCGATTCGGAAATCGTGTTCGGGAAGGCCGCGGGGCGCGCCGCGTTCGTGCTGTGCGCGGCGCTCTCCGCGGTGCCGGTGCTGGCGCTGGCGCTGCCGTTCGGCGGGGTGAGCGCGGCGAAGGTGGCGGTCGGGTGCGCGCTGGTGTGCGGCACGGTG
>JALHNS010000368.1 GCA_022843445.1 Gemmata sp.
ATCGGCTTGAACTCGCCGCGGAACTCCGCCGGGGCGTCCGGCTTCATGTCGAACGTGTCCAAGTGCGACGCGCCGCCGGCCAGCCAGACGTTGACGACCGACCGCTTGCGGTACGCGGAGTCGAGCGCGGAGCGCGCGTCGGCCCGCAAGAAGTCGGTGAGAGCCAAACCGCAGACCGACGCGGCCCCCATCCGCAGGAGTTCGCGCCGGTGGGGGCCGGCCTTGGCAGTTTCGATCCGAGCCATGGTGTTCCAGCCGATCTGAAGTTTGGGGGTACTCGCGGGAAACGACAACAGTTTCGGGGCGGGCCCGCGGGACCGACGGTTGCCGGTCGCGCGGGTGTCGGCGGGCTCACAGCAGTTCGCGGATCGGCCGGCCGGCCGGCAGGATCGGGACGGGGCGCTTCTGCGGGTCGTAGATGAAGGTGTGCGGGTCGATGTCGAGGTGCTTGTACACGGTGGCCCACAGGTCTTCCGGGGCCAGCCGGTTCTCGTGCGGGTGCGTGCCCAGCTTGTCGGTCGAGCCGATCACCTGCCCCATCTTCAGGCCGCCGCCGGACACCAGCACCGACATCGACTGCGGCCAGTGCTCGCGCCCGAGTCGCATGCCCTTCGCGCCGCCGTCGGCCTTGCTGATCCTCGGCGACCGGCCGAACTCGCCCGTCACCACCAAGAGCACCTTCTTCGTCAGCCCGCGGTCGTGCAGGTCCTCGACCAGCGCCGTGACGACCTTGTCGTACACCGGCAGGCGCAGCCGCATGTCCACGAAGTTGTCGTGGTTGACCGCGTGCGTGTCCCAGTTGTAGAAGCACCCGTTGATGTGCGGGTTCTCCAGCACCACCGTCACGAAACTGCACCCGGCCTCGACGAGCCGCCGGGCCATCAGCGCCCGCTGCCCCCACACGTTCATCCCGTACCGCTCGCGCACCGCGGCCGGCTCCTTCGACAGGTCGAACGCGGCCCGGGCCTGCGTGCTGGTGAGCATGTCGAACGCCCGCGCGTAGTGCCCGCCCATCGTCCTCAGCGCGGGGTTCGTGTCCGCCTCCCGCCGCACCCCTTCGATGCCGCGGAGGAGCGTGAACCGGTCGTCGAGCCGCTGGGCCATCTCCGCGCTGACGCCGACGTTCTTCACCTGGAACGTCGGCTTGCTCGGGTCGCCGTCCACGATGAACGGGGTGTACCCGTGGCCGAGCCACGCGGCCCCCTGCGCGTACGTGTCCACCCCGGCCCGGCCGCCGTCCACCGCCGACACGCAGTTGGGCAGCCCGAGCTTGAGCTTCTCCCGCATCTTGGCGACGACCGTGCAGACGGCCGGCGAGTCGTTCACGGTCTCCGTCGGCGTGTTGGGGGCGCGCCCGGTCATCACACGCTTGGACCCGCCCCCGTGGTCGTTGAACGTGTGCGCGATGCTGCGGATCAGGGTGTACTTGTCGGCGCACTTCGCGTGCAGCGGCATCAGCTCACACACGTCGA
Organism: Gemmata sp.; assembly: GCA_022843445.1. GTDB lineage: Bacteria > Planctomycetota > Planctomycetia > Gemmatales > Gemmataceae > Gemmata. The sequence goes on from JALHNS010000368.1 coordinate 1,473, forward strand.
GGCCCCGGACGTTCGTCCGGATCGGCTTGAACGGCCCGCGGTACTCGTCCGGGGCGTCCGGCTTCATGTCGTACATGTCGAGGTGCGGCGGCCCGCCGGCCAGCCACACGAAGATGACCGACGTGTCCGGGGCGGCGTTCGCCTTCCCCTCGGCGGCCCGCAGGCGCATCACGTCGCCCAAGCTCAGCCCGGCGACGCCGAGTGTGCCCGCGGTGAGGAACGAGCGCCGGGACAGGGGCCCGGTACAGGCGTTGGCACTCATTCCGGATCTCCAAGCGAAAAAGTGTTGTGTCGGGTGTGAGTCTGACCAGTGGTTCAAGAATCAGGAGAAGAAATCATGTCCCCGGAACGAGGGCCGGAATTTTTCTACGCTATCAAATCATGCAAAAATGCGGACTAGCGCACTTCCAATCCATGCTCACTTCTGATGCAAGACAAATCAGTTTCACTATGGCTTCTGAAATTTTGACGGCAGGACGATTTTTTCATTCGCGCGCAGCCGAGCCGCGCTCACCTCGGAAAGGTCGGTCAATCCGGTAAGCCGAATCGGCCGACTGCCTTTGTACTCCGCGAATACTTGCACCACTCCATCGGAGATCGTCTGCACTTTGGACAGATTGAGGAACCCATCGTTCGACTTCACCATCGTGACAGTCAACGGTACGGAGGTCAGTTTCGTCAGTCCGTTGAGCAGCATCGTCGAGCGGTGGTGGGATAGCGCCTCGGCGACTTCGTCGGAGATCTCCGTCAGGCCGAAGAGCGTGAATTTGCTGCGGTGTTTCGCCAGTTCGACGGCGACTTCTCGCGAAAGGGTGCGAAGCCCGTTCAGCGTGAGCTTGCCTCGGAACTGGGCGAGTTCCCTGGCCGCTTCCACGGATATCGTTTCGAGGGCGTTGAGGGCGAGCATCCCTTTCGGGCGCGCAGCCAGCGCTCTGGCGACTTCCGGCGTGATGGTTGTCAGTCCGAGCGAGAGTGTAACTTTTGTTGGAGCCAGCGCCTTGGCAACCTCGGGCGTGATTGCTCGCACGCGAGGGAGGCGGAGATCGCCCATGCTGTACTGACTGAGGACCTGTGCCACTTCCACGCTCATTTGCGTAACGCTTTGCAGCAATTCGCCGTTGCTGCCGGCAACGATTTGCTTCGCCTGCTCGACGGTGAGCGACATCGGCTTCTGATCCTGCGCGTGGGCCGATTGGTCCGCGGCGAGCAGCACGAAGGCCGCCAGGATGGCGCGATGGAGGTCTTGTCGGGAGATCATGACTTATCCTCCTATGCCAAAATGTCGGACAGCGGCCCATGCGTGGCGTCTTTGTCGATGGCCAGATCGACGTTGCCGAACTTCTCGCGCTTGTCCCCGACCGCGTGCAGCAGCGAGTGGTACAGTGTGCCGAGCGTCTTGTGGCCTGACACGCCGTAGCGGGGATACTCCAGGTACCGCCCATTCGTCTTCAGCCGGCCCCCTAGGTTGCCCAACAGCACGACGGGCCATTGCAGGTAGGAGGGATGATGTTTGTCGCCGTAGTCGCTCATGTAGACGATCAGTGTGTTATCAAGCACCGTCCCGCTGCCCTCCTTGACGGCACCCAACCGCTTCGCCAGCGAGGCAATACACTCGACGTGAAACTTGCGGATTTCGATCAGCAACTCATCGGACGTCTTGCCGCCCTCACCCCCGCCGTGGCCGATGGCGTTGGTTCGAAGTGACATGCCCAGTTTCGTCCAGGCCATGTACTTGTTGCCCGCACAGGCGGAGATGGTGACCACGTTCGTCAGGCCCGACAGCAGCGCACTCGCCGCCAGCTCGCACTGCGCCCGGAGGCGGTCGGTTTCGGCCCGGCTCTTGAACTTGTCGGTGTTCGGCATGTTCGCCTGCAAACGGGCCTTCATGCCGGTCATGCCGCGGTCACGGTCGAGCATCGACTCGTAGGCTTCGAGATAGCGGTCGAGGCTCGCGCGCTCGGGGCCGGCCAACTGCGACTGGACCCGGCGAATGTCCGCGCTCATGTGATCCATCAGGTTCTTGCGGAGGAACGGGATCTTGGCCGCTTCTCCACCCGCCGCGCTGCCGAAAAGTGACTGGAAGGCGAGTTCCGGCTGGCAATGGAAGGGCAGCGGCTTTCCCTTCGAGGTGGCCGAGATGCAGTAATCGACGATCTGGTCGGGCGTGGGAGTGAGCGCCAGGCCGAGGTGCGGTACTACGCCCGGCAGGTGAGTTGCCAGTGCCGCGTCGATGGTCTGTCCCGCCGGGCCCGCTGCGCCACTGTAACTGCCGAGCGATCCGTACTCGGGCGAATGCCCCCGGCCGGAAGCAATCTTGTGGGAAAGCCCCTGGATGATGGTCAAGCGGTCTTTGAACGGGGCCAACGCCGCGATGGGATCCGGCAGCGAATAGTTCGTCAGGGGTGCGTCCGTTCGCCTGCTGGCCCGGTCGCCCATTCTCTCCAACCCCTTGGGTTGTATGTGGTCGGGTTTCATGCCGTTGCCTTCGATGAAGAAGACGATGCGGCGCGGCGCTTCGCGTCCCTCGGCCTCGGCGCGAAGTCGCTGCACCGCCGGCTGCAGCACCACCGCACCCGCTCCGAGCGCCGCGCCCTTGAGAAACGTCCGGCGACTCGAGTTCGTGGTCATTTCTTGGCTCCGTGAGCTTGAACAGATCGATAGAGGAATGATTCCGAGGTCAGCAACGACACGACCAGTTCCTTGAAACTGCCGCCGCTCCGCACGTACACGCGGTCCGCCTCCTGCAACGTCGCCGCGTCGCCGGGGGTCTCGTTGCGGCCCATGAAATAGCGGAAGGCGTGCCGGACAAACACCTGTCGAACGCGCTCCGAATCGGCGAGCCTGCGGATCAGCTCCGCCGCGTTCTTGACGGGGCCGTCGAGCTTCGGATCGCCGCTGGCGTGAACGTACCCCGTCGTGTCGAGCGGCAGCTTGTGGACGACCCATTTTTTCGTCTCTTGAAGCGCCTTGTAATCCACCGAGTTCTCCGTCTCCCGCGACCGGCCGAAGTGGTCGAACGCTTCGAACGGAAAGCCCAGATCGTCGATTTTCTGGTGACACTTCCAGCAGGCGTTCTCCTTGGTGACCTTCATGCGGTCACGCAGCGTCCGCTTCGGATCGTCGGGCAACACGATCACCACGCCGACCGGAACCTCGGGGACTTTGTCCCCTAGCAATCGCTCTCGGATCCACAGCCCCCGACGAACCGGATCGTTGTCGAAGTTCGAGCTCCAAGCGACGAGCCAACTCGGTTGCATCAGGATGCCGATGCGGTCGCCGGGCAGGTCGGCGGGCTGCTTCTGCGGCCATTCGTCGAACCCGTAAGCAGTCTCGGTCGCCCCCTTGTTCTTGTCCCTCGGACGATTGGGCGATGACGGCCTGTCTTTCGCGTAGAACTCCAACCTGGCCCCGGGGTTCGTCGAGAGGTACTGCTGCAGCGTCACATCGTTGCGGTTCCAGCTCGCGGGAACGCCGTCACGTTTGAACCAGCCGCTGTTGACGAATGACTTGGGGGTCGTGAGGAGTTCCTTCAGCACGTCCTTATCCTTTTGCACAATACTCATGACCAGCAAATCGGTGTCCAGAACCAACTGATCGGCATGGTGGACGTAGTCGGGCTGGGCGTCCTTGCAGACCAAGGGAGCGCGATCGTAGCCGAAGTATTCGTGGAAGAAGCCGAGGAGGCGCGGCTTGTAGAGATTCGGGTCCTCGTAGATTCGACGGACGTGTTTCTCCACATCCTCCTTCGTCTTGAGTCCGCCATTTTGGGCCGCCGCGAAAAGCCCCGGTTCGCGGTTGCCGGAGAAGGCCAAACTGAGCGAAAAGGCGAGTTCGTGCGGCCCAAGTATGCGCACCCCCGGCCTCACCTCGGCCCCCCGGCCGACTTCGAAGCGGTGTAGCGCTTCGGGGGAGAGTAGCGGCGCCATGAGCACGGTTCGATTCGCGGAGAGAATGTCGCCCGGAGCCTCGGAACATTTCTTGTGGAGCACCAGCAGCGATTCGATTTCTTCGGGAGAGGGTTCGCGGACGAGGACCATCCGGTACATGGAGCGGATGACGGTTTCCAATTGCCCTCGGCTCGGGGCTTTGCCGGGGTTGGTGAGGGGCTTGAATTCGGGCGGCGTCTGGGCAGGCTTTCCGTTGAGTAGCATGCCGGCGATCGCCTCCGCGTTTCGCATGAGGATGTCCGTGCCGCCGTCGTCGATCCAGTACAGTGCCGCATAATCCTTGATGCCAGGATCGTTGTGCAGCGCAAACGGCTGTGAGATCCGACCCGCTCCCAAGTTGAGTGACTTGAGCAAACCGACGGAGTACCCCTCGGGCGAAAGCCGCCACAACCGCGCCGGCGGGGGAACGCTCGGCCCGGGTTTGCCGCCGAAGAGCAGCGAATGCGGAAGGTGATTCCCGTCGCCGGGACGGACCGGAACTTCGACCGCCTTGGCGATTCCCGCGGTTGATTTTCCGAGCCCCGCCTGGATCACCTCAATCATCTTCTTCAACGTGTCGAGGTCCGGTTGTGGCTCCTTCTCGGGCGGCATGTCCCCGGCGCGCAACCGCTCCAGAATCGCGGCGAATCGGGCGTTGTTGCCAGCGATGTCCGCCTTCAAATCGTGCAACTCGAATTTCCCCTTCTTCGTCGTCGCGTTGTGGCAACGGACGCAATGCTCTTTGAAGAATAATTGCACGAGAGCTTCGTCCTTCGTGTCTGCGGCAACGACATTCGGCAGAAATGCCGATACCAGCGCGGAGCATATCAGAGTGTTCATTCAGAATCTCCGGCTCAAGGGGACTTGTGTTGGTGGTGGGATCGTCCCCGGTCGTTCGGCAGTGAGTCGGCGCGACTACTCCTTGGTCCACAGCAGCCCGGGGCACCCGGCCTCGACCAAGCGCCCGATTTCGTCCTTGGGCAGGGCCCGGTTCCAGACCGCGAGTTCGTCCATCTGGCCGCGGAGGGCGCGGGTCGGGAACTGGTCGTCGGGAATGGCCAGCCAGTTGCCGATCCGGCACGCCCCGGGCCGCACCAGCACGTCGCTCTGCCACGTGCGCTCGCGGGCCAGCGCCCCGTTCACGTAGATCTGCTGGGACCGCACGCGCGCGGAGATCACCGAGGCGACGTGGACCCACCGCCCGAGCGGGACCGGCTTCCCGACGAACGGATCTTGGAAGCTCCCGGCGAAGATCACCCCGCCCCGCGGGAACCCCTGACGGTTCAACTGGAAGTGGATGCCACCCGGCTCGTAGCCGTCGGAGTTCAGGAGCGCGTTGAGGACGAAGTCGATGCGCTCCACCTTCACCCAAGCCGCAATGGTGAGTTCGTGGTGCTCGCCGGGGATCGCGACCTGCGCGAAGTCGGTGTCGCGGTCGAACAGCAGCGCGTCCTTCCCGGGCCACCGGCCGGTCGTCCACCGCGCGCCGGCGACCCGACCGTCACCCATCTCGCCCCCGACCGCGTTCGCCAGTACGGACTCGTCGCGTTGGCGCTGGAAGGAGAAGAACGCGAGCAGCGTCCGGTCCTCGCGCATCCGCCGCTCGTACCGCTCCCAGCGCTTCAGCCCGATCGAGCCGGGCGTGGGGAAATCGCCCTCCCTCAACGGCGGCGCGTCGGCCGGCCGCCCGTCCACCGACCGCGCCGACTTGCCGCCCGTGACCGACCGGACCGCGCCCGACCGCGGGTCGGTGACGTCCACCTGTCCGTCGAACACGTACAGGTCGCTGGCCCCGCTGGCGGGATCGACGCGCAGG
>JALHNS010000369.1 GCA_022843445.1 Gemmata sp.
CCGGCACCGGGCCGCCCGCGCGCACGCGGTCCGCGAGCGTGCCGCCGGGCAGGTACTCCATCGCGATGTACAGGTGCCCTTCGGCCTCGCCGAACGCGAACACCTTCACCACGTTCGGGTGCTCGATAGCCGCGACCGATTCGGCTTCGAGCAGGAACCGCGCGCGGGCCTCGGCGTCCGCGAACGCCCCGCCGATGAGCATCTTCAGCGCGACCGGCCGGTTCAGCCCGGTCTGCGTCGCGTGGTACACGACGCCCATCGTGCCGCGGCCCAGCTCGCGCACCACCTCGTACCCGCCGACGGCGGCCCCGGGCAGCGCTTCGGTTGCCGCCGCCGGCGCGCCCGCGGGGCGCACGAGCGTGCCGCTGCCGACGTCCGGCTCCAGACCCGCGGTTTGCTCCGGGTCCGGGGCCGGTGCGGGCCGCGCGAACCGCGCGCTCTTGACCGTGCGCGCGCCCTCCGGCGCGCGCGGGGCGGTGCCGTCCGAGGCGAGGGGGTCGTTCATGGGTGCGCCCGAGTCGAGTCGAGGTGGGGCCGCTCGCAGGAAGTATAAGCCGGCACCGGCTCGCGACCGTGTAGAACGCGCGAGGGGGCCCATTTTACTGGCCGGGCCGGCGCGACCGGCTCAAGTTTCGCACCCGGTGCGACCGATATCTCGGTAATTCTCGCACCGCTCTCGGAACTTTCGCGATGTCCGAACCGCCGGTTCGCCGCCTCGACCGGCTGTGCGTCGTGGCGCTCGTCCTTGTCACGCTCGGCTACGGCACCTACGTCGAAATTCGCTCCGCCTTCCTCCAGCGCCGCCACACCGACCTCGGCGTGTATTTGCGGGCGGCGTGGGCCGTCCGCGAGGGCGGCGATCCGTACGCGGTGACCGACGAAAACGGCTGGCACTACTCGTATCCGGTGCTCACGGCGATTGTGCTCGTGCCGCTCGCCGACCCGCCGCCGGGAACGGCGCGCGAACCCTACGACGTGCCGTTCCCGGTGTCGGTCGCGCTCTTCTACTTGGGAAGCGTGGTCGCGTTCCTGTGGGCGATGCACGCGCTCGCGCGCGCCTTAGATGAGACGCACCCGAACGGACCCGCGCCGGTGTGGGGGAAGCGCTGGCTGTGGAACGTGATGTGGCCGTTCTGGATCTGCTTGCCCGCCATCGGGAGCAGCCAATCCCGCGGGCAAGTGAACCTGTTTCTCGTCGCGCTCATCGCCGCGCACATTGCGGCCGTGCTGCGCGGGAGGCGCGCCGCCGCCGGGTGGTGGCTCGCCGCGGCGACCTGTTCCAAAGTGATTCCGGGTTTGCTGATTCTGTACCCGCTGCTGCGGCGCGACTGGAAGTGCGTGGGCCACTATGTGCTCGGCATGACCGCGGGCATGGTGCTGATTCCGGTTGTGGCGCTCGGCCCGACGCGCGCGTTCGACGCCACGACCGCGTTCATCGAAGGCACCGTGATGCCCGGCCTCACCAGCAAACCGGGCCGGTTGTCGCGCGAACTGACCGACATGACCGCGACCGACAACACCTCGATTCAGGCCATCGTTCACAACGCGCTGCACCTGAACCGCGACACGCGACCGAAGGTCGGCGACCCGCGCGCGAAGGTCGCGCACATTGTCATCGGGGTTGGCCTACTGGTGGTCACGTTCGTGCTGGTGGGGCGCATCGCCGACGAACGCGAGCGCGCGTTCTACGCGCTCGGCGGCCTCACGATCCTCACCGTGGCGCTCACGCCGGTGAACCACATGCACTACATGGTGCTCGCGGCCCCGGTGGTGCTGGGCCTCGTTCACCGCGAGCAGCGGGTGCGCGGCGACTACAAGTGGGGCTTCGCGCTGTGGCTCGTCGTGGTGGTTCACGTGCTCAGCGGGGTGCTGCCGCGGTTGCCGTTCGCGCCGTGGTTCGAGGTGTCGCGCGATTTGGGGCTGGCGATGCTCGGCACGCTCGCGGTGTGGTGGGCCGGGTTGGTGCTACCCGCGGCGCGCGAACGGCGCGCCGTTCGCGCGCCACGCGTGGGGGTGCTGGCGCGCCTCGGCCGCGCCCTGCGCGGAACCCGCGTCGCGGGTTCGTAGCCCGCGGCGCGAGCGCGGGTGTTTTCGGCCCTAAGGTGGCACTAAGAGCGCCCCCTCAGGGCCGAAAACCAATACCCCCTCGCTCACGCGTCGGGCTATTTGCTGAGCGCGAACGTGTCGAACAGCCGGTCGTCCTTGTCGAACGCCTTCAGCTCGAACGAGCCGTTGTGAACGGTCACGTAGCAGTAGTGGAAGTCGGAACGGAACTCTTTCTTGAAGAACGCGGGCGTGGGGGCGAAGTTCTCCAGACCGCCGCCGCCGCCGCCGCTCGTGACGTGAACGATGCCGGTCTTCTGGTCCACCTTGCCGTCGCGGATCGGCCACGTGCGCTCGTACACGTGAATGTGCCCGTTGAACACCACGTCCACGTTGTACTTCTCGTACAGCTTCACGAGGTCGCGGGTGCGCACGTCGCCGGCCGTCGTGCCGCCCTTCCACGTGTCGCCGTAGTCGTTCTCGTCCGACGAGTACACCGGGTGGTGGTGGTAGCAGAACTTCCACTTCGCGGTGCTCGCGGCCAGTTCCTTCTCCAGCCACTTGTACTGCTCGCCGTCCGGCTTCAGGTTGCGCTTGCCGTTCGTGTCGAGGGAGAAGAACTGCGCGTTGCCGTAGGTGTAGGTGTAGTAGTACTCGGGTTTCGGCAGCGCGAAGTACTTGTAGTAGTTCGGGTGGTCCTTCTCGTGGTTGCCGATGCACGGGAACACCGCGACGCGACCGAACAACTCCGCGGCCGGCTTGAACAGGTCGCCGGTCCACTGCGCCTTGCTCGCGCCGTCGTCCACCACGTCGCCACAGTGAACCACGAAGTTCGGGCGGCGCTCCCACATGAGCTTCGTCACCTTCCCGGTAATCACCGGGTTCCGTTGCGTGTCCCCGATGACGGCGAAACTGTAGGCGTCGGTCGGGCCGGGCGCGGTCATGAACGAGAGCACCTTGCTCGCGGTCTCGCGGCCCTGTGCGTCCTTCACCAGCACGCGGTAGAAGTACTTCGTGTGCGGTTCGAGGTTCGCGAGCGCCACTTCGCCCATCGTGTCGGGCTTCTCGACCTTCACGGCCTTTTTCATCGGCGTGACGGTGTCGTATTCGACCGTCGCGGTGCAGGGTTCGTTCGCTTCCCACATCACCGTGATGCCGGTGCGCGTGACGAACTGCAAGTACGGCTCCACGACCCACCGCGGGCCGGCCGGAACGGTGGTCGGCGCGTCCGCGAGTTCCTTGTCGGCCGCGAAGTGCGCCGCGACCTGATCCGCGCCGATCGCGCTCGCGCACAGCAGCACCTCCTTGATGCCGCCGACCATGCCGAAGTCTTCGTTCTGGTCCTTGTAGCGGCCGATCGCGAGCGGGGCGTCCTTCGCCCACAGCACCGGGCCGCTCTGCTCCGCGCTCGTCGCGTCGAGCGCGCCGTTCACGTACAGCTTCATTTCCTTGCCGTCGTAAGTCGCAGCGAGGTGGTACCACTTGCCGAGTTGGTACTCGGTTTTCGATTCGAGGTACGTCATCTTCTTCGCGGTCGCGCTCGTCAGGCCGAAGTAGAACTTGGACTTATTGAACCCCACGACGGTGCCGAACTCGCTCGCGCCGTTGTCTTGGAAGCAGCCGAACAGCGCGGCCCATTCGGTGGGTTCGTCCGGGCGAATCCACCCGACCACGGAGAGCGCCTCGCGCGGGAGGAACGGCGCGTCGGCGGTCACGCTCGCGCGCACGAGCGCGCCGTCGTCCGGCCCGGCGAGCGCGAGGTGCGGGGTGCCCTTCGTCTCCACCTTCGCGCCGCCGGTGAGCGTCGCGTGCAACTTCCCGGCGCGATCGGTTACGGTTTTGCCGCTGGTGCCGTCGATGTCGAACACCCAGTGCGCGACCGGTTTCAGGTCCGGCTTGGGCGCGGCAGTGCTGCCGCCGAAAAACACCGCGACCCCGACCAGCGCGACCGCGCACGCGGCCCCGCCCGCTTTGGTCCACGATTTCGCCACGGTACACCTCGCGCGACGTGTGCGATACAGTTGCCGCCGCTGTTATGCTCGGCGTGCGGAGCAAGTATATCGGCCGCGTGCGGGGAATCGGCGAAGAACGCGCGAAGGTGTGCGGCGCGCCCGCGGCGCGGTATGTTGGTCCGCACATTCGCCGGAGGTTCCCATGCGCCGATTGTTCGCGCTCCCCGCGCTCCTACTGGTGGCCGCACTCGTGACCGCACCGCCCCCCGCCGCGCCCGCGGCGCAGCCCGACAAGGCCGAAGACGCCAAACTCGCCAAGCTGTTCCAGAGCTATCTGGACGAAGAGTTTCGGTTGCACCCGGCGTACGCGACCGCGCAGGGGAACCACGAATACGACGACCAACTCGACGACCTGTCGCCCGCGGCCCGCAAGCGCGACCTCAAGCGCGCCATCGCGTGGCTCGAGCGCATCCCGAAGGAAATCGACTTCAAGAAGCTCACCCGCGACGGCCAAATCGACCTCGAGATTTGGACGCACAGCCTCAAATACGGGCTGTGGCAATCGGAGTTCGATAACCGCTTCGAGTTCGACCCGCGGGTGTACGGTGAGTACATCTCGGACAGCGTGTTCACGCTGTTCACGCAATCGACGCTGCCGCGCGAGCGGAACGTGGAGAACGCCGCGAAGCGGATCGCGTTCATCCCGAAGGTGGTGGAGGCCGCGAAAGCGAGCCTCAAGAACCCGCCGAAGCAGCTCACCGAAGTGACCATCAAGCGCAACCTCGGCGCGATCGCCTTCTACGAGAAGGACATCTTCGAGTTCGCCAAAGAGACGCCCGGCACCGAACCGCTCGGCACGCCGTGCAAGGCCGCGGTGAAGGCGCTCAAAGACTACCAAACGTGGCTCGAAAAAGAGTTGCTCCCGAAGTCCAACGGGGAATGGCGGCTCGGCAAAGAAAAGTTCGCCAAGAAGCTCGAACTGGAACTCGACGCGGGCCTCACGGCCGATGACGTGCTGAAGATCGCGGAGGCCGAAGCGGATCGCGTCGAAGCCGAGATGTACTACGTCGCCAAGCAACTGTGGAGCAAGTTGTTCGCGGGTAAACCGCTCCCGCCGGACGACGCGACCGGGCGGCGCGCGTGCATCAAGAGCGTGCTGGACGAACTCGGCAAAGATCACGGGAAGCCGGAAACGCTGGTGGACGACGCGAAGAACACCGTCGCGAAGATCAAGGACTTTATTCGCGCGAAGAAGATTCTCACGCTGCCGGACCCGGACCAGTGCCAGATCATCGCGATGCCGGAGTTCCAGCGCGGATTCAGCGCCGCGTACCTGAACCCCGCGCCGCCGCTCGATCCGAAAGCGAACAGCCTCTACGCCGTGGCACCGCCGCCGAAGGATTGGTCGGCGGCGCGGCAAGAGACGTTCTTCCGCGAGTACAACTCCGCGATGCTGCAAATCCTCACCATCCACGAAGCGTACCCGGGGCACTACGTGCAACTCGCGTACTCGAACCGCTGCCCGTCGCTGGTGCGGAAGATTCTGTGGTCCGGGTCGTTCGCGGAAGGGTGGGCGGTGTACACGGAGCAGATGATGCTCGATCAGGGCTACGGCGACGGCGACCTGTCGCTGCGGTTGCACCAACTGAAGTTCTACATTCGCGCGGTGCTGAACGCGATTCTCGACCACAAGATGCACTGCACGAACTTCAGCGACGACGACGCGCTCGCGATGCTGATCGGCCGCGGGTTCCAGACCGAAGCGGAAGCGGTGGGGAAAGTGTCGCGGGCGAAGCAGAGCAGCACGCAGCTTTCGACGTACTTCGTGGGCCGCACCGCGTTCTACCGGCTGCGGCAGAGCGTGCAGCGCGCTCAAGGAGACAAGTTCGACCTCGGCAAGTTCCACGAAGCGGTGCTGAGTCACGGCACGCTGCCGGTGAAGTACCTACCGGAGTTGGTGAAGTAAGCGCGTTCGGGCGCTTGATCGGCGGCGCGCGGCGCGGCACAATGTGCGCTCACCTCACGAGTCGCACCGATGCCCGATCCGCAGCCCGCCGTCGCCCCGCCGGTCGCCCCGGTCGTCACGGACACCACGAAGTCCCCGGAAGACACCGGGGCCGCCGCGCCGCCCGCGCAGGCCCGCGCGGCGCATCCGGCCGAGTCGCCCGCGGACGACCAGCGGACCCGAACCGCCGCGCCGCCGGCGAGCGCCAACGAGCCGTCCACAGTATTCAACACGAGCGGGCCGATCCTGCCGCCGGTAATCGGGCCGTATCAGGTGCTCGGGGTGCTCGGCGAGGGCGGGATGGGCACCGTGTACAGGGTGCGGCACCTGCTCATGGACCGCGAGTTCGCACTGAAGGTGATTCGCAACGAGTACTACGATTCGCAGCTCGCCCGCGAGCGGTTCGTGCGCGAGATCCGCAACGCCTTCAAAATCAGCTCGGACTATGTGGTGCGGTGCTCGTTCGCCGACTACCACGACCGCGCGCCGTACCTCGTGATGGAGCGGCTCGAGGGCGACACGCTGTTCAAGTGGGCGAGCGCGGCCCCGGGGCGGCGCACCGTGGCCGACGCGCTGCGGCTCGGGGCCGACCTGTTCCGCGGGCTGGCCGCGATCCACGACGCGGGCCTCGTCCACCGCGACATCAAACCAGGCAACCTGTGGGTGGACCGCGCCACCGGGCAACTGAAGGTGTTCGACCTCGGTCTCGCGCGGCGGTACGACGCCGACGACACGGTCACGCTGGGCGCGGGCGCGCCGGGCGCGCCGCCGCCGCCGGTGGGCACCCCGCCGTACATGGCCCCGGAGCAGGCCAACGGCGAGCGCCTCGACGGCCGCGCCGACCTGTTCGCCGCCGGGGTGGTGCTGTACTGGTTCTTCACCGGCACCAGCCCGTTCGCCAGCGCCAACCGCGACCGCAGCGCCAGACACGAGGAGGAGCTGCGCGCGGTGCGCGAGTACGACCCGCCGCCGCTGAGCGCCAAGAACCCGGTCGTGCCGCCGGACCTGTCGGCGCTGGTGCAACAGTTGCTGAGCAAGACCCCGAGCGACCGGCCCGAAAGCGCGCGCGCGGCGCTGGCCCGGCTGGAGGCGCTCACGGCGCGGCTGAACACGCCGCGCGAGGCCGAAGGGCTGGTGGGGCGCGGCGATCTGCTGGCCGCGGCGGGC
>JALHNS010000370.1 GCA_022843445.1 Gemmata sp.
TGCGCCAGCAGGTCGGCCGCGCCCGCGACCACCGTCAGCAGGTTGCGGAAGTCGTGCGCGATGCCGGCCGTGAGCTGTTCGAGGGCCGCGGTCTTGTCCAGCGCCGCCACGCGGTCGCCGTCGGCCAGCAGCGCGGCCCGGCGCTCGTGCAGTTCGGCGGCCTTGAGGCGCACCGCGAGCACGTCGGCCACCGACCCGGCGAAGTCGCGGTCCTCGGTGGTCCACTCGCGCGGCGGTCCGACGTGCTCGTGGCACACCACGCCCGCGAGTTTCGCGTCCAAGAAGATGCCCGCGTCGAGCATGGAGGTGATGCCGAGCGGCTTCAGGTACCCGTCGGCCAGTTCCGCGGTCCACGGGTCCGAGAGCGCCACTTCCGCCGGCACCGCCTTGCGGATGTCGAGCGAGCGGAAGTACACCGGGAAGTCGGCGACCCGCAGCACCGTGCCGGACGAGTGCTCGCCCTTCGAGCGCTCGTAGAGGGTGGCGCACCGCAGCGCGGTGTCGTGGTCGATGAACAGCCACACGCCCACGCGCTCGACGTGGAGCGCCTCGGCCGACAGCTCGCACGCGCGGCGGAACACCGCGTCGAGCGGTTCGCCGGCCGGGAGCCGGGCCAGTTCGAGGCGCGCGCGTTCGCTGGCGCGACTGGGCCGGGGAAGCGCAGACGGTGTGGTCATGCCGCACCGGGTCGAGGTGATGGACGCGACATTATACTGTACCGTACACGCCCCGCGTGCGACACACATTTCGCCCCGCCGCGCTACTCCGCGGTGCCCGGTCGGTGCGCCGCGCCAACGCGCTCCGCGAACTCCGTCAGCCGCGCCCGCTGCGCGCGGTTCGGGCACACGCCGGGGCGCAACTCGCGCAGGCGCGCCACCGCGGCGCGCGCGCCCGGTGCCGCGCCGCTCGCCAGTAGCACCGCCGCGACCACCAGCGCGCTGCGGCTGTGCCCGAACGCGCAGTGAACGTACACCGGACCTTCGGTTGCTCGTTCTTTCACCCACTCCACGGCGTCGGCGAGTTGCGCGAGCGGCAGCGCGGTGCCGTCGAGTACCGGGAGCGAACGGTAGTGCGGCACCGCGCGCAGCGCCGGCGCTTCGGTCAGTTCCGGCGCGAGATCGAGTACCGCGTTCCAACCGGCGCACGCGCCCCGCGCCTCCCGCGCGGTGAGCCGCCGGCCGAGAAACACATTCGAGGCGACACCGACGAACGCGGGTTCGCGCGAGAACGCGCGCGAGACGTGATACGAGAACCACACCAGCGCGAAGTACGGAGCGAGCGCGACGGACACGAGCGGGTGCCGCGCACCGGTCGCGCGCTTCCGCAGCACGCGCGGCCCGGCCCCGAAGTACGCCCCCGCGACGATCGCGAACGCGCTCGCGGCCCACGTGCCAGCCGCCGCGACCGGCCACACCTCCGCGCCCGCGAGCACCCCAATCAGCGCCGCGAGCGCGGACAGCACAAGGAACGCGATACCGTAAGCCGGGCTCACTTCTTGAACGCCCCGAACGCTTCGGCCACCTTGCCGGCCTTGATGTCGCCGTCGTGCGCGTACACCGCGAACCGCAGTTTCATCTCGCCCCCCTTCGCGATCTTCAGCAGGTCCGTTTTGCCCTTCTGCGACGGGAACCCGCTGTGGTCGCGGCCGAACGGGTTCGCCGCCACCAAGCCGTACGCGCGCGCGTGCCAACTCACCTTCGGGTTGCTCGGGTGGCTGAACACCGCCACGCCCACTTCCTTGTCGCCGATCTTCCCCGCGTAGTGAACCCAATCGCTCGGCAGACCCCAAATGTCCTTCTCGCCGGCCTTTCCCTCGGCGTTCGTCATCAGCCCGTCGCCGCCGAGTTGGTCCTTCTTCTTCAGCATCGTCAGTTCGTCGCGCACGCGGATGCCGAACGAGCCTTCCTTCGTGTCGCCGAACGTGATCGGGCACACGGTCGCCTTCAGCGTGATGTCGAACGCGAACAGGCGGCCCTCCGGCACGTCCACGAAGTGAATCGTGCGCACTTCCTCCATGATCTTCACGCCGTCCGGGGTGATCCACTCGTTCTCGGTTTCGATGCTGACGTGGTTCTTCTCGTGCTCGCGCGGCTTGCCGACCTTCACGACCTTGATTTTCCCGTGCCGCGGGCCGGTTGCGTCCTTCGCTTCGCTCCAGAAGTCCACGCCCTTATCGGCCTTGTTCGCGGACTTGATCTTCAGTTCGATCCCTTCGGGAATCACGTCGCCGTGGCAGAACCACACGGATTTCTGGTGAATGTGGTCTTTGGTGCCCATCGGCGGCGCGCTCTCAATGGGATAGCCGCGCGTGACCGCGACGCCGTTCGGCGCGACGACCGGGTACAGGTACGGCTTCGCCACTTCCGGCCCGGTGGCGTACTTCGCCACCACCGCGGACCCGGATTGGAACGCGATGGCGTCCTTCTCGACCGTAACGGAAATGTCGGCGGCCCGCGCGACCGGCGCGAGAGCGAACAGCGAAGCGAGCAGCAGCGTGCGCATGACGAACTCCGGGGAGGGGCTTTCGTAGTGTCCGGCGGCGCGCGGCGCGTGTCAAGCGCTGCGAATTGCGCGCGCGTGGTGTAGGATGCACGCCATGAGCAAAAAGAAGAAGGTGCGGGTGGAGTTGCGGAAGAACCGCGAGAAGCCCCCGCGCGAGAACGACCTCACCCGCGACTTCCGCGAAAACGACGGGACCGCCGACGACGCGCAGAGCGGCGAGCGCGTGCGCGCGAAGGGGAGCCTGTCGCGGTACCGCACTGTGACGACCGACGGCGAAGACGGCACGCCCGCGGTGAGCGCCGACGAGTGCGTTCGCGGGCGCGTCTTGCGCGTTCACGGCCTCGCCTCGGTCGTCGAAACCGACGACGGGCGCGTCTTCCGCTGCGCCGTCCGCCGCTTGCTCAAGAGCCTCGTCACCGACGAGCGCAGCGTGGTGACGACCGGGGATGTGGTGTGGCTCCGCCCTGCGGCGGGAGTTGTTAGTAGTCAGTCGTCAGTTGTCAGTGAAGACGAAGACGCGGAGCAACTGACAACTGACAACTCCCCACTGGCAACTACTCAAGAAGGAATGATCGAGCGCGTCGAACCGCGGCGCGGGGTGCTCACGCGCGCGAGCCGGCGGCGCGAGCACGTCATCGTCGCGAACGTCGATCAGCTTCTGATTGTGATGTCGCTGGTTCAACCGGACCTGAAGCCGCACCTCATCGACCGCTACCTCGCCGCGGCGCAGAAGGGCGAGCTAAAAGCCGTGCTCGCGCTGAACAAGGCCGACCTCACCGACGCCGTGGACCTGCAACCCACGATCGGGCTGTACGCACAGTTGGGAATCCCGGTGATCCTGTGCAGCGCGCGCACCGGCTACGGCATCGACCGGTTGCGCGAACAGCTGCGCGGGCGCTCCACCGTGTTCTCGGGGCAGTCCGGTGTGGGGAAATCGTCGCTGCTGAACGCGGTGCAACCGGGCCTCGCGCTCGCGGTGAAATCGGTGAGCGAGGTGAACCAGAAGGGCCGCCACACGACGACCTATTCGCAGCTCATCAAACTGAACTTCGGCGGGTGGGTGGTCGATACGCCCGGCGTGCGGCAGTTGCAACTGTGGGACTCGCGCCCGGAGGAAATGGAAGGCTACTTCCCGGAGTTCCGGCCGTACGTTCCGCTGTGCGCGTTCCCGGACTGCACCCACACGCACGAGAAGGGCTGCGCGGTAAAGGACGCGGTCGCGCGGCGGCACATCACCGCGCGCCGCTACCACAGCTACTTGGGCCTGTTCAACGGCACCGAAGCGGAGTGACTTGAATTGTCGAACCGCCGGCGTAAGCCGGCTGGGTTGTCTCTCGTTGCACCCGCCGGCTCACGCCGGCGGTTCGACCGGCCACCACTGACCACGCACAACTATGAGCCGTCCGAAGGTGTTCGTTGCCCGGCGCATCCCGGAGTCGGGGCTGAACGCGATGGCCGCGCACTGCGACCTCGACGTGTGGCCCGAACAGCTCCCGCCGCCGCCGGAAGAGCTGCGCCGCCGGGTCGCCGACTGCACCGGCCTCGTGTCGCTGCTCACCGACCGCGTTGATGCGGCGCTGCTCGACGCCGCGCCGAAACTGAAGGTCGTGAGCAACTTCGCGGTCGGGTTCAACAACATCGACGTGCCGGCGTGTACGGCGCGCGGGGTGCGCGTCGGGAACACGCCCGGTGTGCTCACCGACGCGACCGCCGACATCGCGGTGTCGCTGCTGCTAGCCGCCGCGCGCCGGCTGCCCGATAGCGCGGCGGACGCGAAAGCCGGGCGCTGGCTCACGTGGGAGCCGCTCGGCTGGATGGGCCAAGACTTGGTCGGCCGCACGCTCGGCATCGTGGGCATGGGCCGCATCGGGTTCGCCACCGCGAAGCGACTCCACGGCGGGTGGGGCATGAAGGTGCTCTACACCGCGCGCGCCGCGAAGCCGGACGCCGACCGCGACCTCGGGGCGCGCCGCGTCGAACTCGACGAACTGCTCGCGCAAAGCGACTACGTTTCGGTTCACGCCGACCTGAACCCGACGACGAAGGGCCTGTTCGGGGCGGCGCAGTTCGCGCGCATGAAGCGCTCCGCGGTGTTCGTGAACACCTCCCGCGGCCCGCTCGTGGATCAAACCGCGCTGGCTGCGGCGCTGCGGAACGGAACCATCTTCGCCGCGGGCCTCGACGTGACGGACCCGGAACCACTGCTTCCGAGTCACGAACTGTACGCGCTTCCGAACTGCCTGATCGTGCCCCATATCGCGAGTGCGACGCCGGACACGCGGAACGCGATGGCCCGGTTGTGCGCGAACAACCTGATCGCCGGCGTGACGGGGGCGCCGCTCCCGCACTGCGTGAACCCGGTGTAATGTGGTCCGGTTTTCAAGAGTAGGCAACTCGCTCCGCGAGTTGCCATTGGCGCTCGCAACCACGTTGAACTCGCTCGCACCGCGAATGGTCGCTCGCGGAGCGAGCGACCTACACTTGAAGAACCTCCGGTCACGGAGTGACCGGGCCACAGGAAGACACTCATGCGCCTCGTGCTCGGTTCGCGGAACAAGAAGAAGCTGAAAGAAATGGTCGCGCTGCTCGGCGACCTGCCGCTCGAACTCACGGACCTCACCCCGTACCCGGGCGCGCCGGAAGTGGACGAGACCGCGGACACGTTCGTCGGGAACGCGATCCTCAAAGCCACCCAACTCGCGCCGGCGCTGGGCACGTGGGTGATCGGCGAGGACAGCGGGCTGTGCGTGCCGGCGCTCGGCGGCGCGCCGGGCGTGTACTCCGCGCGCTACGCGGGCACGCACGGCGACGACGAAGCCAACAACGACAAGTTGCTGCGCGAAATGGTCGCGCTCACCGGCGACGCGCGGGCCGCGTACTACGTCAGCACGGCGGTGCTGGCGAACCCGAAGGGCGAAGTGGTGGCGCAGGTGGAGGGCCGCTGCTACGGGACGATCGTGAGCGCGCGACAGGGCACCGGCGGCTTCGGGTACGACCCGCTGTTCCTCGTGCCGGAGTACGGCCGCACGTTCGGCGAACTGCCCCCGGAAGTGAAAGCGCAGATGAGCCACCGCGCGAAGGCACTCGCCGAACTGCGCCCGATCATCGAGCGCGAACTGCTGGGGAAGGCGTGACATGACGTTCCCGCGCATCGTGCTGGCGATCAACGCCGCAATCTTCACCGGTTTCGGGCTGTGGGCGCTCGCCGACCCGGTCGGGCTGGTAGCATTGGTAGACGTGGCCGCGCCTACGCCCACCGCCCGCGCCGACGTGCGCGCCACCTACGCCGGGTTCGTGCTCGGCTTCACGCTGTTCCTGTGGCTGTGCGTGCGGAAGCCGGAGTGGTGCGCCGCGGGCAACGCCGCCTGCGCGCTCGCGCTCACCGGCTTCGCGCTGGCGCGGGTCCTGTCCGCGGCGCTCGACGGCCCGGTGAACCCGATGCTGCTCGCGCTCGCGGGCGGCGAAGCGGTCGGCGCGGTGATGGCGTTCGCCGCGTGGCGGAAGGCTCCCTGATTGGTGGCACAGGCTGGAAAGCCTGTGCTCGGTTTCACAGGCTGGAAAGCCTGTGCCACAGAAAAACGGGCTGACATGTCGCTCGCCGAACTGCAATCCGACATCGGCGCGTTCCGGCACTACCTCCAAGCCGAGCGCGGGATGGCCGACAACACCGTGCAGAGCTACGGCCGCGACCTCGACCGCTACGCCAAGTGGTGCGCGCTGATCCGCTACGACACCTACACCAAGCCGGCGCTCAAAGACCTCGCGCGGTACGTCGCGTTCCTGCACGACGAGCAACTCGCGCCGCCGAGCATCGCCCGGCACCTCGTTTCGCTGAAGATGTTTTACCGGTTCCTCAAGATGGAAGAGCGGGCCGATGCCGCCGCGGTCGACCTGTTGGGTTCGCCCAAGCTCTGGGAGCGGGTGCCCGGCGTGCTGCCGGCGACCGCGGTCGAAACGCTGCTGAACGCACCGCAACCGGGCGACCGCTTCTACTTGCGCGACCGCGCGATGCTCGAAACGCTGTACGCGACCGGGTGCCGCGCGTCGGAGGTGGTGAACCTGAAGAGCGCCGACGTGTACCTCGACAGCGGCTTCCTGAAGTGTTTCGGGAAGGGGAGCAAACAGCGCGTCGTGCCGCTCGGCAAGCCGGCAGTCGCGGCGCTGCGGGCGTATATGCACGGCAACTCGGCCGAAGGCGCGCGCCCCGACAGCGGCGCGGACGTGGTGTTCGTGAGCAAGTCCGGCCGCCCGCTGACGCGCATTCACCTGTGGGCGCTCGTGAAGAAGTACTGCAAGCGCGCCGGGTTGCCGAGCACGGTCAGCCCGCACACGCTGCGCCACAGTTTCGCCACGCACCTGCTGAGCGGCGGCGCGGACCTGCGCAGCGTGCAAGAGATGCTCGGCCACGCTTCGATTCAGACGACGCAAATTTACACGCACGTGGACCGCGACCGGCTGAAGGCGCTGCACCGCAACTTCCACCCGCGCGGCAAGCGCGCGGACGGCGAAGTGACCGAAAATCAACCGACATAGTTCGCGGTGTGTCCGCGTGCGATATTTGGCCTTAGCGCAGCGTGGCGCGAATCACTCCGGCAGTCCGAACTTCGCTTCGATGGTGGTTCCGGCGCGGCGCACTTGCACCTTCGCGTCGCCGACC
>JALHNS010000371.1 GCA_022843445.1 Gemmata sp.
CGGCGCGACCGGCGCGGCCATCGGCGGCTCGTCGTCGAGCGGCACAGCCATCGCCACGTCCGCGTCGTCCCCGGGCGGCGGCGGGGCCGGTGTGCCGAGGGTGCTGAGCATCTGCGATTCGGCGAGCGACTCGCCCACCTTTGCGCCCGGGATGCGGAACCCGGTGCCGCACTTCTTGCACTTGGCCTTCTTGCCGGCCATCTTTTCGTCGGCTTTGAGCTTCGCCCCGCAGGACGGGCACGACACATCGAGCATGGCCATAGCGGTCTCGTCTGGGCGGCGGTGAGGGCCGGTGAGCGGTTCCATCAGGCTACCAACCGGCGGCGCGGGAAGCAACGACGCGGCCCGCGTACAATGCGCGCATGAGCGCGCACTTCGTGATGGCGGTTCGCGTGCCGGACGCGGACATCGACCGGGCCGGGCACGTGAACAACGTCGCGTACCTGCGGTACGTTCAGGACGCGGCCGTGGCGCACTGGCTGGCGCGCGCACCGGACGACCTCCGCGCCGCGGTGACGTGGGTGGTGCGCAAGCACGAGATCGAGTACGTCCGGCCCGCGCTGCCGGGCGACGAACTCGAAGTGCGCACGTGGGTGGGCGCGCCCGCCGGCGCGACGTGGGAGCGGTTCACCGAGATCCGGCGCGCCGGCGAGGAGAAGCCGCTCGTTACCGCGCGCACCGTGTGGGTTCAGTTGGACGCGACCAGCGGCCGCCCGCGCCGCGTGGATGCGGCGCTCGTCGCGCGGTTCGGTTAGTGTCTTATCGTGGTACGACGCTCCGCGTCGTTCTTCTGTGATCGAAAATGCGACACGGAGCGTCGCACCACGATAAGGCCTTAGCGCTGGACGCGCGCGCCGCTGCCGCTCGCCATCGCTTCCACTTCCGCGAGCGTCGCCATCGTCGTGTCGCCGCGGTAGGTGGTGAGCAGCGCGCCGTGCGCCCACCCGAGGTTCAGCGCCTGCTGCGGGTCGCGGCCGGTGAGGAGGCCGTAGATGGTCCCAGAAGCGAACCCGTCGCCGCCGCCGATGCGGTCGATCACGTCCAAGTGGCACGTCGGGCTGGTGTACCGTTTGCCGTCGAGCCAGAGCACGGCGGCCCAGTCGTGCCGGTTGGTGGAGTGAACCTCGCGGAGCGTGGTCGCCACGAGCTTGATGTTCGGGAACTCCTTCACGGTGCGCTCGATCATGTCGAAGAACACGTCGCTGCTCAACTTCGCCTCGTCCTTCTTGCCCACGTCCGGCCCCTTCACGCCGAGGCCCTTCTGCATGTCCTCTTCGTTCCCGATGAGGCAGTCCACGTTCGCGACGATGCGGCGAAGTGTTTCGACGGCGCGCTTCTCGCCGCCGACCGGCTTCCACAGCTTCGCGCGGTAGTTCAGGTCCAGCGACACGACCGCGCCCTGCGCCTTCGCGGCCTTCATGCCGTCGATGATGAGTTCCGCGGTGGTCTCGGAGAGCGCGGCGAAGATGCCGCCGGAGTGGAACCACTTCACGCCGCCGGCCATCACCTTCGCCCAATCGAAATCGCCGGGCTTGAGGAGCGCCGCGGCCTCGTTCGAGCGGTTGTAGAACACGACCGGGCCGCGCACCCCGTGGCCGAGGTCGCTGTACACGGTCGCCATGTTCGGCCCGCGCACCCCGTCGTGCTCGAACTCCTTGTAGAACCCGGTAACGCCCATCTCGCGCACCCGGCCGCGGATCAGGTCGCCGATGGGGTAGTTCACGATGGCGCTGGCGACACCGGTGCGCAGGCCGAAGCAGTCCGACAGGTTCGCGGAGACGTTGTACTCGCCGCCGGACACGTGCACGTCGAAGTGGCGGGCCTTGCGGAACGGCACCGGGCCGGGGTCCAACCGGTGGATGAGCGCGCCGAGCGAGAGGAAGTCGAGCGCGCAGGCGTCGGTGCGAAGCGGGAGCGGCATTGCGGGAAACTCCGGTGCGGCGAAGGGTGTTCGTATGTGTTGTACGGAGCGCCGCGCGCGAGGTACAATGGGTGAGCCGACTGGCCCGAACCGGAGTGCCGAAATGGCCCATTCGCAATTGAACGCCGCGCAAATCGCCGCGCTGGTGCGCGAGTCCGAATTGACCGAAACGACTTACCCCGGCGAATACGTTGCGTTCGTCGATACGTGGAACGGCGACGAGTTGACGCGCCGGGTGC
Organism: Gemmata sp.; assembly: GCA_022843445.1. Taxonomy (GTDB): domain Bacteria; phylum Planctomycetota; class Planctomycetia; order Gemmatales; family Gemmataceae; genus Gemmata. The sequence continues at coordinate 2,161 of JALHNS010000371.1, forward strand.
TCGTCCACGCGCCGGACTGCGAGACGTTTCACGCGCAAATGGCGGCACTCGATCCCGAAATGGCGAACCGCGCAGACATGACTCGCACGCACGACCCGAACGACACCGTCTGGCTGCAAGCACGGACTGCCTAACTCACACTCGCCCACGGTGCGCGATGCCGTTTTCTCGCCTGATCTACCGGCTCGCCGATCCGGTTGCCGATTTCCGAATCGACGTGCCGTTAGTTGTGCTCGGTTCCAGAGGCGCGCTCGGTCACCCGTTCCGATTGGATACGGGTTGCGGGATCACGGTCGTGAGCGAGCGAATCGCCCGCGCGTTCGGGTTGCCGAACGGCGGTCGCCTGATGCGAAGCCCTCATCTGCTCATCGGAAGTGGTCGCGTCGTGCCGGCCCGATTCCGGTTCCCGTCCGACCCTACCACCGGCGCGCCGGGCCGTGAAGTCGCTTCGGAGTGGCTCGTAATCCCCGTAACCTACGAATACGCGCGCCTCGGCTTCCGCGACGTTCACCCGCACTTCACTGTCACAACCGACGACACCTTCATGCACTTCACGGAACGCTAGTTATCGAAGTACAGGGCGAACTCGTAGGGGTGCGGGCGCACGCGGATCGCCGCCACTTCCGCCTTCCGCTTGTAGTCGATCCACGTTTCGATCACGTCTTCCGTGAACACCCCGCCGTGCAGCAGGAACTCGTGATCCTTCTCCAGCGCGGTGAGCGCTTCGTCCAGCGTTTGCGGGGTCTTCGCTACGTCCTTCAGTTGCTCCGGGGCCATGTCGTAGATGTCTTTGTCCAGCGGCGCGCCGGGGTGCGTCTTGTTGCGGATGCCGTCCAGCATCGCCATCAGCATGCCGGCGAAGGCGAGGTACGGGTTCGCCGTGCCGTCCGGGATGCGGTACTCCAACCGCTTCGACTTCGGCCGCGACGAGTACACGGGGATGCGCACCGCCGCGCTGCGGTTCCGCTGACTGTACGCGAGGTTCACCGGCGCTTCGTACCCCGGCACGAGGCGCTTGTAGCTGTTCGTGGTGGGGTTCGTGATCGCGCACAGCGCCGGGGCGTGTTTCAACAAGCCGCCGAGCGCGTACATCGCCACGTCGGAGAGGTTCGAGTAGTCGCTGCCGTAGAACAGGTTCACGCTCTCGCCGTTCTTCTTCTTCCACAGCGAAACGTGGACGTGCATCCCGCTGCCGTAGTCCTCGAACAGCGGCTTCGGCATGAACGTCGCGGCCTTGTTGTGCCGTCGGGCGACGTTCTTCACGACGTACTTGTACTTCAGCACGTTGTCGGCCATCGGTACGAGTTCGTCGTAGCGCACGTTGATCGCGCACTGCCCGCCGGCGGCCTTCTCGTGGTGGTGGCTCTCGACGGTTAGCCCGCACTGCATCATCGCGAGCATCATTTCCGACCGCAGATCGTGCAGCGCGTCGGACGGCGGGCACGGGAAGTAGCCCTGCTTGTACGGAATCTTGTACCCCAAGTTCGGGCGCTCGTCGCGGCCGGTGTTCCACTGCCCTTCGCCCGAATCCACGTAGTAGAACGCGGAGTGCGGGGTCTGATCGAACTTCACGTCGTCGAACACGAAGAACTCGAGCGACGGCCCGAACACCGCGGCGTCCGCGACGCCGGTGCTCTTCATGTAGTTCACCGCCTTGCGGGCCACGTTCCGCGGGTCGCGCGAGTAGTCTTCCTTCGTGAGCGGGTCTTGGATGTTGCACAGCATCGCGAGCGTGACGTCGCGGCAAAACGGGTCGATGAACAGCGTGTCCGGCTGCGGCACGAGCAGCATGTCGGACTCGTTGATCGCCACCCACCCGCGAATGCTGGAGCCGTCGAACCCGATGCCGTCCTCGAACGCGCTTTCTTCGAGCGCCTCCGCGGGCACGGTGAAATGCTTCCACTGGCCCGGGAAGTCCATGAACCGGAAGTCGACGGCTTTCACTTCGCGCTCGCGGATGTAGGCGAGCACCTCGCGGGGCGTGCGAACGTGTGCGGACATGCTGGCGTCTCGGCGTGGGGTGATCTGGCCGAACGCGGTGGGGAGAGGATGCGCGTTCTAGGCGTTATACGCGCCGCGCCGCGGGCGCACAGGGGGCATACGATAACGCGAATCCCCTCCGCGAGGACCGCCGATGTCCGCTCCCGCCGTTTCCGATGCCGTGCTCGAGCGCCTGCGCAAGTACGACACGCCGACCGTGTGCAACGTGCTCGAACTGTTCGAGATTCGCCCGCGGAACACCGGGTACACCGACGCGCGCATCAAAGCGTGTTACCCGGCGCTGCCGCCGATGGTCGGGTTCGCCACCACCGCGACGTTCCGCGCCGGCGCACCGCCCAAAGGCGGCGACACCTACATCGGCCTCGGCGGGCAAATCGAACTGATCGCGAACCTACCGGGGCCGAAGGTTGTCGTATTCCAAGACCTCGACGACCCGCCGGTCGCGGCGACCTTCGGCGAGATCATGTGTACGACGTACAAGGCGTTCGGGTGCGTGGGCCTCATCACGAGCGGTTCGGGCCGCGACCTCGACCAAGTGGAGCCGCTAAAGTTCCCGTGCTTCACGAGCGGCACGATGCCGTCGCACGGCTACACGCAGATCGTGGAACTGCAAGTGCCGGTGCGCGTGGGCGGCGTGTGGGTGAACCCGGGCGACCTGCTGCACGGCGACCGCAACGGCGTGACGACGATCCCGGTGGAACTCGCGGAGCTGACCGCCGACGGTTGCGCCGGCTTCATGGACGCCGAATCGGTGGTGCTGAACTACCTGCGGAGCGGCCCGGCGACCGCGGCCGGCTTCGTGGAAGCCCGCGACGAGTGCAAGCGCCGCATGACGGAGTTGGGGAAAGTGTTGAAGGCGAAGGCCGCCGCGCTCCGATAAGTCCGGTGCAATTGACGGAACCGTTCGCGGCCGATAAATTTGAAGTGTCGCGACGCAGTTCGTCGGCCTCGTAGCCAAGTGGTAAGGCAGCGGTTTGCAAAACCGTTATCCCCCGGTTCGAATCCGGGCGAGGCCTCTTTCCCGTTCGCACTCGATTCCGCTCGAACGTCACCAAACCCTTGAGAAATCAAGGGTTTGTGCGTTTCGCCCGCACCGCGCTGTTCAGACTCACTTTCCTCATCGGTCCCCGCCGATCCCCGCGACTTACCGCCAGCGAGTGCATCCGTTAGTACATACGCCCGGTTCGCGGTGCCCGAACCGTCGCCGCTGCGCGCTCCCTTTCCGGCATCGCGCGGCAGCTTGTTCACCACCGTCCCCAAATCGGTGGCGTCCGCGGGTGGGCAATCGGCGAACGACCGGGGTTCGCACGCGGAACCCCAACCCGGTTCGCACCGGCCGTTCGCCGCGAGGGGCCGCCGCGCGCTCAGCCCGCCTTGCGCAGGTCCGCCGGCGCGTCCGGGGCGTTGTCGGCGACGTGCTTCAGCAACTTCTCCCACGCGTCGTCGCTGAACGGCGTTTCGCGCGCGATGCGCTGCAGGTCCGCGAGCAACTCGCCCGCCGAACCGTAGGGCTGCGCCGCCGCGACCGTGTCCGCCATCGGCGGCTCCGCGTCGGCTTCCAAGCGCCGGATCACGTTCCACAGCGCTTCCGGGAACGCCTTCGTGCGCGACACGCGCTTCTTGCCCGCCAACTGCGACCAACCGAACAGCACCTGCCCGAACGCCCGCAGGTCGGTGCCCGGGGTGGCGTCGGCGGTCGGCGCGCCGGGCGCGAGCCACGGCGGCTCGCCGAACCCGGTCACCTTCAGCGCGCCGTCGCTCGTGAGCAGGAACGAGTCGGACGTGAGCCGCCCGTGAACGAGGCCGGCGCGGTGCGCCGCGTCGATCGCGCCCGCGGCCATCGTCGCGAGCCGCACCCAGCACCCCGGGTGCGCCGCGTGCGCCGGCCAGTCGCCGCTGAACAGCCCGCTCAGCCACTCTTGCACCGCCGCGGGCCGCCCGCCGATGTCTAGGACTTCGATCACGCCCGCGAGGTTCGGGTGCGCCGCGTCGCGGGCCGCGCCGAACCGCTGTCGGAACTCGTCGGGCCGCACCGCGTCTTGCGCTTCGGCTTCCGCGAGGTGCCGCAGCAAGAAAGTGGATGCCTTTTCGCCGGCGCGCTTCGGGTCGAACACGCGGTACAGCGTTTCTTTCGGCGACACGCGCAGCCGGTCGATGACGCGGAACCGGCCGAGCACCAGCGCGTCGAGGTTCCCGCCTTCGATGAGCGCGAGCTGGTACAGTGTGACCGCGCCGCTGGCGAGCAGCATTTGGCGGAGCGACCGCCGCTGCCGCACGGCTTCGGCCCACAGCGCCGTGAGCGCTTCGGGGTCCACGAGTTCGCGCGTGCGGAGCAGTTCGCCGAGTTGCCGGTCGCCGGGGTCGAGGTCGTCCGGGGCGGACGGTGCGTGCAGGCGCGGCACCGCGGGTTCGGGTTCGTCGCCCTTCGCGTTCGTGCGCGCGAGTTCGCGGAGCTTCTTGCGGTACCACTCGCGCATGTCCGAGAGGTGCCGCTCCACCTCGGTGCGCCGCGCGGTCAGCTCCTCCCGCTCGCGGCGCAGTTTGTCGCTCTCTTCCACCAGCCGGCGGGTCGCGTCGGCGGCGGCGGTCGCGGCCTCGGCGGCGGCGGTTTGCTTCGCGTCGATGCGCGTTTCGCTGGAAGCGAGCTGCCGCCGGATGTCCGCGACGGTGCCCTGCCATTCGATGATCTGCTGCCGGAACGCCGCGACCGACGCGCGGTGCTCGTCGCGGGCGCGGTCCAGTTCGGCGTGCCGCTCGCGGAGCCGTTCGGCTTCCTGTTGGATCTGCGCGCGGGCCGCTTCGAGGTCCGCGCGCCCGGTGCGGGCGAACTCGTGCAACTCGTTCAGGTGCCCGCGGAGCATGTCGCGGGCCGCGCCGAGGCGCTCGAGCGCCAACTTCGCTTGCTCGTCCAGTTCCGGGGCTTGGGCGCGGAGCGCGTCGATGTCCGCGCCGACGCGCGCCCGGAATGCCTCGAACTCGGCGCGGTCCGCCTCCCACG
>JALHNS010000372.1 GCA_022843445.1 Gemmata sp.
GGTCGCGCCGCTGGGCGCGAAGGTGGCCGCGGCGCTCGAGCAGGAGCGCGCGCGCCGCGCCGTCGAAGCGCTGCTGAACGAAGCCACCGCGAAGGCCGCGGTGCTGGAACTGGCGCAAATGCCGCTCGCGGCGGTACCGGCGCTGGTGGACGCGCTGGAGCGCCGCGAGCCGCTGCTGCGCCGCCGCGCGTTCGACCTGCTGTGCATCTTCGCCAAGGCGCACGGCCCGTTCGAGTTCGACCCGGACGGCCCGGACGACGTGCGGCTGCGCCAAGTGGCGTGGATCCGCGCGCGCCTGCGGCGCTAACAGGAGTTCCACGTTCCAAGTTCCAGACGTTCCAAGGTGAAGAAGCGATTCGCCTTTGGTGCTTGGAGCTTCTGGAACGTGGAACGTTCGGAGTTTCGATGAACACCGACGAGCTGAACCGGTTCCTCGCGCGCGCGTTCGCCGACCGGAAGCTGTCCGGCACCGAGCGCGCCGCGCTCGCCGATTGGCTCTCGCAGCACGTGCGCACCGACCAGCACCGCGGGCTGGCGCGGCACGCCGCGTTCGAGATCGCCCGCTCCGCGCCGCCGTCTTCGGACGTGATCGACTGGCTCGAAGCGGTGATGAAAGTGCTCGCCCCGCTCGCGCCGTCACCGGCGAGCGCCCCGGCCGACGAAGTGCTGTTCGCGCCCGGCGACGCGTGCCGGCAGCGCATCGTGTCGCGGTTCGCCGCGTGCCGCCGCACCGCGGACGTGTGCGTGTTCACCGTCACCGACGACCGCATCACGAAAGCGGTTCTGGACGCGCACGCGCGCGGAGTGCGGGTGCGCCTCATCACCGATAACGAAAAGCAGCACGACGCGGGTTCGGACGTGGCCCGCATCCGCGCCGCCGGGATCGCGGTGAAAGTGGACGACATGACCGAGGCCGCGGAGCCGGGCGCGAACGGCCACATGCACCACAAGTTCGCGGTGCTCGACGGCGCGCGCGTGCTGAACGGCAGCTACAACTGGACCCGCGGCGCGGGCGAGCTGAACTTCGAGAACGTGGTGGATTCCGCCGACCCGGTGCTGGTGATGGCGTTCGCGGCGGAGTTCGCGCGCCTGTGGGCGCGGTTCTGAGCACTCACAGCGGGGCCGGCAGGTCGCGCTTCACGAACGCGCGCAGCGCGACCGCGTAGCCCGCCGCGCCCACCGCGAACAGCACCAGCGCCGCGTTCACGAGCAGCGGCGCGCCGCCCCACGCGGTGCCCACGTCCGCGCCCCACTGCCCTTCGAGCATCGCCTTCTGCGGCTGGTAGTAGAAGAAGAACGTGAACGGGCGCACCCACCCCGCCGGTTCCCACAACTGCCCGATCGTGTTCGCCACGAACATCACGAACGCGATTAGCACCGCCAGCGCGATCACCCGCCACCGGCTGCGGCCCAGCGCCGACAGCGCCATCGTCGTGCCGCTCATCGCGAACATGAGGGCGAGCGTGTTCACGAGGCCCGCGAGTTCGAGCGTGCCGTTCACTTCCATCGGTTGGGCGTCGGTTTTCGCCTTCGCCACCGCCCCCGCGAGGAACGCGCTCGCCCCGGATTTGTCGTTCGCCGCGCCCGACTTGATGAGGTCTTCGAGCGCCGCGAAGTTCGGCTCGAACGGCCCGACGACCGCGAGGCCGAACTGCGTGCCCGCGAAGAACGCCAGACACAGCGCCGGCAGCGCGACGCAATCCACGAGGAAGTGCGCCGTGATGAGCCGGTGCCGCGGGACCGGCTGAGAGAGAAGCAACTCCATTGTACCGCGATCCAGTTCGCCCGCGACCGCGCCCGCGGCCCGCCCCACACCCCACACCAGCGACAGCACCAGCACCGCGGGGTGCAGCAGCCCGATGCTGAGGAAGTCGTTGGGGCGGTCGAAGTTCAGTTCGCCCCACCCGAGGGCGGCCTGCGACACTTTGGTGGGCCCGCGGAGCAGCACCTTCTCGAACGCCTTCGCGTCGCCGGTGGCGAACAGCGACAGGCTCTTGAACATGGGCGCGACTTCGGTGGTCACGCGCTGCGTGATGACCACCCAGAACGACGCGAACAGGAACAGGATGAGGCACACCACGAGGAGCGGCGTGCGCACGTCGCGGAGCAGTTTGCGAACCAGAATGTACGTCACGCGGGAACCCCCGTTATTTCTTCTTCTCGGCGTACTTCTTCGGCCCCGGGTCGCTGATCGCCTTCAGCAGTTCGATGACGATGTCGTCGCTCGTGCGCCCCTCGGCCTGCGCTTGGAAGTTCGCGCTCACGCGGTGCCGCAGCACCGGGATCGCGGCCTTCTTGATGTCGTCCAGCGCCACGCTCGGGCGGCCGTCCATCGCGGCGAACGCCTGCGCCGCCTGCGCCAAGAAGATGCCGGCCCGCGGGCCCGCGCCCCAGTCCACGAGCCGCTTGATTACGTCCGGCGCGGCCGGGTCTTTGGGCCGCGTCGCCCGCACCAGTTTCACGATGAACTCGGTGGCGAACGTGGGCACCTCCACCTTCTTCACCAGCTTCTGCCACGCGACGATGCGCTCCGCGGTCAGCACCTTGCTCAGTTCCGGCTTCTCCGGGCGCGTGCTCATGGTCACGATCTGCAACTCGTCTTCCGCGGTCGGGTACTCTACCTTCACGTTGAACATGAAGCGGTCCAACTGCGCTTCGGGCAGCGGGTACGTGCCTTCCTGTTCGATGGGGTTCTGCGTGGCGATCACGAAGAACGGCTCCGGCAGCTTCATCGTCTCCTGCCCGGCGGTCACTTGGCGCTCCTGCATCGCTTCGAGCAGCGCCGCTTGCGTTTTCGGCGGCGTGCGGTTGATTTCGTCCGCGAGCACGATGTTCGCGAAGATGGGGCCGCGCACGAAGCGGAACTCGCGCTTGCCGTCCGCGGTCTCGTCGAGCACCGTGGTGCCGGTGATGTCGGAGGGCATCAGGTCCGGCGTGAACTGCACGCGCTTGAACGCGACGCTGAGGATTTGCGCGATGGAGCTGACGAGGAGCGTTTTCGCGAGGCCCGGCACGCCGACCAGCAGGCAGTGCCCGCGGGTGAAGATGGCCGCGAGCACCTGCTCGATGACTTCGCTCTGCCCCACGACCACTTGGCGCAGTTGGTCGAGCATCGCCGTGCGGTCGGCGGCGAACTGGTTCAGGTACTCGGTGAACTTGTCGGTCGGCGGCACCGGCGGCCCTCGTGTCGGGGTGGTTCGCGGGAGTGCGCCATTTTACCGAAACGCGCGACCGCGGCGCGGGTTCACTCCGGCGCGTCCGCGCCGGCGCTCTCCGCGTCCGGTTCGTCGCTCGCCACTTCGCCCGCGTCGGCGCGCCGGTACTCCTCGCGCTTCTTGTGCAGCGTGTTGCGGTTCATGCCGAGCCGCTCCGCGGCCCGCACGCGGTTGTCGCCCGCCTCGCGCAGGGCCTCTTCGATCAGCTCGCGCTCGACGCCGTCCACGAGGAACTTGTGGAGCTTCAGGCCGGCGGGCCGCGGGGCGTGCATGCCCGCGCGCACCAGCGCGCGAATCAGCGACGGCACATCCGTGGGCGTGCCGCCGCGGGGCGACCGCATCAGCGGCCGGGCGCGCCCGAACTTCAGCAGGTCCGGCTTGATCGGCCCGCCGTCGGCGAACACGATGAGCCGTTCGAGCGTGTTTTCCAGTTCGCGCACGTTGCCGGGCCAGTCGTGCGCCTTGAGCGCGTCCAGCAGGCCCGGCGTGAGGTCCGGCACCGGGCACTTGTGCGTTTCGGCGTACCGCTTCACGAAGAACTGCGCGAGCAGCGGGATGTCGTCGCGGCGCTCGCGCAGCGGCGGGAGCGAAATCGGGATCACGTTCAGCCGGTAGTACAGGTCTTCGCGGAACGCGCCCTCTTCGACGGCCTGTTCGAGCGAGGCGTTGGTGGCGGCGATCACCCGCACGTCCACACGAATCGTCCGGCTCTCGCCGACGCGCTCGAACTCTTTCTCTTGCAGCACGCGCAGCAACTTCACTTGCAGTTTGGGCGTGGTGCTGTTGATCTCGTCGAGGAAAATGGTGCCGCCGTGCGCGGCCTCGAACCGCCCGATCTTGTTCTCAACGGCCCCGGTGAACGAGCCTTTGACGTGCCCGAACAGTTCGCTTTCGAGCAGGTTCTCGTGGAGCGCGCCGCAGTTGACGCGGACGAACGGCCCGTCGGCGCGGCGGCTGAGTTTGTGAACCGCTTTCGCGATGACTTCTTTACCGGTGCCGGTTTCACCGATGAGAAGGACCGTCGCCGACGGCGGCGCGGCGAGGCGCACGAGGCGGTAAACCTCTTGCATGGCCGGCGCGCTGCCCACGATTTCGGGCAACGGCGGCTCGAACTGCTCACTTTTTGGCATCGAGGCGCGCTTCCGGGAGAGGAAGCCGCGGGTTCAGCGTGAGAGAGCGACCCGCACTCAGAAAGTGTATCCGCAGGTGCCCGGAATCGCCACATCATTCGCGCAGAGAAGGGGCACTGGGGATCGCCCACAGGTGCGCTGCGCGACCCTGTGCTGTGGGATACAACCCCTTCGGGGTAAGAACCAACGCGGCCTCTGTACCCCGAAGGGGTTACATCCCACAGCACAGGGTCAGCGCGGCGCCACCCTGTGAACGCAGAAACCCAAGACAATTCCTTTGCAACGCACCCGGATTTCGTCTAAACTAATTCCATGATTAGCTTCGGCTACAGAAGCCGCCTACTCGGCGCGCTATGCTCGCTGGTGGCACTGGTCGCGGTCCCGGGGTGCGGCAGCGGGCCGCCGCCGTTCACCGAACCGCCGGTGCGCGTGCTCGCCACCACGACGATGGTCGCGGACCTCGTCGCGCGCGTCGGCGGCGAGCGCGTGACGGTGGAAGCGCTCATGGGGCCGGGCGTGGACCCGCACCGCTACCAGCCCGCCGCGACCGACCTCCAGCGCCTCCGCGGCGCGCACCTCGTGTTCTTCAACGGCCTGCACCTCGAAGGCAAAATGGCCGACCTGTTCGCCAAGAGCGGTGGCCGAATGCGCGCCGTCGGTGTCGCGGAAGCGCTCGATCACGCGAAACTGCGCGCCGCGGACGCGGACGGCGGCGAACACGACCCGCACGTCTGGTTCGATGTGAAGCTGTGGGCCGGGTGCGTGCCGCCGGTGCGCGACGCGCTCGCGGCCCTCGACCCCGCGGGCAAGGCCACCTACGAAGCCAACGCCGCCGCGTACCTCAAGGAACTCGACGCGCTCGACGCCGAAGTGCGGGCCGAAGTGGAGAAGGTGCCCACGGCGAAGCGGAAACTCGTCACGTCGCACGACGCCTTCGGCTACTTCGGCCGCGCCTACGGCTTCGAGGTGAAGGGGTTGCAGGGCGTGAGCACCGCGAGCGAGACCGGGAGCCGCGACCGCGACGAACTCGCGCGGTACCTCGGTTCGGCCCGCGTGCCGGCGGTGTTCACCGAAACGTCGGTGCCGGACGAAGGGCTGAAGGCGGTGTTGGAAACGTGCCGCCGCGACTACAAGCACGACGTGAAACTGATCGGCGGCGACGACGCACTGTACTCGGACGCCCTCGGCGCGCCCGGCACGCCGACCGGTACCTACGCGGGCATGGTGCGCCACAACGTGAAGGTGATCGTTTCGGCGCTGCGGGAATAGTGGATAGTGGTCAGTGGGAAGTGGCCAGCGGGCCGAGAAGAGCGGAAGACAGAGGGCAGAAGCGGAAACGCGGAGCGCGACAAATGGACCCCGCGACAGCAACTGCCCTCTCCCCACTCCCCACTCCCCACTTCGCTCTCGAAGTTCACGACCTCACGGTCGCGTACCGCGACAAGCCGGTGCTGTGGGACGTCGATCTCGCGGTGCCGCCGGGCGTGCTCATGGCGATCGTCGGCCCGAACGGGGCCGGCAAAACCACACTCATCAAAGCGGCACTCGGCCTCGTGCGGCCCGTCTCGGGGCGCGTGCTGGTAAACGGCGTGCCGTATTCCCCGCGCGCGCGAAGCGTGGCGTATGTGCCGCAGCGCGGGAGCGTGGATTGGGACTTCCCCGCGACCGCGTTCGACGTGGCGCTCATGGGCACCTACGGCGCGCTCGGTTGGTTCTGCCGACCGGGAAAAGCCGAACGCAACGCGACCGCGGCGGCGCTGGAGCGCGTGGGGATGAGTGCGTTCGCGGAGCGCCAGATCGGGCAACTTTCGGGCGGGCAGCAGCAGCGCGTGTTCCTCGCTCGCGCGCTCGTGCAAGACGCCCCGGTGTACCTGATGGACGAACCGTTTCAGGGTGTGGACGCCGTGACGGAGCGCGCCATCGTGGACGTGCTGCGCGACCTACGCGCCCGCGGGCGCGCGGTGGTGGTGGTTCACCACGACCTGCACACCGCGCGCGAATACTTCGACCGCGCGGCGCTGTTGAACGTGCGACTCATCGCCAGCGGCCCGGTGGACGAAGCCCTATCAGAAGAGAACCTGCGCACGGCCTACGGTGCCCGTGCTGCGGGCCTCGCACGGTAGCTCATCGTGGCACGACGCTCCGCGTCGTTTCTTATTGTGGCACGACGCTCCGCGTCGTTCTGGAAAAATGCGACGCGGAGCGTCGCACCACTCTCAGGCGCGCCTTGCCCGTTTCCGCGTGGCCGCTAAGATACACCATCCTACATTCCGAACACCAATACGGGGCACTCCGTCATGGCACACAAGAAGGGTCAGGGGTCGGTTCGCAACGGGCGCGACTCGCTGCCGAAGCGCCGCGGGCTGAAAGCGTACGGCGGGCAAGCGGTGCAAGTGGGCAGCATCCTCGTGACGCAGTGCGGCACGCGGTACGCCCCCGGCCGGTTCGTGCGCATGTCGAAGAACTGCAACATCCACTCGCTCGTGGTGGGCACGGTGTACTTCGACCAAGGCGGCAAGCGCATCAACGTGAAGCCGGCGAACGAAGCCGAAACCGCCATCGGCTAACGCGCAGCAGCAGCACAGAAGCGAACCGGGCCGCGGGGGTTGTTCCCCGCGGCCCGTCGCGTTCCCGTCGGCTGTTACTACCGAACCTGTGGCGTGGAAGGCTCACGGCACCGCCGGCGAGAAGTCGCCATCTAGCGGCGCGGAACCGCGATCCGCGGGGTTGTCCCAGACCGCGCCGCTAGATGGCGACTTCTCGCCGAAAGCGGTGCTGGAACAGCCTTCCTCGCGTCGTATGGCACAG
>JALHNS010000373.1 GCA_022843445.1 Gemmata sp.
CGCCGCCGATTCGGGAGATGCCGTACAGCGACCCGCGCGCGTACCAGCGCGAATGGGCCGAATTCCTCGGCGTTCCGGTCGAACGCACCGACACCGCGAACGGCGTCGCGTTCCGGTTCGTGCTAATCCCACCGGGCACGTTCCGCATGGGAAGCCCGGCCGATGTCGTCGCGCGCCTTCTGGCGCAACCGAACCTCGGCGACTGGGCGCGCGACCGGTACCGCGCCGAAACCGAGCGCCGAGTCACGATCCGGCGGGCGTTCTACCTCGGCACAACCGAAGTCACGTTCGCGCAGTTCGCGGCGTTCGTGGCGCACGCGCGCTACGAGACGCGCGCGGAGCGCGGCGCGGCGGGGTGGGGCTATCGCGGCTCCGGCGTCGGGTTCCGCGGCCCCGGGGCCGGTTGGGAAGAGGCGCGCGGGTTCAACTGGAAGTCGGCCGGCGATTACAAGCCCGCGCCGAATCACCCGGTCGTGAACACGGCGCGCGACGACGCGGTGGCGCTGTGCAAGTGGCTGAGCGCGGCGACCCGCGGAACGTGCCGACTGCCGACCGAATCGGAGTGGGAGTTCGCTTGCCGCGCCGGGCGCTATGGGCTGTGGGCACACGGCGACGACCCGGAACAACTGAAGCGGTTCGCGGTGTACGGCACCGAAGTGCCGGCCGCCGTAGGAACGCGCGCGGCGAACCCGTTCGGCCTCTTCGATATGCACGGCAACGCGACGGAGCGGTGCGCGCTCGAAGACTTGTGGACCGACGACCCGCACCGGTCGGCGAACCGCAGCGCGGCGATCTACCCGGTGCGCGGCGGCCGGTTCAACGAGGCGTCCGCAGACGCGTGGCCCGACGATTTCCGCGCCGCGCGCCGCACGTGGGAACACCACGACTCACTCGCCGCCGGGTTCCGCGTGTTGCGCGAGGTGCCGCAGTGAGCGCGAAAAAAGTTGCTCGTTCGTGTCACACGGTGCGGCTCGTTGGCGAGCCTCCGGTACCGCGGTCACTTCGACCGCGAGCTATCGGAGAACGAAAGTGCCTCTTCTGCAATTGGAGCCGCTGGAAGCCCGCGAAGTGCCCGCGGCCGTGGGGTTCGTGGGCGGGTGGGGTTCGTCGATGTATCAGTACGCGGCCAGCGAACCCGCCGCGGCCGGCATCCCGACCGACCAGTTCGCGCTGAACTTCGCGAAGATCGAGTTCGACCGGAGCGCGCCGCCCCCGGCGTCGGACTACCTGCTGACGCTCGACGGCATCAAGGGCGAGTCGTCCGCGGCGCGCTTGGTGATCGCGGATCAACGGGACTTCGACGCCCGCGAGTCCGGCGGCGCGCTGAGCCCAACGCCACCGCCGCCGCAAACGGCCTCGGACTTCTTACTCAAACTGGAAGGCATCAAGGGCGAATCCGGCGACGGCCACCGCGAGACGATCGAGATCGTGAGCTGGAGCCTCGGCGCGCCGGCCCCGGTGGCCGACGACGTGGTGGTGGACGGCCGCATCATCACCGCGGAGAACTTCGACGCCGTCGCGCCCGCGGCACCGGGTTGCATCCGCGTCCAGACGCTCAACAGCGGTGGATGACGCCGCGCGGACGCGCCCGACGGCGCTCGTCTCGTGTTCGTGAGTGGTTGGAGGGCGGTCGGAAATCTACCGCCCTTCCCACGCGCGAGCGGGGCGACTCGTCAGTTGGCACCAGAGGCAGGCGCCACAAGAACAAGTGCCATCAGCTCAATTCAGCAATCAAGACTGTCACCCCGCTCACCTGACGCGTCTCACAGCGAAACTGGTGCGAGTCGCTGGTTGGAGGGCGGTTGGCGCGGGGGGTGGGGTTCCAGTTCTTTGGCCCGTGCGCCGACCAGTTCGACCAGTTCCTCGACCTCGGCTCGGGTTGTGCACGGGTTGAGGAAGGTGAATTTCAGGCACACTCGGCCTCCGACCCGGGTGGAACCGATCACCGCGCGCCCGGTGTCGAAGAGCCTGCGCCGGAGCGCGGCCGTCAGCGTGTCGGGGTCGCTCTGCGGGTCGCGCGGCCGGTACCGAAACACCACGCACCCGAGGGCCGGGTCGTGCAGCGGTTCGAGACGGGGGTGCCGCGCGACCGCGGCGCGCGCCAGTTGGGCCAGTTCGAGCGTCCGGTCCACCATGGCTCCGAACGCGCGCCGCCCGAGCGCGCGCACCGACACCCACAACTTCAGCGCGTCGAACCGGCGCGTCGTGAGGACCGAACGGGTGACCAAGTCCGGAATCCCCAGCGCCTCGTGCTCCTCCGGGTTGAGGTAGTCGGCGTTCATCTTGATGAGGTCGAAGCGTGCGGCGTCGCGCACGAGGAGCGCGCTGGAACTGATGGGCTGCCAGAACAGTTTGTGGAAGTCGAGCGTGACCGAGTCGGCCAGTTCCAGTCCGCGGAGCCGGTCGCGGTGCCGGGCGGAGAGCAGCAGCGCGCCCCCGTACGCTGCGTCGACGTGGAGCCACGCGCCGGCCGCGCGGGCCGCCGCGGCCACCGCCGGGAGCGGGTCGATCGAGCCGAAGTCGGTCGTGCCCGCGGTCGCGACCACCGCGACTGGCAGCAGCCCTTCCGATTTCAAACCGGCGAGCCGCGCGCCGAGGGCGCGCGGGCACATCCGGTAGTCGCGGTCCGCGTCCACCGGAACGACCGCGCCGGTGCCCAGCCCGAGCTGCGCCGCGGACTTCGCGACGCTGAAGTGCCCCACCTCGGAACACAGAATGCGGAACCGGCTCGCCTCCGGCGGCAGCCCGCGCTCCCACGTCCGCCACCCGAGGTGTGTCAGGCACCACGCCTCGCGGGCGAGCAGCAGCCCGGTGTAGTTCGAGACCGTCCCGCCCGGGGTCATGGTTCCGTCCGCGGTCGGCGGCAGCCCGGCCTCGCGGCACAACCACCGCAGCACCCGCTGCTCGAGCACGGTCGCCGCGGGGGCTTGGTCGAACGAGTCCATCGACTGGTTGAGTGCGGTCAGCACGACCTCGGCCGCGAGCGCCGGGATCAGCGGCGGGCAGTGCAAGTGCGCCGCGGTGAACGGGTGCGACACCGCGACCGAGTTCGCGATCAGCGCGCGCGTCTCGTCGAGCGCGGCCGCGACCCCGACGCCGTCGTCGGCGCAGGGGCACTCGCCGAAGAGCCGAGCGAGGTCCGCGGGGGAGCGCCCGGTGTACGGCTGGTGCGGCAGCGCGCCCGCCACCGTTTCGGCCGCGCGGGCGATCGCGTCCAAGTACGCGCGCTGCCCGGCACCCGCGGGCGCGAGGAACTGGCTCTCAAACACAGGCCACCTCCCCCACTTCGGCCGCGACCGCGGCGCACGCCCGCCCAACCACGGCGGCGATCGCGTCGACTTCGGCCGCGGTCACGATCAGCGGCGGTAGGAACCGCAGTACGCTCCCGTGCCGGCCGCCGGTTTCGAGGATCAGCCCGCGCTTGAAGCACTCCTGCTGAATCTCTCTCGCGCGGGCACCGTCTTGCGGCGGTCGGCCCCAGCGGTCGGCGCGCGCCGGATCGACCACCTCAACTCCGAGCATCAGGCCCCGCCCGCGGACGTCGCCGAGGAACGGGTGGACCTCTTGAAGTTCTTCCAGACGCTCCCGGAGCAGACCGCCCGCGCGCTCCGCGTGCGCGGGGACGTCGTGGTCGATTAAGTAGCGGAGCGTCGCCAGCCCCGCCGACATCGCCAACTGGTTGCCGCGGAACGTCCCGGCGTGCGCCCCGGGCTGCCACAGGTCGAGCCCCTTGTCGTAGACCACGACCGAGAGCGGGAGGCTCCCCCCGATGGCCTTCGAGAGCACCAGCACGTCGGGTACGATGCCGGCGTGCTCGAAGGCGTACAGCTTCCCGGTGCGCCCCCAACCGGTCTGAACCTCGTCGAGAATGAGGGGGACGCTCCGCTCGCGGGTGATGCGGCGGATCTCGCGCAGCCACTCGTCCGGGGCCGGGACGCACCCGCCTTCGCCCTGAACGACTTCGAGAATCATCGCGGCCGGGTGCGGGATCCCGCTCTCGGGGTCGTCGAGCAGGTGCTCGATGTGCTCGGCCCCGTACCGGCCGCTGTACGCGCCGGAGCCGGGCGGGCAGCGGTACTCGTAGGGGTACGGCAGGAAGTGAACGTCGGGCATCAGCCCGGTCACCGGCGACTTCGGGCCGAGGTTGCCCATCAGCGCGAGGGTGCCGTGCGTCTGCCCGTGGTAGCCGCCTTGGAACGCGAGGATCGAGCGCCGGCCGGTCGCGGTCTTCACCAGTTTGAGAGCCGCCTCGACCCCGTCCGCGCCGGTCGGCCCGCAGAACTGAATCTTGGCCCGTGATGCGAACGCCGGCGGCAGGCTCACGAACAGTTCCTCGACGAACGCGTCCTTGACAGGGGTCGTGAGGTCGAGTGTGTGAAGCGGGTAGCCCTCGTCCAAGTGCGCCCGGATCGCGTCGATCACGACCGGGTGGTTGTGCCCGAGGGCCAAGGTGCCCGCGCCGCACAGGCAGTCCATGTACACCTTCCCCGCCGCGTCGGTGACGTACAGGCCCTTGGCCCGCCGGATGGCGATCGGGAACCGGCGCGGGTAGGTGCGCGCGTTCGACTCGAACGCCTTCTGGTTGTCGATGTAATACTGCGAGCTGTGCTGCGGCAGGGTCCGAATCACGGCCGGTCTCCAGAGAGGATTGGTTAGCGACCAGTAGAAGTTGGGTCCGAGGCGCGGGCGAACGATGTGCTCAGTCGGCTTCCGCGCCGGCGGACCGGGCGGCGACCGCCGGCGCGGGCGGTGGGGCACTCTCGCCGAGGTGCAAGAGGACGATCCCGACCGTCACGGCGAACACCCCGAGGCACTTCGGGGCCGAAACCCGTTCGGAAAAGATCAACACGCCGAGGGCCGCGGCGAGGACCGTTTCCAGACCGAGCACCGCGACGTACGCGATTCCGAGTTCGGCGTTCCGCAGCGCGAGCGCTTGGAAGGCGGCTCCGGCCGCGAAGAGTGCGAGGAACAGCACCGTCGGAGCGAGCCGGGTCATCCCCGCGGACGCCTTCATCGCAACCCCGCCCGCGGTGAACAGCAGCGCGGCGGCCAAAACGTAGACGGAGTACATGTGCCACCGTGAAAGCGTGTCGGAGTTCGGACCCGCGCGGTACCCCAATCACAGTTCTCCTCGCCCCCGCCGGGCGCGTCCCGTGCGGCCGGTCCACGAACGCACGAGCGGCACAGTGGGGAGGCGGCGCGCCCGGCCCGCAGTGCGTGGGCGGGAGCGATTCGGGGTTCGAGACGCGGCCGTGTCGCAGGGAGCCTCGACCGCGTCCGCACGATCTACGCTCGACCGTCGTGGAACCTGACACGGCGGCGCGAAAAAAGCGCGCCGGGCGTTCCGCTCGAATGTTCCCCCCGGCACAATAGGCGCTGTCAGGTTTCCCGCCGGAGGGCGTAGTAGTGGCGAGTTCGTCGTCCGAGCCGGAGACGCGGGCCAGCCTGCTCGAGCAGTTGCGGGCCGGGCCGCCGGACCAAACCGCGTGGGCCCTGTTCGTGTCGCGGTACGGCCCGCTCGTGAACGGCTGGTGCCGGCACTGGGGCCTGCAACCGGCCGACGCCGACGACGTGACCCAAACCGTGCTGCTGCGGTTGGCCGCGCACCTGCGCCAGTTCCGGTACGACCCGGACCGCCGGTTCCGCGGATTCCTGCGCACCGTCGCGCACAACGCGTGGAAGGACTTCCTGACCGACCGCGGGCGCGGGGCGGTGGGCACCGGCGACACGGCGGTTCTGACCGCGCTGCACTCGGAGCCGGCCCGCGACGACCTCGCGGCGCGCGTGGAAGCGGCGTTCGACCACGAACTGCTCGTCGCCGCCGAGGCGCGGGTCCGGGCGCGGGTGGACGCGCACACGTGGGACGCCTTCCGGCTCACCGCGGTGGACGGCGTCAGCGGGGCCGACACGGCGACCCGACTGGGGATGCAGGTGGGCACCGTTTACAAGGCCCGCAGCAAGGTGCAGAAGATGCTGCGGGAAGAGATCCAGCGCTTGGAAGCCGCAGCGGAGGAAGAACCGTGACGACCGACGCCTGCCCCACCCCAGTCGCCCTCCGCGCGTTCCTTGACGACCGGCTCGGCGCGGACGTGGAACCGCAGTTTCTGGCCCACATCGACGGTTGCACGGAGTGCCAGCGGGCTCTCGAAACGCTGAGCGCCGACGGTTTACCCTCCGCGGTACTGATGGCGCGCGACACGCTGCCGTTCCCGGTGTGCGCGGCGGTCGTGCCGCCGCGCGCGCCGGACCGAATCGGCCCGTACCGCGTGGGCAAAGAACTGGGCCACGGCGGGATGGGCGTCGTGTACCTCGGCACGCACACGCGCCTGCGGCGGGACGCCGCGGTGAAACTGATCCGGGCCGGGGCGTCGGCCCAACCGGAAGACGTTGCCCGCTTCCGGCGCGAGGCCGAATCGCTGGCCGCGGTGTCGCACCCGAACGTGGTGTCGGTGTTCGAGGTGGGCGAGCAGGACGGGGTGCCGTGGCTGGCGATGGAGTACGTGCCCGGCGGGTCGCTCCGGGCGTTCGCCAACGGTCAACCGCTCCCCCCGCGCGACGCCGCCGCCGTCGCGCGGGGGCTGGCCCGCGGGGCCGCGGCGGTCCACGCCGCCGGGATCGTGCACCGCGATATCAAACCGGCCAACGTGCTGTTGGCACGTGTCGAGGGCGGCCCGCCGGTCCCCAAACTCACCGACTTCGGACTGGCCCGGGTACTGGTCGGGGCCGGGGTCACGGTGTCGGGAACGGTGATGGGCACCCCACAGTACATGGCCCCGGAGCAGGCTCGGGCGTCGGCCGTCGGTCCCGCGGCCGACGTGTACGGCATCGGGGCGGTCCTGTACGAGGCGCTCACCGGGCGGCCCCCGTTCAACGGCACCGACCAGATCGCGGTGCTGAACCAAGTGCTCACGCGCGACCCGGTCGCGGTGCGCCACTTGCAACCGGCGGTCCCGCGGGACCTCCAAACGATTTGCCACAAGTGTCTCGAAAAGAACCCGGCCCGCCGGTACGCGAGCGCCACCGAGTTGGCCGACGACCTCGACCGGTTCCTCGGCGGGCGGCCCATAGCGGCGCGCCCGGTCGGCGCGCTGGAGGCCGGGTGGCGGCTGGCCCGGCGGAACC
>JALHNS010000374.1 GCA_022843445.1 Gemmata sp.
GGGTGCTACTCGCGGGACTGCTGTTCCGCGCGCAGAAGTTCGCGGACGCCGCCGCCGAGTACGAGGCGCTCCGCGCCGCGCTGCCAGACGACCCGCTCCCGGCGCTCGGCCTCGCGCGCCGCCGCGACCGGGGCGGCCGGCCGGACGAGGCCCGCGCGCTGCTGAGCGAGCTGACCGCCAAGTTCCCGGACTTCAGCGAGGGGCTGCTCGAGCGCGCCCGGTTCGCTCTGAAAGAGGACCGGGCCGCGGACGCCGAACCGCTGCTCCGCCGCGCGCTGGCGCTGGCCCCGCACGACCACGACGTGCGGTACAACCTCGGCCTGTGCTTGGAGCGGCTGAACCGCCCCGACGAGGCCCGCGAGCACTTCGCCGCGTTCAAGCGCATCGAGGGCGACATGAAGCGGCTGGACGAACTGCTGAGCGCGGTCGTGGCGCGCCCCGGCGACCCGGCCCCGCGGCGCGAGGCCGCCGCCGTGTGCCGCCGCAACGGGCAGACCCAAGAGGCACTCCGCTGGCTGCGCGGCGCGCTCGAAGTCGCGCCGACCGACAAACTCGCGCACGCCGCGCTCGCCGACCTGTACGACGAACTGGGCGACGCGAACCGCGCCGCGACCCACCGCGCCCGCGCGAAGTGAGGCCCGCGGCGGCGCGCGGGTCGTACCATATCCGCACGCCCCACGGAGCACGCACCCGCGATGTCACTCGTCCTCGATTCGGTGAGCAAAGAGTACCCCACGCGCTCCGGCCCGCTCGCGGTGCTGCGGAACGTCTCACTCGCGCTCGACGCCGGCACCGCCGCGGCGATCACCGGGCCGAGCGGCAGCGGCAAGAGCACGCTGCTGCACGTCCTCGGCACCCTCGACCGGCCCACCAGCGGTACCGTGAAGCTCGACGGCACCGACCCGTTCGCACTCGGCGAGCGCGACCTCGCGGCGTTCCGCAACGCGAAGGTCGGCTTCGTGTTCCAAGATCACCACCTGCTGCCGCAGTGTTCGGTGCTGGAAAACGTGCTGATTCCCACACTCGTGAGCGCCACCACCAAGCCCGCGGACACCGAAGCGTACGCGCGCGACCTGCTCGCGCGCGTCGGCCTCGGCGCGCGACTCGACCACCGGCCGGCGGAGCTTTCGGGCGGCGAGCGGCAGCGCGTCGCGGTCGCGCGCGCGCTCGTGCTGAAGCCGGCGCTCTTGCTCGCGGACGAACCGACCGGCAACCTCGACCGCACGAACGCGCAGTCGGTGGGCGAGTTGCTCCTGAAACTGCACGAGCAAGAGCGCAACGTGCTGGTGGTCGTCACGCACAGCGCGGACTTGGCGAAGATGTTCCCGCGGCGGCTCGAAATGAACGACGGCACGCTGCACGCGGCGTGAGCGGGCGCGCTCGCGCTCGCTTTCGGCTCGTCCCGCACCCACTCCGAACTACACGATGCTCACGTTCACGAAGCTGGTGGCCCGGAGCGCGGCGTACCACGCGCGCGGCAACGTCGCGGTGCTGCTCGGCGTCGCGGTCGGGTCCGCGGTGCTCACCGGCGCACTGCTTGTCGGCGATTCGCTGCGCGGTAGTTTGCGCGCGCGAGCCGAACTGCAGCTCGGTGGCGTGGAAGCCGCGGCATTTCTCCCGCGCCCGGTGCGCGCCGAACTCGCCGACGCGCTGCCCAACACGATACCCGTGCTGCTGCTGCCCGGTTCGCTGCAAGCAGCCGGTTCGCCGGCAACCGCGGCGCGCCTCGGGCGCGTGACCGTGTTCGGTATCGACGAGCGGTACCCGCCAAGTCTCAACATGAAGGGCGATTGGAACAGCACATCGAAGCAGATCGTTCTCTCGGCGCGCGTCGCTGAGAAGCTCGGCGCAAAGGCGGGCGACAAAGTGCGGCTCGGGGTGGAGAAACTCGGCGAGTTGCCGCGCTCGTCGTCCCTCGCGGAGCGCGACACCGACAGTTCGACCGTCACAGACGAATTCGATGTGGTAACTGTGCTGTCCGCCGATGCGCCCGACGGCGACTTCAACTTCAGTCCGAACCCGGCCGCGCCGCTGAACGTTTTCGTTCCACTGCGCTCGCTCGCTCGGCTCGCCACCGGTCGGCCGAACCCTGTCTGCACCGCGCTACTCTCGTACGGCACACCGACCGATGAACTGAACGCGACGCTTCGCGCGAAGCTGAAGGTCGAAGACTACGGCATCAAGTTCCGCGACATCGACCGCAAGCAAGGCCGCGGCGGTTACGTCAGTGTCGAATCGACCGAACTCGTGTTCCCGCCGCGCACGGTCGAAGGCATCGAAGCCGCCGCCCGCGCGCTGAACGTGCGCGCGGAACCCACGGTCGTGTACGTCGCGGACACGCTCGCCGCGGGCGCGAAGGAGATTCCGTTCCCCATCGTCGCGGGGTTGAACACGCTCGCCGAGTCGCCGCTCAGCCCGATCGAACTCGGGCCGCAACCCGCACCGCCGCTGCCGCTCGGCGACGACGAAGTCGAGTTGCTCCAATGGCCCGATTCGGAACTGAACAACCTCGCGCCCGGCACCAAGATTCGGCTCGTGTACTTCGACCCCGAAATCGAGGGCGAAGGGCTGAAGCGCGAGGCGCTGCTCACGCTCCGCGGGTACGTGCCGTTCAAAGGCGCGGCGCGCGACAAAGACCTCACGCCGGAGATTCCCGGCGTCACGGACCCGCGCGCGGAGCTGCGCAACTGGAACCGCCCGCCGGTGCTGCCGAAAGCCGAGATCGAGCGCCGCGTGCCGGAGAAGCCGAAGGCGCACCCGCGCGGCACGTTCTTCACGCAACACAAAGCCGTGCCGATGGCGTACCTGAACACCGCGACCGCCCGCAAGCTGTTCAAGAGCCGCTACGGCACAGATACATCCGTGCGCGTCGCGCCCGCCGACGGCGAAGCACTCGACAAGCTCATCGAGCGGTTGCAAGCGGAACTGCCCAAGCACCTCGACCCGAAGGCCGCGGGCCTCGCGTTCGACCCGATCCGCGAGCGCCTCTTCACCGCGAGCAAAGGCGGTACCGACTTCGGCGGGTTGTTCCTCGGGTTCAGCCTGTTCCTCATCGTCGCGGCGCTGATGCTCGTGGGCCTCATGTTCCGGCTCGCGCTCGAGCGCCGGGCGAAGCAAATCGGGCTTCTGCTCGCCACCGGGTATTCGGTGCGGGCGGTGCGGCGCATGCTGCTCGCGGAAGGCTTGGCGGTCGCTGTGATCGGCGCGCTCATCGGCTTGGCAGCCGGCGTCGCGTACAACCGGTTGCTGCTCGGCGTGCTTCTCGACTTGTGGCCGGATTCGGAAGTGCGAACGTACCTGAAGCCGCACGCGAGCGCGCTCACGTTCGCGCTCGGGTTCGGCCTCACGCTGGTCATGTCGTTGGTCGCACTGTGGTTCAGCGTGCGCGGGCTGGTGAAGGTGCCGCCCCCTGCCCTTCTGCGCGGCGAAACGACGATTCCCGGTGCAAGCGCGCAAGGAAGTTCGCGCCGGTTGCGGGTGTTCGCGCCTCTCGCGCTCGTGGGCGGCGCGGCGAGCATCGTCGCGGGCGGCGGGATCGACAACCCGGACTTCCGCGCGATGTCGTTCTTCGGCGGCGGCGCGCTCCTGCTCACCGCGGCGCTGTGCTTCGCGCGCATTTGGATGACCCGCACGCGGCACCGTGTCACGAACGGGCGCGGGGCTTCGGCGCTCGCGCAACTCGGCACGCGGAACGCCGCGCGCAACCCCGGTCGCAGCTTGCTGACGGCCGCGCTCATCGCGAGCGCGGCGTTCCTGCTGGTGGCGGTCGAGAGCTTCCGCCGCCAACCGGACAAAGAGTTTCTGAACGAAAAGGGCGGCAGCGGCGGTTTCAACCTGCTCGCAGAAAGCAGTTCACCGCTGTTCCAACCGTTCGACACCGGCCTCGGGCGCGCGGACTTGGAGAAGCAACTGCGGAAGGCGTTCGCGCCGCCGGCCGAAGGCGAGGTGCCCGAAACGCCGGACTTCCAGAAGGCGAAAGCGGACCTGAACGCGAACCTCGAATCCGCGTTCGCGCTGCGGCTGCGCGGCGGCGACGACGCGAGTTGCGCGAACCTGTTCCAAGCGTCGCGCCCGCGCGTCCTCGGCGTGCCGCAAGCGCTGATCGACCGCGGCGGGTTCAAGTTCTACATAACCGCCGCGAAGACGCCCGAAGAGAAGGCGAACCCGTGGCTGCTGCTGACGAAGCGCGACGGCGACGCGATCCCGGTGTTCTGCGAACAGAACACGGCCCAATGGATGCTCAAGAAGGGCATCGGCGACGACTATACGCTGCCCGGCGACGACGGGCGCGACGTGACGTTCCGCATCGTCGGCACGCTGGTCGATAGCCCGTTCCAAAGCGAGCTGATTTGTAGCGAAGCGCACTTCACGCAGACGTTCCCGAAGCAGGCCGGGTTCCGCGCGTTCCTCGTGCGCACCAAACCCGGTGCGGAAGGTGATGTCGCGCGGTTGCTGGAAATCGGGTTCCGCGCGAGCGGGTTCGCCGCGACGCCCACGCGCGAGAAGGTCGCGTCCTATCAGGCCGTGATCGGCGCGTACCTCTCGACGTTCCAACTGCTCGGCGGGTTCGGGCTGCTGCTCGGCGTGCTCGGCCTCGCGGTGGTGATTCTGCGCGGCGTGTGGGAGCGGCTCGGCGAACTCGCACTCATGCGGGCAATGGGCTACCGCACGCGCGCCTTGCAATTCCTCGTGCTGATCGAAAACGCGCTGCTGCTCGCGCTCGGGTTGGGAAGCGGGGTGTTGTGCGCGGCGGTGTCGGTCGCGCCGCACGTCGCGAGCGGGGCCGACGTGCCGTTCGCGCGCCTCGCGGCGCTGTTGGGGTTGGTGCTCACAGCCGGGTTCGTTGTGGCGTTCGCCGCGACAGCGGGTATTCTGCGGGTTCCCGTGATCCCTGCACTGCGCCGCGAGTGACCCCAACGTAGGACAGGCTTCCAGCCTGTCTCGGCTTGGACAGGCTGGAAGCCTGTCCTACGAGGAGCCTCCCATGATTCGGCTCGGCATGCTCGATTTCGACACGTCGCACTGTGTCGAGTTCACGAAGCGCTTGAACCACATCGGCGACGACAAGGAGCAGTTCGTCGAAGGCGCGCAGGTGGTGATCGGCTGCCCCGGCACGTCGAAGCTCTCGCCGGAGCGCGTCGCCGGGTTCACCGAGACCATGAAGAAGTACGGCGTACCGCTAGTCGAGAAGCCCGCGGACATGATCGGCAAAGTGGACGCGATGCTGATCGAAGCCGTGGACGGCACGGTTCACCTCGAGCGCGCGAAACCGTTCCTCGAAGCCGGGATCGCGTGCTTCATCGACAAGCCGTTCGCGTGCTCGGTCGCCGACGCGAAGGCGCTCGCGGAGCTGTCCGCGAAGAAGAAGCTGCCGCTGTTCTCCTCTTCTTCCCTTCGCTTCGCACCGGAAGTGGTGGAGTACCTCGCGACACCGAAGCTCGGCAAAATCGCGGGGTGCGTGACTTACGGCCCGGCGTCGCTGTCGCCGATCCCGGAGCGCAACGCGGGTTTGTTTCACTACGGCATTCACGCGGTCGAAATGCTGTACGCGCTGATGGGTCCGGGGTGCAAGCGCGTCACGAACGTGCTCGAAAAGGGCGCGGAAGTGGTAACGGGCCAGTGGGCGGACGGCCGCGTGGCAACCGTTCGCGGAACGCGCAGCCCCAGCAGCGGGTTCGGGTTCACCGCGTTCGCGGAGAGCGGCGTGAAAGCGGTGAGCGTGGGCACGAAGTTCATCTACCGCGAATTGCTCAAGCGCATCGTGGAGACGTTCAAGACCGGCAAGTCGCCGCTGGCGATCGAGGAAACGATCGAGATCGTCGCGTTCATGGAAGCGGCGAACAAGAGCGGCGCGAACCACGGCGCGGGCGAGACGGTGAAGGTGTAGGGGCGTCTTTCGCACCGCGAAGGTAGCACAGGTCTTCCGCCCTGTGCTACGATAGCCGGCCCCTCCGGGGCGGAAAACCGTTGATTGCTCTACTGTCTGAGCACCCTGCGAAGCAGGGTCGCCTTGCGTAGCACAGGGCGGAAGCCCTGTGCGACCTCCGCGGACGACCGGAACGCGTACTCCATCGGTTGCCTCTTCGTTGCCCGGCGCGCGCGAATCCGTTATCCTCATGTCGTACCCCGGTCGGTCGCCGGAGACGACACTATGTCCGATACCGAACACGAAGCCGCGCTCCAACAAGCCGCCGACTGGCTGCGGCTCGCGGAGCGCGTGTGCGTTCTCACCGGGGCCGGGGTTTCGGCCGAGAGCGGCGTGCCCACGTTCCGCGCGTCGGACGGCCTGTGGGAAGGCCACCGAATCGAAGAAGTCGCGACGCCGGAAGGATGGGCACGGAACCCCAAACTCGTCTGGCAGTTCTACGGGGCGCGGCGCGCGAACGTCGCGCTCGTGAAGCCCAACCCCGGCCACTTCGCGCTCGTCGAACTCGAACGGCGGTTCGGCGACAAGTTCACGCTCGTCACGCAGAACGTGGACGGCCTGCACTCGGTAGCGGGCAGCAAGAACGTGCTGGAGATTCACGGCTCGCTGCGCCACACGCGCTGCACGGTCTGCGGCGCGGTGGCGAACCGCGCACTCGAACCGCTCGGCGACGCGCCGGAGTGCCCGCAGTGCCGCGGCTTGCTGCGCCCGCACATCGTGTGGTTCGGCGAAGGGCTGGACGACGACATTTGGATGGCCGCGATGGAAGCCGCCGACGCCTGCGACGTGCTGCTCGTTGTCGGCACTTCGGCCGTCGTTCACCCGGCGGCGTCACTCATCCCGATCAGCAAGCGGCGCTCGAAAGAGGTGCCCGCGAAGGTGATCGAAGTGAACCTCACGCGCACCGAAGCGAGCGCACACGCGGACGTCGGGGTGTACGGGCCGAGCGGCGAAACGCTCCCGAAGGTGCTCGAACGGCTGAACGCATAGCGAGGCGCGATGACGGCGAAACGGCTCGACGGCAAGACTCTGACGGCCACCGTGCGCGGCGAGATCGCGGCGCGCGCGGCCGCGCGCGCCGCCCGCGGGAAGCCGCCGGCGTGCCTCGCCGCGGTGATTGTGGGCGACGACCCGCGAGCCACACATACGTGCGCAAC
>JALHNS010000375.1 GCA_022843445.1 Gemmata sp.
GCCCCGGCCGGCTGCACCGGCACCGCGCACGCGCCGGCCGGCTGCACCGGCCACGCGCACGCGATGGGCTGCCACGGCAGCAGCTGCCACGGCGGCGGGTTCCTCGGCCTGCGCAACGGCGGCGGCCTGTTCGGCAAGCACAAGGGCGGCTGTGGCGGTGGCGGCGGCTGCACCGGCCACTAAGCGCTTACGGTAGTCGATCACCACGCGAGCGGGAGCCAAACGGCTCCCGTTTGCCTTTTCCGGGACCAGAGGACCGAGGGAACAAAGCAGGGAACACGAGATAGGGAACAGCAGACAGGAGACAAAATGCGACCTGTCCCCGGTCCCTCGTTCCCTACCCGTTTCACTTCGCTCGTCGGCACCGTTCTGAGCAGTACCGCACCTCGGCCCACACCTTCGCCCACTTTTTCCGCCACAGAAACGGGCGCCCACAGGCCGCACACGGCTTGCTCGGTAAATCGGATTTCCTTATTGGCTTTGGCATTACGTCCGACCCTCCGCCTTCACGATTTCTGAACAATTACTTCATTCAAACATGATGGGACTTTCGCACTTCCGGTAGTAATGATACCGCATCGCTGCTGTTCCACTTCTTCACAATTCAGGTGTCGCATGCCGAACGCCCGGAAACGCGGGTTCACGCTGATCGAGTTGCTGGTGGTCATCGCGATTATCGCGATTCTCATCGGCCTCTTGCTGCCCGCGGTCCAGAAGGTGCGCGAGGCGGCGGCGCGCATGAGCTGCCAGAACAACCTGAAGCAGTTCGGGCTGGCGTTCCACAACTACGCGAGCACCTTCGACAGCAAGCTCCCGTCCACCCGCGTGAACACGCCGACCAACAAGTTCGCGTCGTGGACCGTGCTGGCCCTCTCCTACGTGGAACAGGACAACGTCGAACGGCTCTACAACAAGGGCGTGCGCTGGGACCTTGATCCGAACCTGACGCTGGGCCAAACCACGTTCAAGCTGTTCAAGTGCCCGTCGGCCCCGGACACGCGTCCCCCGGCCGTTAGCCCGCACCCGACCGCCGGCCGGCAGATGGGCGCGATGGACTACATCGTGATGCACCAAGTGCGCCGCCGGTTCTACGTGGCGAACAACATTGTGAATCCGACCGGTCTCGACAACCCCGGCGCGCTCGAGAACGGCCGCGACACCCCGCTGCTGGCGATCACCGACGGTACCTCGAACACGATCATGATCACCGAGGCCGGCGCGCGCCCGGCGCACTTCCTGCTGGGCCGGGCGACCGGCGGGCTGCCGCCGTCGGGAGAGGGCTTCGGCTGGAGCGACCCGGACACCGGCTCCGGTAGCTACGACGGGTGCAACGCCGCCACCGGCCTCGTGAACCCGAGCGGCGTGACGGCGACCGACGGCGGCACCTGCATCATGAACTGCAACAACGACAGCGAGCCGTACAGTTTCCACAGCGGCGGGATCAACGTGTGCATGGCCGACGGCAGCGTGCGGTTTCTCCGCCAGAGCATCCCGGCCGCGACGATGGCCGCGCTGCTCACCTCGCGCGGCGGCGAGACGATCAGTAACCTCGACTGACGCGCCGCGCCCGAACCTCGAACCGCCCGCGGCCCGCCGCGGGCGGTTCCGTTTCGCACACTGCACCGGGAACCCCTATGCGCGCCGCGGTCGTGTTCGTTCTCGTCGCCGCCGGCGCGGTTCGCGCCGACGTGACGCTCGTCGGCGTCGGCACGCTCCCCGGCACTGCGAGCGACCTGTCCGGCCTCAAGGGAAAAGCCAGCGACGGCACGCCCAACGACCGACTCGGCGGCCTCGGCTCGGCCATCGCGTACACCGGCACGGGCACCGAATACGTGCTCGTCTCGGACCGCGGGCCGAAAGACGGCACGGTGCCGTTCGCGTGCCGCACGCACCGCATGAGCGTAACCGTTAAGCCGGGCGCGAAAGAACTGGTCGCGCTCAAACTCACTTCCACCACGATGCTGGTGCGCGAAGACGGGAAGGCGTTCGACGGCGCGCTCGCGGCGTTCACCGGGGCGAAGCCCGAAGACAACCTGCGCCTCGACGCCGAGGGCGCGCGCGCCAGTCGCACCGGCACGGTGTTCGTGGCCGACGAGTACGGCCCGGTGGTGTACGAGTTCGACGCGAAGGGCAAGCGCCTGCGGGCGCTGCCGGTGCCGGACAAGTTCCGCGCGCCGAAGCCGGGCAAGACCCCGAACGACGAACTGCCGCCGTTCGCCAAAACCGGCCGGCAGCCGAACCGCGGCATGGAAGGGCTGGCGATCTCGCCGGACGGCTCGAAACTGTACGGCGCGATGCAAGGCCCGCTCATTCAAGACGGCGGCCTCGGCGCGGAGAACAAGCGCGTCGGCCTGAACTGCCGCATTCTGGAACTCGACACCGCGGGCGGGAAGGCGCGCGAGTTCGTCTACCAACTGAGCGACCCGGCGAACGGCGTCAGCGAGATTCTGGCCGTGAGCGCGACCGAGTTCCTCGTACTGGAGCGCGACAGCCTCGGCGGGACCGACGCGAAGTTCAAGAAGCTGTTCCGCATCGACATCACCAAAGCGAGCGACGTGAGCGCGGTCGCATCGCTGCCCGGCGGGAAGCTCCCGAAGGACATCGTGCCGGTGAAGAAGGAACCGTTCTTGGACCTGCTCGACCCGAAGTTCGGGATCGCCGGGAAGAGTTGCCCGGAGAAGTTCGAGGGGCTGGCGTTCGGCCCGGACCTGCCGGACGGCAAGCGGTTGCTCCTCATCAGCGCCGACAACGACTTCGTGGCCGAACAGCCGTTCCGCGTCTACGCCTTCGCGGTCGATCGGAACGACCTGCCGACCTTCGCCCCGCAAGTGTTCGACACGAAGTGAGCACCTAAAATCACCGCGACGGCCCCTGCGGTAGCGAACCCGCGCGGGGCGTCGTTCCATGAGCGAACCGCCGGTGATTCACGTTCCCCCTTCGGGGAAAACCTCCTCGCTGAAGCGCGCCGCGAAGGCGACCGCCCGCGGCGCGGCGCTCGTCGCGGTCTCACCGGTGCTGCTGTCGTTCTGGCTGAGCGCCGCGGTACGCGGGCGCGGGCCGGCTTTGGAGTCGCGCACGCAACTGCTGTCGCTGTGGCCGGGCCTTACCGGCCAGTACCTGCGGCGCGCGTTCCTGTCGCAAGTGCTGGCGAAGTGTCACCCCACTGCCACGGTGGAGTTCGGCACGTTCTTCTCGCAGCCGGGCGCGATGCTCGAAGAGAACGTGTACGTCGGCCCGCGGTGCCTGCTCGGGTTGGTCCACCTCCACAAAGATGTTTTGCTCGCAGCGAACGTGCAGATCCCGTCCGGCGGGAAGACGCACTACTTCGACGACCCCAGTAAGCCCATCCGCGAACAGGGCGGCGAGCGCAAACTGGTGACGGTCGGCGAGGGCGCGTGGATCGGCACCGGCGCGATCGTTCTGGCGGACGTGGGCAAGGGAACCGTGGTCGCGGCCGGAAGTGTCGTGACGAAGCCGCTGCCGGATTTTGTGATCGCGGCGGGCGTGCCGGCGAAGGTGATTCGCAACCGGTTCGAGCCGGCGGAAGGCGAGAGCGCCAATGGCTGATCCCGCGCCGCTGATCGTATTGTCGGACGACTGGGGCCGGCACCCGTCGAGCTGTCAGCACCTGATTTCGCGCCTGCTCGCGCGCCGCGCCGTGACGTGGGTGAACACGATCGGCACGCGCCCGCCGGGGCTGAACTGGAGCACCGTCACCCGCGGCTTCGGGAAGCTGCGGGAGTGGGTGTGGCCGGCTCGACCTACCCCCCCCAGCCCCCCCTCGCGGTTTGGAGCCGCGTGCGACGCCGACCCTGCTCCCGCAGTCTCGGCTGCACGCGGCAAGGGAAAGGGGGAGTGCACGTCACTCCGTGACGCTTGCGAAGAAGGTTCTGATTCGTCGAGCGCAGCGAGACGACTCTCCCCCCTTCCCTTTAGGGAGGGGGGGCCGGGGGGGGCAGGTTGCCTTTCGCCCCGCGTGCTCAGCCCCAAGATGTGGCCGTCGTTCCGGTCGCGGTTCGGGCGCGGGCTGAACCGCCGGTTGCTCGCGCGCGCCGTCGCGCCGGTGGCGAATAGCGCGTCCATCGTCGTGACCACGCTTCCCATCACGGCCGATCTCGTGGGCGCGTTCCCGGCGGCGCGGTGGGTGTACTACTGCGTGGACGATTTCTCCGTGTGGCCCGGCCTCGACGGGCGCACGCTCCGCGACATGGAAGCCGAGTTGGTGCCGAAGGTCGATGCGTGCGTCGCGGTGAGCGAAACGCTGCGCGAACACCTCGCGCGATTGGGAAAGCCGTCGCAGTTGCTCACGCACGGCGTCGATCTGGAGTTCTGGCGCGCACCGGTGCCGAGTGACACCCCGGTGTCGCTGGCGAGCGCGCCCGCGATGCCGAGTCCGCTCGTCGTGTATTGGGGCGTGATCGACCGGCGCACCGATCTGGCGTTCGTGCGCGCGCTGTCCGGCGCGATGCGCGAGGGCACGATCCTCTTCGCCGGGCCGCACGATTCGCCTGACCCAGAGTTGCTTCGCATCCCGCGCGTGCGGACGCTCCCGCCGATCCCGTTCGCCGACTTACCTTCGCTCGCTTCGCGCGCGAGTGTTCTCATCGCGCCGTATGCCGATCTGCCGGTCACGCGCGCGATGCAACCGCTGAAGCTGAAGGAGTACCTCGCCACCGGGAAGCCGGTCGTCGTGCGCGCGCTCCCCGCGACCGCGGAATGGGCCGACTGCGCCGATGTGGTGAACGCACCCGAAGCGTTCGCGGCGGCGGTGCTGGAGCGCCTCGCCACCGGGTTGCCCGAATCGCAGCGCGCCGCACGCGCGCGATTGGAAAGCGAAGGCTGGAACGCGAAGGCGTCGCAGTTCGAGCGGTGGCTCGACGGCGGCGCGTGACGTGGCACGAACCCGCGGCGGTCGTATCCTGTCTGCACTAGTGATGCCATTGCCGAAGGACCGCCGTTCATGACGCTCGACGACCTGAAAGCCCTCGAAGCCCAAGCACTCGCGCAACTCGCCGCGTGTACCGACGAAGCCGCGCTCCGCGCGTGGAACACCGAATACTTCGGCGACAGCGGCAAGATGAAGGCCGCGATGGGCGCGCTCGGCAAACTGCCGAAGGATCAGAAGGCCGCGTTCGGCGCGGAAGTGAACCGCGTGAAAGCCGCCCTCACCGCGGCATACGAAAGCGCACTCGCGGCGGCGAAAGAAGCGGCGCTGCAAGTCAGCCTCACCACGAACCCGTACGACGTAACGCTTCCCGGTCGCCCGCGCGCCCGCGGCCGGTTGCACCCCGCGACGCAGATTCTGCGGCAGATCTACGCCATCTTCGCGGACCTCGGGTTCCAGATTTACCGCACGCGGGAAGTGGAAACCGACGAGCTGAACTTCGAGTTCCTGAACATGCCGGCGCACCACCCGGCCCGCGACATGTGGGACACGTTCTTCACCGAAGAAAAGGGCGTCGTGCTGCGCACGCACACGTCACCGGGGCAAATCCACGTGATGCGCGAGGCCGCCGGGAAGCCCATCCGCGTTATTCTGCCGGGCATGTGCTACCGCAACGAGGCGATCAGCACGCGGAGCGAAATTCAGTTCTACCAAGTGGAAGGGCTGGTGATCGGCGAAGGCGTGACGATGGCGGACCTGAAGGGCACCATCACCGCGTTCGCGCGCCGCATGTTCGGCCCGGAGCGGCAGGTGCGGATTCGCAGCAGCTACTTCCCGTTCACGGAGCCGAGCATCGAAGTGGACATCGACTGGCCGAAGGACGACCCGAACCGCGACCGCCTCACGAAGGGCACCGGGTGGTTGGAAATCCTCGGCGCGGGGATGGTCCACCCGAACGTGCTGCGCGCCGGCGGCTACGACCCGGACAAAGTCACGGGCTTCGCGTTCGGGATGGGGCCGCAGCGCATGCTGATGCTGAAGCACGCGATCGACGACATCCGCCTGTTCTGGCAGAACGACCTGCGGTTCCTCAAACAGTTCTGAGGCGCAGAAAACGTGCAGCCGCGCGACGCCTCGCGCGGCTGGTAAAAATGGGAGCGGAGAGGGGGGGATTCGAACCCCCGGTACGGTTTCCCGTACACAGCATTTCCAGTGCTGCACAATCGGCCACTCTGTCACCTCTCCAACCCACCGAATCAGCATAGCGGGCGCGCGCAGTCGCGACAACGCGCGGCGCGCGTTCAGCACGCGGCGCGCTTGCGCTTCTTCCCGACGCGGCCCATGCGCTCCACCTTCTCGATGTAATCGAGCGCCACCGGCACCTTGCAACTCGTGTCGCCCATGTCCACTTCCACTTCGCCCAGCGCCTTCGCGACGGTTTTCGCCTTCGCACTGAGCGGCTGGACGAAACAGCCCACCGAGATGACGAAGTTGTTCATCGCGTACCGCGTGCGGTTCGGGGCGCTGCCGATCTCCTTCTTCACCCGCGCCATCAGCGCTTCGATTTCCTTCAGGTCCAACTCCGCGTCCGGCTTGATGGCGACGAGGCTCGCGTAGGTACACCAGCCCGCGTTCTGAATCTGCTCGGAGTCGCTCTCGATCCACTCCAGCGCGAGTTCGCGGCCGAACTTCGATTCGCTCGCGCTCCACGGCACCGCGAAGCCGCTCAGCATGTACCAGTACGCCCCCTTCACCCACTTCTTGAGCTGAGGCTTCGTGAACGCCATCGGATCGGCGATCAGAGCCGCCAGATACATCGCGTCGCTGTTGCCGGTGTCGTAGAGTTCGAGCGCGAGGGCGTGATCGACTTTGATCTTCTTCACGAGCGTTTTCAGATCGCCGACGCGCACGCCGAAGAACGGTTCGCGGGCACCGTGCTTCATGAGGGTGCGCTTGGTGGATTCGTTCCCGAGGCGTTCGAGTTCGGCGAGCACTTCGGTGGCGGTCACGGCGAATCCTCTGGCAGAGGGGAAGCGGCTTCCGCCTATATCTGCCAGATTCGGCCGACTTCTTGAATGTGAGTTGTGCGCGGCGGGCGCAAAAAAGAACCGCGGGCTGTGGCCCGCGGTTCGTCGAGACTCGTTGCGTGGTCAGTCACGGTCGCGACGGCCGCGGTCGCCGCCACCGCCGCGGCGCGG
>JALHNS010000376.1 GCA_022843445.1 Gemmata sp.
GGCCCGGAGGCCCGCGAGGTGCCCGACGGCCCGGTGACCGTGCATCTGGTGCGCGCGCACCACCTGCCCGTACTCGACCGGTTCGTGCCCGGGGCCGGCGCGTGCGTGCGGGTGTGGCGCGCCGCGCGGCGGTTGGTGAAGCGGCACGGGGTGGAAGTGTTCGAGTTCCCGAACTGGGAAGGATTCGGAGTGCTGTTCAACCGGTTCCGCCGCGTGCCGGTGGTGGTCCGGCTGCACACCTCGTCGCGCGAGGCACAACTAATCGACGGCACCGGTCACACGCGCGCGGCCCGGTGGGACGTGTGGCGCGAGCGCAAACTGGCCCGCGCCGCGGACGCGCTCGTTACGCACTCCGCCGCCCACGCGAGCCTCATGGCCGAAGAGTTGGGCGTCGATGCGACCGAGATTCGGTTGATCCCGCACGGCATCGCGCCGGCCCCCGCGCTCACGCGCGAGCCGGCCACGGGCGACGAACTCACGGTACTGTTCCTCGGGCGCATGGAGAAGCGCAAGGGCACAATCGATCTGCTCCGCGCGATCCCGCACGTGCTGCGCGAAGTGCCGAACGCGCGGTTCGTGCTGATCGGCTCGGACCGGCCGCACTGCCCCGGCGGGCGCACGCACGCGGAGTTTGTTCGGGACGACCTGCCGACCGCGGCCCAAGCCCGCGTGAGCCTACTGGGACGGCTCTCGGACGACGACGTGAACCGGTGGTTCCGCCGGGCCGACGTGTTCGCCGCGCCGTCGCTGTACGAGTCGTTCGGGCTGATCTTCCTCGAAGCGATGCGGTGGGGCGTGCCGGTGATCGGCACCACCGCCGGCGGCATCCCGGAAGTGGTGGAGCACGAGAAGTCCGGCGTGCTGGTGCCGCCGTCGGACCCCGCGGCGCTCGGTGCCGCGCTCGTCGCGCTCCTGAAGAACCCGGTGCGGCGACGAATTCTCGGAGCGGCCGGACGCGCCCGCGCCGAGAGTCAGTTCACCACCGAACATATGGCCCGCCGCGCCGAAGCGCTGTACGCGGAGGCCGTCGCCCGCTCCGGGGCGCGCCGCGCGGGACCGAAGCCGGAACGCTCGCTACCAGTTCGGAACGCCTAACTCGGAGCCTTCATGCCCGCCGCGCTGCCGCTCGTCACGGCCGTCATCCCGACGTTCAACTACGGCCACTACGTGTGCGCCGCGGTCGACAGCGCGCTGGCCCAAACGTACCCGCGGGTCGAAGTGGTGGTCGTGGACGACGGGAGCACCGACGACACCGCGGCGCGGCTCGCGCGGTACGGCGACCGCATCCGCTACATCCACCAGCCGAATCAGGGTCTCTCCGCGGCGCGCAACACGGGCATCCGCGCCGCGAGCGGCGAGTTCGTGGCGCTGCTCGATTCGGACGACGAGTGGCACCCGGAGCGCCTCGCCGCACAGGTGCCGGTGATGCTCGCGCGGCCGGAACTCGGGCTGGTCGCGGCCGGGTGCGAGGCCGGGCCGGAACCGCACTGGAAGGCCGTGGACCCTGCGCGCCCCGGCCCGGCGCGCGAAGTGACCGCGCGCGAGCTGCTGGTCCGGACGTGGTTCGGCAGTTGCGGCGTGCTGATGCGCCGCGCGGCGTTCGATGAGGTGGGCTACTTCGACACCACCCTGCGCTCGGCCGAGGACCGCGACATGTGGCTGCGCGTCGCGGCCCGGTACCCGATTCTGGTGCTGGACGCGCCGCTGTGGTGGTACCGGGCGCACAGCGGGAGCATGTCCACCGCGGCGCAGCGCATGGAAGACAACGAACTGCGGGTGCTGCGCCGCGCGCTGGACGCGCTGCGCGCACCGTTCTGGCTGCGCCGCAAGGTGCTCGCGTACACGCTCAAATCGGCCGCGTACCGGTACGCGACCGCCGGGCAGAAGGGCAAGGCGCTCGGCCGGCTGCTGCGGTCGGTCGCGCTGTGGCCGCTGCCGTTCCGCTCGTCCGAGACCAACACGCCCGGCGAGCGCCTGAAGATGCTCGCGCTGTTCGCCGTTCGCGCCGCGCGCGGGCGGCTCGCCCTGACCGCGCCCTGACCGGCGCGGCCACTTCCCTTGTCCCCATCTCGGGTAGTCGTATGAAACTCGGCTTCGTCTGCGCCAAGTGCAGCGCGCGCATGCAAGTGGCCCGAACCGTGAACCCGTGCTCCGGGCGCGTGGTGCGGTACCGCAAGTGCCCGAAGTGCGGTCACAGCCTCGTGACCGAGGAGCGGGTGCGCGCGGAAAAGGTGTCTATTACTGCCGCTTCGTCTTAGCGGAGCCTTCACAGCGGCCGGTTCACATGGGTTTAATACCCCGGTGCGTTCTCCCGACCGACTCGCGACCGGGCGTTCCGACCGCCCCCTCCCGCACCCGCTTCTCGTTTGTTCGCGCTGCGTTTCATTGACGGCTTCCGGTTCCCGCCCAACTTCGAGGCTCCCATGCGCTTCATTCACTGGCTGACCGGTCACAAGTGCAACTCCTGCCCGCAGTCGGCGACCTGTTCGGCCCACGAGAAGGCGGCGTGCGCCGGACCGGTTGCACACGCGGTTAGTGCCGCCCCAACGCGAACCCGCCTCGGCCTCGAAACGCTCGAGGTGCGCGACCTGCTGTCGGCGAACGCCATCATCGCGGAGAACCTGCTGCCCGGGAACGCCAAGTCGGAGTGGGACCTCGTCGGTGGGGTGGGCGACCCGACCATCGAAGGGTTCGCTACGAACATGAGCGTAGATCAGGGCCAGACGGTGCAGTTCAAGATCAACGCGCCGGCGTCGGCCCCGTACCACATCGACGTCTACCGGATGGGCTACTACAACGGGTCCGGCGCGCGCAAGGTGGCGACCATCCCGTCGTCGCAGACGCTCCGGCAAACGCAACCGGCCCCGCTCCGCGACAACACCACCGGGCTGGTGGACGCGGGCAACTGGGCGGTATCCGCCTCGTGGGCAGTGCCCAGCACGGCGGTGTCGGGCATCTACTTCGCCAAACTGGTGCGCGAGGACACCGGAGGGGCCAACCACATCATCTTCGTGGTGCGCGACGACGACGGCCGCTCGGACGTGCTGTTCCAAACCGCGGACACGACGTGGCAGGCGTACAACCGCTGGGGCGGCCCGAGCCTGTACGGCGGCGCACCGACCGAGAGCGGGCGCGCGACCAAAGTGAGTTACAACCGCCCGTTCACCACCCGCACCGACACACCGCACGGGCGCGACTACGTGTTCGGGCCCGAGTTCGCGATGGTCCGGTGGCTCGAGGCCAACGGGTACAGTGTGAGTTACACGACCGGGATCGACAGCGACCGCTACGGGGCCGAACTGCTCGAACACAAAGTGTTCCTGTCGGTCGGGCACGACGAGTACTGGTCCGGTCCCCAGTACGACAACGTGGTCGCGGCCCGCAACGCGGGCGTGAACCTGATGTTCCTCAGCGGCAACGAGATCTACTGGAAGACGCGGTGGGAGACGAGCATCGACGGGTCCGGCACGCCGTACCGGACGCTGGTGTGCTACAAGGAAACGATCGCGGCCGCGAAGGTCGACCCGTCGCCGGAGTGGACCGGCACGTGGCGGGACCCGCGGTTCCGCCCGGCGAGCGACATCAACCGGTACTCGGAGAACGCGCTGACCGGGCAACTGTTCACCGTGAACCGCGGTCCGGGCGGTGAGACCGGCACGCCGTTCGACGTGCCGTACGAGTACTCCGACCTGCGGTTCTGGCGGAACACCAGTGTGGCCGACCTGCAACCCGGGCAAACGGCCGTACTCGGCGACATCGTGCTGGGTTACGAGTGGGACGAGGACCGGGACAACGATTTCCGCCCGGCCGGGTCGATCCGGATGTCGTCCACCACGCAGACGGTGCCCGAGTTGGTCGACGACAGTTACGTGAACTGCCCGTTCGGGGCCGGCGGGGCGAACCCGACCGGCGCGTGCGCCTCGTGCGGGTGTACGGTGAAAGTCGGGACGGCCACGCACAACCTGACGATGTATCGCGCGGCGAGCGGCGCGCTGGTGTTCGGGGCCGGGACGGTGCAGTGGTCGTACGGGTTGGACGGCACGCACGACGGCCCGCAGACCACCCCGTCGCTGCCCATGCAGCAGGCGACCGTCAACACGTTCGCGGACATGGGCGTCGCGGCCGGGGCGCTGCGCCCGGGGCTGATCCAGACCACGATGTCCACCGACGTGGCGCGCCCGACGTCGACAATTACCTCCCCGACCGGCGGCACGTTCCAAGTCGGCGTGCCGGTCACGATTACAGGGACGGCCAGCGATACCGGCGGCGGTATCGTCGGCGGCGTGGAGGTATCGACCGACGGCGGCAAGACGTGGCGGCGCGCCGCCGGGACCACGAACTGGACGTACTCGTGGACCCCAACCAAGACCGGTCCGACCACGATCAAGACCCGCGCCTCGGACGACAGCGTGAACCTCGAGGTTCCGGGCGCGGGTGTTACGGTGAACGTGACGCTCGGCACGACCACGAGCGCCAACGGGCTGGTCGCCGCGTACAACTTCAACTCGATCTCCGGGGGCGTCGCCACGAGCGCCGTCAGCGGCACGAACGGGACCGTGAGCGGTGCCGTGGCCACCACCGCCGGCAAGTTCGGCACCGGCGCGCTCCAGTTCGATGGTGTCGACGACCTCGTCACCGTCGCGGACACCAACGCGCTCGACCTGACCAACGGCATGACGCTCGAGGCGTGGGTCAAGCCCACCGCAGCCACCAGCTACTCCACGGTCCTCCTGAAGGAGACCGCGTCCGGGCTGTCGTACGGCCTGTACGGCGCGGGGGCGGCCGCGAACGCGCCGCCGGCCGCGTACATCAGCGTACCCGCGGGCGACAAGAGCACCGGCGGCGGGTCCGTCCTGCCGCAGAACGAGTGGACGCACCTGACGGCTACCTTCGACGGCTCCACGTTCTCCCTGTACGTGAACGGCGTGCCGGTCAACACGCGAGCCGAAACCGGCCCGATTACCACCTCCACCGGGGCGCTGCGGATCGGCGGCAATCTTGTCTACGCGAACGAGTTCTTTAAGGGCATCATCGACGAGGTGCGCGTCTACAACCGGGCGCTCAGTCAGAGCGAGATCCTCAGCAACATGAGCACCCCGGTCGGCGGTACCCTCGACGCGACCGCGCCGACCGTTGCGTTGAGTACCGTCGCGGACACCGCCAGCGGCACCGTGACCCTCTCCGCGACCGCGACCGACGCGACCGGAGTGGCCGGGATACAGTTCCTGCTGAACGGCCAACCGCTCGGTACCGAGGTGACCACCGGCAGCGGCGGTACGTTCACGTCCTCGTGGAACACGGCCCAGTACGCCAACGGCACCTACCAAATCAGTGCGCGGGCTCGCGACGCCGTCGGGAACACCAGCACTTCACTCGCGATCGGTATCACTACGGTGAACTCCGACACAGTCGCCCCGACGGTGGCGCTGACCGGGCTGACCCCGAACGCTACGGTCGGTGGTACGCTGGTGCTGTCGGCGACCGCGGCCGACGCCGTTGGCGTGGCCGGCGTGCAGTTCAAGGCGAACGGGGTGAACATCGGCTCGGAAGTGACGACCGCACCGTATCGGGCGGTGTGGAACACGACCGGACTGGCGAGTGGCACCTACGTCATTACCGCCGTCGCGCGGGATGCCGCCGGGAACACCAGCACGTCGGCCGTGTCGGTCGTAGTGGACGCGACCGCCCCGACGGTTACCGCGCGCACCCCGGCCGCGGGCGCGACCGACGTGGTCACGAGTGTCGATCCGACGGTCACGTTCAGCGAGTCGATCCAGCCCGGGTCGGTGAACTTCGTCATCACCGACCCTGCCGGCAACCCGCTCGCGGCCACGGTCACGTACTACGAGGCCACCAAGAGCGCTCTGCTCCACCCCGTCGCCAGCTTGCAACCCGCGACCACCTACACCCTCACGGTGAGTGGGGCCCGCGACCTCGCCGGCAACACCATGTCCGGTTCGACGACGTGGTCGTTCACCACCGCGAACCAGATCACCGGGGCAACGCTCTGGAACGCCACCACGGTACCGGCGGTGGCGTCGGCGAACGACTCGAGTCCGATCGAGTTGGGTGTGAAGTTCCGCTCGTCGACGGCCGGGTTCATCACGGGTGTGCGGTTCTACAAGGGCGCGGGGAATACGGGCACGCACGTGGGCAAGCTGTGGTCCTCGAGCGGCACGCTGCTGGCCAGCGCCACGTTCACCGGCGAGACCGGCACCGGCTGGCAGCAGGTCAACTTCTCCACCCCCGTCGCCATCGCCGCCAACACCACCTACGTCGCCTCCTACTACGCCCCCAACGGCGGGTACGCGGTCGACGTCGACTACTTTGTCTCCGGGGTCAGCAGCGCCCCGCTCTACGCGCTCGAAAACGGCCAAGACGGGCCGAACGGGTTGTACCGGTACGGCACCAACGGCGGGTTCCCGAACGAGAGCTTCAACGCCAGCAACTACTGGGTCGATGCGGTGTTCGCGTCGGGCGCGCAAGACACCACCGCGCCCGCGATCGAGGCGCGCACCCCGAGCGCCGGCGCGAGCGCACTACCGACCACATCGAACGTGACCGTCACGTTCACCGAGCCGATCCAAGCGAACAACCTGTCGTTCGTACTGAAGACGGCTTCCGGGAGCACGGTCGCCGCGTCGGTAAACTACAACGATGCGACCCGCACCGCGACGCTCACGCCCACCAGCGCGCTGGCCTACTCGGCCACGTACACGGTCGAAGTGTCCGGGATGCGTGACGCGGCCGGAAACACCTCCTCGGGCACCGAGTCGTGGTCGTTCGCCACGGCGGCACAAGCGGCGAACGCCACAAGCGTTTGGGTACCGAGCGTGACGCCGGCGGTGGCGTCGGCGAACGACTCGAGTCCGGTCGAGTTGGGTGTGAAGTTCCGCTCGTCGACGGCCGGGTTCATCACGGGTGTGCGGTTCTACAAGGGCGCGGGGAATACGGGCACGCACGTGGGCAAGCTGTGGTCCTCGAGCGGCACGCTGCTGGCCAGCGCCACGTTCACCGGCGAGACCGGCACCGGCTGGCAGCAGGTCAACTTCTCCACCCCCGTCGCCAT
>JALHNS010000377.1 GCA_022843445.1 Gemmata sp.
GCGCGTCGGACGGTCTCGGCGCCACCGGGAGCGGCGCGCCGGTCGCCGCGACCAACTGCGCGAGCGCGGCCGCGAGCGCCAGCAGGTGGCGCGCGAACCGGGGCGGTAGCAGTCGCGGGAGGAGCATGGGAGTTGAAGCGGGGGCGAGCGGTCAGCGCGAATTCTACGCTCCATGCGCCCGCACGCCAGTAAAAACCGGCACGAATTGCCGCGCGCGGCGACGCGGCACCAACGCGCTCGGCCTACGCGCGGAACAGCACGTCCATTGGCGTGCCGGGGCACACGCGGGCCGGGCGGTTCTGCGCGTCGCGGATCTCGCTTTCGGGATCGACGCCCAACTCGCGATAGATCGTCGCGCCGAGATCGTAGGGCGTGTACGAAGTCGTGACCGGGCGCCCGCCGACCGAATCGGTTTTGCCGATGACGCGCCCGCCGATGACGCCGCCGCCCGCGAACAGTGCGGAGTAGCCGTAGGCCCAGTGGTCGCGCCCCGGAATCGTTTCGCCCGGCAGCGTGGACACCTTCGGCGTGCGCCCGAACTCGCCGCTCACCACCACGAACGTCCGGTCCCACAGCCCTTCGGCTTCGAGTTCATCGACGAGCGCCGCAAGAGCCTGATCGAGCCACGGCAGCAGACGGTTCTTCAACCGGCCCCAGTTGTCGACGTGCGTGTCCCAACTTTGGACGATGCCCATGTTCGCTTGAACGATGGGAACGCCGCTTTGAATCAGGCGGCGCGCCAGAAGCAGCGACTGGCCGAACTGGTTGCGGCCGTAGCGGTCGCGGGTCTTGGGCGGCTCTTGGTCGATGCGGAAGGCGCCCGCGACGCGCCCGCTCGAAAGCAATTCGAAGGCGTGCCGCTGGTGTTCGCGGAACGCCGCGTCGCCGGTGCCGCCGGATTCGAGCTTCTCCAACAGCGCGCGGCGACCGTCCACGCGCTCCGCGTCGGTGCCGGCGGGCAGCGCGAAGGCGTCCATCTTGAAGTTCGGCGCGTTCGGGTCTTGCGTCACGAGCATCGGATCGTTGCTCGGCCCCATGAACCCCGCGTGCTGACCGGGCCACGTGAGCGGCCCTTCGATGAGCGCGTGCGGCAGCACCACGCCGTTGGGGATGCCGTCGCGCCGCGGGCGCAGGTGGTTCAGAC
This sequence comes from Gemmata sp., assembly GCA_022843445.1. GTDB lineage: Bacteria > Planctomycetota > Planctomycetia > Gemmatales > Gemmataceae > Gemmata. The sequence continues at coordinate 1,145 of JALHNS010000377.1, forward strand.
CGGCGGCGTAGCACGGCCAGTCGCGGCGCGACAGCACGTTGTCGAGGTCGGTGATGCGCTGGTTCGGCATCGGCGACCCGGTGAGCAACCGGTGCGTACCGGGCAGGTGGCCGTTCTCGCCGTGCGCCATCGAGCGCACGAGCGCCCACCGCTTCATGCGCGCCGCGAGTTGCGGCAGGTGTTCGCACACTTGCAGGCCGGGCACACTTGTGGAAATCGGTTTGAACTCGCCGCGAATCTCCGCGGGCGCGTCCGGCTTCATGTCGAGCGAGTCGAGGTGACTCAGCCCGCCGGTGAGGTTCACGAGCAGCACCGATTTCGCTTCGCTCGCGCGAGCGGCTTCGGCGGTTCGCGGAAGCGCAAGGCCGAGAGCGGCCCCGGCAGATGCGGTGATGAAGGCGCGGCGGTCGAGTGCGGGGAGAAGGGACATGCGGCGCTCCGGCGGGAGGGACGCACCGAGTATACCCCGCACCCGGCGCTCGCGGCAACAGGGAGCCGTCGCTAGAATTGCCCCTCTCACCGTTCACACGCCGCCGGAGTAGTCACCGTGCTTCGCGTTCTCCTTGCCGTGTTCGCACTCGCCGCGCCGGCGCGCGCTGCTGAGCCGCTTCAGACGGTCGCCGAGAAGAGCGACTACAAGGCGACCTCCAAGAACGCGGACGTGCTGGCGTTCTGCGAAGCCGTCGCGAAGCGGTCGCCGAACGCGAAACTGTCGTACTTCGGCACCTCGCACGCCGGGCAGAAGCTCCCGCTGCTTGTGATTGCGGATGCGCCGATTGCTACGCCGGAAGAGGCGAAAGCGAGCGGGAAGCTCGTCGCGCTCGCGTTCGCCAACATCCACGCGGGCGAAGTGGACGGCAAAGAAGCCCTCCTCGCGCTCGCGCGCGAACTCACTGACAAAGAAAAACACCCGCTTCTGAAAGACCTCGTGATTCTGCTGGTGCCGAACTTGAACGCGGACGGCAACGACAAGATCGACCCGAAGAACCGGCCCCGCGAGAACGGCCCGGTCGAAGGAGCGGGCACCCGCGAGAACGGGCAGGGGTTGGACCTCAACCGCGACTTCGTGAAGCTTGAATCGCCCGAAATTCGCGCGCTCGTGAAGCTGCTGAACGACTGGAACCCGGCGGTCGTGATCGACTGCCACACTACCAACGGCAGCAAGCACCGGTTCACGCTCACCTACGACGGCCCGCGATACACCTCCGAAAGCGACCTCGCGAAGTGGGCGGATGGCACGCTGTTCCCGGCGGTCACGAAGAAGGTGAAGGCCGCGACCGACTACGACATCGCCCCCTACGGTAACTTCAACGCGGACCGCACCAAGTGGGAGACGTACCCCGCGACGCCGCGGTACAGCATTCAGTACTTCGCCCTGCGCGGCACGCTCGGCATCCTGAGCGAATCGTACAGCTACGCGAGCTTCAAAGACCGCGTCGCCGCGAGCAAGGCGTTCGTGACCGCGTGCTTCGAGGTGGTCGCGGAGAAGCGCGCCGCGGTGGCGCAGTTGGTCGCGCCGGGCGCGCCGCGGCGCGTCGCGATTCGCACCAAGACCGAAGCGTTTTCGGACAAGCTGAAAGTGCTCGGGTTCGTGGAAGAGGTGCGCGACGGCAAGCGCGTCGCCACCGACGAGCACAAGGAATACGCGCTCGATTACGTCGGCCGCGTGGTGCCCACGGAGCTCGCGGAACTGCCGTTCGCGTACCTGATTCCCGCGAGCGAGCGCGCCGCCGTCGAGGTGCTTCAGCGGCACGGCATCACGGTCGAAGAGTTGCGCGAAGACATCGACCTCGCGGCCGATACGTTTGTGGCGCAAGTCGGCGGCGCGACGAACGGGACGTGGAAGCCGTCGCTGAACGGCGCGCAAGTGCCGGCGGGTACGCTTGTGGTGCGCACCGGGCAACCGCTCGGCGCGCTCGCCGCATATCTGCTGGAACCGCGAGCCGAAGACGGCCTCGCACAGTGGAAGAAGTTCACCGAGACCGAAGCGGGCCGCCCGCACCCGGTGCGCCGGCTCGCGAAGCCGGTTCCGCTTCACACCGGTTCGCCGAAGCCGCTCCCGGAAACGGTGGTCGCGAATCAGCCGGTCACGGAAGCGCTACTGATGGCGCGCGGCGGGGCGTTCTCGTTCGGCCTCGCCGGTGCGCCGCTCACCACCGGTGCGTGGCTGGACGGCGAACACTTCCTGCAAGTGAAGGAAGGCAAGTTGATGAAGGTGGAGGCGCGCACCGGGAAGAGCGAGCCGTTCGCGGACGCCGACAAGATCAAGAAGTCGCTGGGCGCGCTGAAGGACGTGACCGCGCAGACCGCGGATCGCACCGCGAAGCTGACGTCGTTCCGCGTGAACCCGGCCGGCACCGCGTTCCTGTTCGACATCGGCCAAGACCTCGGCCTCGCGTACTTCGACGGCACTGCCGCAATCAAACTGACCAAGAGCGGCGGGGCGAAGCAGTACGTCACGTTCGCGCCCGACGGCAAGCGGATCGCGTTCGTGCGAGCGAACAACCTGTTCGCGGTGGACGTGGCGACGCAGACCGAAGTGCAACTCACCACCGACGGCGGCGCGGACGTGTTCAACGGGAAGGGCGATTGGGTGTACGAAGAGGAAATCTTTAACCGCAACGGGCGCGCGTACTGGTGGTCGCCGGACGGCTCGCGGCTCGCGTTCCTGCGGTTTGACGACGCGCCCGTGAAGAAGTTCAACTTGGTCGATCTGCAACCGGTGCGCGGGCGCGTGGAGAGCTACGCGTACCCGAAGCCCGGCGACCCGAACCCGACCGTGAAACTCGGCGTCGTGACTGCCGCGGGCGGGAAGCCGACGTTCCTCGATATGGGCGAGTACAAGCCCGAAGACACGCTGATTTCGCGCGTCGGTTGGGTGGGCGAAACGAATACCGTGTTCGCGTACGTGCAGAACCGCACGCAGACGTGGCTCGATTTCGTGACGTGGGACAAAGCGGACGCGAAACCGAAGAAGCTGTTCCGCGAAACGACGAAAGCATGGGTGGACGACCCCGGCGAACCGCACTGGCTCGCCGACGGTTCGTTCCTGTTCCCCAGCGAGCGCAGCGGGTGGAAACACCTGTACCACTACGACGCCACCGGCAAGTTGCTCGCGCAAGTCACGAAGGGCGATTGGGAACTGAAGAGCGTGCTGCGCGTGGACGCGAACGAGAAGACGGTGTACTTCTCCGCGAGCTACCACAGCGCGCTGGGCCTCGACTTGTGCCGCGTGACGCTCGGCGGCGAAACGGAAGTGCTGACCGAAAAGGGCAAGACGCACCGCGTCTCGCTCGCCCCGGCCGGCGGGCTGTTCGTGGACCGGTTCAGCGACCCGATGACGCCGACCCGCGCGAGCCTGATGGAAGTGGGCAAGGGCACCGTGCGGAAGCTCGACACGAACCCGGTGTACGAGAAGGAACAGTACAAGTTCGGGAAGTACGAGCGGACGAAGATCGCACTGAAAGACGGCTTCGAGTTGGAAGCCGCGATCACGCTGCCGCCGAACTTCGACCCCAAGAAGAAGTACCCGGTGTGGCTGTTCACCTACGCCGGCCCGCACGCGCCGACCATCCGCGACGAGTGGGGCGGCGGGCGCATCATGGAGCAGTCGCTCGCGACCAGCGGCATTATCACGTTCCGCGTGGACCCGCGCAGCGCGAGCGGCAAGGGCGCGCAATCCGCGTGGGCCTGCTACAAGCAACTCGGCGTGCAAGAACTGAAGGACTTGGAAGAGGCGGTGGCGTGGCTGGCGAAGCGCGAGTACGTGGACGCGTCGCGCGTGGGCATCAGCGGGCACAGTTACGGCGGATTCATGGCGGCGTACGCGCTGACGCACTCGAAGACGTTCAGCGCCGGCATCGCGAGCGGCCCGGTCACGGACTGGAAGCTGTACGACACGATCTACACCGAGCGCTACATGCTGACGCCCGCGGAGAACGCGGACGGCTACGCGAAGAGCAGTTGCGTCGCCGCGGCGAAGAACCTGCACGGCAAGTTGCTGATCGTTCACGGGATGATGGACGACAACGTCCACATGCAGAACAGCGTGCAACTCGCGGACGCCTTGCAGAAGGCCGGGAAGGAGTTCGAGCTGATGCTGTACCCACAGGCCCGCCACGGGATCGGCGGCCAGCACTACCTGAAGCTGCAACTGGAGTTCATCCGCCGCACGATGGGGGTGACGAAGCCGTAGCGGTCGGGAGCGCGGTCAAGCGGCGCACTGCGAAGCGCCGCTCGACCGCGCCGGACAAGGGGGTGAGCACTCACTTGGCCCACTTCACCATTTCGGCTTTCGCCGTCGTCCACTCGGTCAGGGTCAGCGCGTTCGCGTCGTAGGCGCGTTTCAGTTCCGTCAGTTCGCCGTCCAGCACCGGGGCCGCGCGCGCCGGCGACGGCACTTGTGCGATCAGTTTCTGCTTCGCGTCGGTCCACTCGGTCAGCGTCACCCCGTTTGCGTCGTAGACGCGTTTCAGGTCGATGAACCGCTGCCCGTACGACCGCGTTTCGCTCGCGGGCACCGTCGCGGGAATCTGCGCGATCACTTTGGCCTTCAGCGCGGTCCACTCGGTCAGCGTGATCGCGTTCGCGCTGTAGTTGGCGTGGAGTTTCGACAATCGCTCTTCAATGGGCTGTTCCGGTTCCGCCTTCGCCGCGGGTCCGGGCGGCAGCCCGCGCTCGACGCGCAGCCGCGCGAGTTCGTCCCGCATCACCTTGATTTCTTCGGTGGTCTTCTTCAGTTCGGCGTTGACGGCATCGACTTCGGCTTTCGCCTTCGCCGCGTCGTCGGGCTTGGCGCAACCGAGGGCGAGCAGTGCCGCGAGCGCACCGGCTCGCACCACGAACGGGACCGCGTTCATACCGCCTCCTCCGCACAGGTTGAAGGTCGCACAGGGAACAGGCTATCCGCGCGCGCCGCGGAACGCAAACCGCGGTACAATGAGCCGGCACCCGCACGCGAGCCGCCCGTGAGCACCGACGAAACCAACCCGCGCCCGCCGGAAGGCAATTCCATCGAGCGCCCGGCGCGGCGCACCGACGAGCCTCGCGGCCCGCTGCCGCGCGGCACTCCGCCGAAGTTCGGCCGCTACGAAACGTGGCGCGTGCTCGGTGCCGGCGCGTTCGGGCGCGTGTACCTCGCGTTCGACGACCTGATGGAGCGGTTCGTCGCCGTCAAAGCGCCGAAGGACGCGCTCCCGACCGACAAGCACCGCGCGTTTCTGCGTGAAGCGCGGGCGATCTCCGAGATTCACCACCCGCACGTGTGCCCGGTGTACGACGTGGGTATCGAAGAAGACCTACCCTTCCTCGTGATGAAGTTCGTGCGTGGAGGCACGCTCGCGGACCTCGTCGAGCGCGAACCGCCGACGCCGGTTCAGGCGCTGAAGTTCGTAGGTCAGATCGCGCAGGGACTGGACGCGGTCCACGCCCGCGGCATCTTCCACCGTGACCTCAAGCCGGCGAACGTGCTCTACGACGCGCACGACAAGAAACTCCTTCTGACGGATTTCGGTGTTGCGCGCTTCGCAGACGCAACCGCCACGCTTGGCGGCACGCCGGGCACTCCGCTGTACATGGCCCCTGAACAGTGGGGGCCGGGCGGCGAGTTCGGCGACATCTCCGCGCGCACCGACATTTACGCACTCGGCGTGATGCTGTTCGAGTTTCTCACCGGTCAGCGATTGTTTGACGGTCCGGTGTATTCGCTACTCGGTCAACACTGCGCAGCGCCACCCCGCAAGCCGTCTGAGGTGCGCACGGAGTTGGACCCGCGGTACGACGCGCTGTGCCTTAGCAGTCCGTTGAAAAAGGCGACGTTTCGTCGTGACCTTCGGTCTGCGGAGTAGATCGCGGGCGGTAGGGCAACCTCGCCCACCGTCCCTCTCACCGGACGACCCAGTAGATCAGAA
>JALHNS010000378.1 GCA_022843445.1 Gemmata sp.
GGCCGCGCGGTCCGCGGCAGGGAGGTAGACTGACAATCGGGTGCCGCGGCCCGGTTCGGAATAGACGTTCAAGAACCCGTGGTGCGACCGGACGATACCGAGCGTCGTGGACAACCCCAGTCCCGTCCCCTGGCCGAACGGCTTGGTGGTGAAGAACGGGTCGAACATCTTCTCCTGGACTTCGGGCGACATGCCGGTGCCAGTGTCGGCGACGGCGAGCACGACGTACGGGCCGGACTTCGCCCCGGGAAACAGGGCGGCCGCGTCCCCGTTCAATCGCTTGTTCTCGACGGTGACATCGAGCGCCCCACCGTCCGGCATGGCGTCGCGGGCGTTGACGCACAGGTTCATCACCACCTGGCTCAACTGGGTCGAGTCGCCGACCACCGGCCACACGTCTACGCCCACCTCGGTCCGCAACGCGATCGACTTCGGCAAGGTTTGCCGCAGCATGGCCGCCACTTCGTTGACGACGGCCTTGAGATCGACCGAGAGGCGTTCACCTTCAAGCCCGCCGGCGAACGCCAACAACTGGCGGATCAGGTCGGCACCACGTTCCAAACTCGCGTTCGCAGTGTCGAGGAGGGCACGGCGGTCGATCCCCGGTTTGTCCCGCCCGAGCAGTTTCACGGCCATCATCACCGGGGTGAGGACGTTGTTCAGGTCGTGGGCAATGCCGCTCGTCAACGTGCCGATGCTTTCCAGCCGCTGGGCGCGACGGGACCGCGCCTCCAGGGCCCGCTTCTCCGTCGCGTCAATGTTGATCGTCACCTTTCCGACGGGGTTCCCGTTGGCATCACGCAGGAGGGTCCAGTGGGACTCGACGGTCAGCGCCCGGCCGGACCGTGTCGTGTGGAGGATGTCTCCCGACCACTCCCCGGTCTGAGCCAGCACGACCTCCGCCTTTCGGAGGGTGGCCGGCGGCGACCCCAGAACCTCCGCGGCCTTCCGGCCACGAACTTCGTCGGCCGACCACCCGTACAGCCGCTCCGCTCCCTTGTTCCAGTAAGTGATGCGATCGTCCCGATCGCGGACCAAGATCGCCTCGGCCACCCGGTCGAGTAGGTCGGCTTGCTCGCGGAGCAAGGCCTCGTTCCGCTTACGGTCGGTGATGTCGCGGATGAAGCCGGTAAACCCACGCCCGGTCTCGGTGCGCCATTCGCCAACCGCCAACTCGATGGGGAAGGTGCTGCCGTCCTTCCGCCGCCCGACCACCTCCCGGCCGATCCCAATGACCCGCTGCTCCCCGGTGGCTAGGTACCGGGCCAGGTATCCGTCGTGCTCGTCCCGGTACGGTGCCGGCATGAGCATGGCGATGTTGTGTCCGATCAGCTCCGCAGCCGGGTAGCCGAACATCGCCTCGGCCGCCCGGTTCAAGCTTTCCACGACCCCTCGCTCGTTGATCGTGATGACGGCATCGATCGCCGCATCGACCACCGCCCGGAGTCGGGCCTCCTGCTCGCGGAGTTGGTCGAATAAGTCTGGTTCGGCGGGTGAAGGATCGGACGTCACGGGCACCTCGGGCTGAAAGGCATGTTCCAGAATAGCAAATCGACTGCCAACCGGACCGGACGTGTAGCCCAACGATTCGCACCGGCCTGAATGGCGCGCGAAATGCAACGACACTTGACACAGCTTGCCGCCGCACCCGGAATCGGGACCACGCTCCGCTCCGCGTGGTCGTGGAGCCAGCATGACAGACACCATGGATTTCCACCTTAGCGGGCTGACCCACCGGGAAGTCGAACGCCGACGCCATTCGAGACCGCCCGCCGTGACCGTCCGCCCGGCGATGCCCGCTGCCACACTGCTCCGCAAGTGTCCGTTCACGGAACTGCACCAATTGGAGGTCATCGAAAACGGGGGCGACGTCATCCTCGCGGGCGTCGTGCGATCCTACTACATGAAGCAAATGGCTCAGGAAACCGTTCGTCCCGCCATCGCCGGCCGGGAGTTACAAAACAGGGTCGTCGTCATGCCGGCGGCGACCGGCGAGCCACTGGCAGCGGTACCACGACGGATCGTCATCGCAACCGGGAACGCTGACTTGTCGGGTGGGTGCGCCGAACGCTTGCAGGCTCTGGGCCATGTGGTCGAGTGCATCGGGAGCGGGTTGGACCTGTTGGCCGCGTTGCGAACCCGCCTGCCGGACGTGCTGGTGGTCGCCGACCTGTTGCCCTGGGGCGGGGCCGATGGCGTCATCACGCGAATCGGAGAACTCGGCCTGCTCCGGCGGGTCAAGGTCATCCACGCCGGCCTGCCAGAGACCTTGACCCGGTTGCCGGTGGAGTTCCGAGACCAACTCGCCGCAGTAATCGTCGGGGATGACTGCACTGCGGACCTAGTGGCCCGAGCGGTCGAGCGGGTGTTGACGAACTGAGCGGTCACAGAACTGCCGCGCTGGAAGATAACTTTCCAGACGACCGCGAACGTTGTTGCCGGGCCGGCCGGATCCCCAGTGTGTAATGAAGGTTGCCAGTACTCTCCATCACCGAGGTTCCCATGCGCAAGAAGCGAACGCACGCGCCCCTGAGCGGGCACGCAGTCTCGAAATCGCACGCCGCGACCTCTCACCCGGACGCGCTGCCGGTCCACGTGGAGCGGAACGGAAAACCGATCGCCACCGAGGACGACATCCGGACCCTGGCGCACGCCAAGTGGGAGGCCGCCGGGTGCCCGCCGGGTGACGGCCTCGACTTCTGGCTGGCAGCGGAACAGGACCTCGCCTGCGGCGGGTCGCACGATTGCGAACAGTGCGGTCAATAAGGCCCGGAACGAACCCGACGGGGATACGTGCCGGGGTTGGGTCAGGAAGCGGGTCCAACCCCGGCGATATCGGGAGCGAAACGTGGCGCGTAGGATCCTGATCGGGGTCGATGGCTCTCCGCACGGTGAAGCGGCCGTGGAATTCGGAGTGCGCTGGGCCGGCGAGTACAAGTGCCGGCTGACGGGGGTGTGCGTCGTCGATGAACCCGGCATGACCGGCGGGGAGCTGGTGCCGATCGGGGGCGGGGCGTACAAGGCGGAGCGCGACCGCACCCGAATCAAGCGTGCTTCCGCGCAGACTGCCAAATGGCTCGATGCGTTCTCCGCCCGGTGCAACGCGGCCGGGGTCACCGCGTCCGCAGTGACGGAATCGGGCGATCCGGCCGCCGTGTTGTCGCTCGAAGCGCAAGGGCACGACCTGGTACTCCTCGGCCGGCAAACTCACTTCCGGTTCGAGTCCCAGGACTCGCCCGACGACGTTCTCCAACAACTGATTCGGCACGCTCAGCGTCCCGTGGTCGCGGTCCCGCTCAACCCGGAGGGCGGCCGCGCAATCGTGATCGCATACGACGGGAGCCTTCAGGCCGCCCGTGCGGTTCAGGCGTTTCAGGCGACGGGACTCGGTGTCGGGAGACCGGCTCACGTGATCCACATCGGGAGCGGCTCGGGTGCGGGTTCCCCCCACGCTCGTCGGGCCGTCGAGTTCTTGACCGCCCACGGCATCGCCGCCTCGGTCCACGACGTGCGGGCCGCCGACCCGGTGGCCAACGCGCTGGTCGGTGCCTGCCGCGACTTGCGAGCCGGCCTGGTGGTGATGGGGGCCCACGGGCGCTCCACCCCGTACGAGTTCTCCCTCGGCTCGGTCACCCGGACGATGCTCGCGGAATCTCCGGTCCCGCTGTTCCTCTACCACTGACCCAATCTCAAGATCAGGAGTGACAGATGATTCGGACAATACTGGTTCCACTCGACGGCTCTCGAACGGCGGAACACGCTCTGCCGTGGGCACGATCCCTGTCGCGTCGCACCGGGGCGGCCGTGCGGTTGGCTCGGGTCCGGCGGATTCCACCGGCTCCGGTGGCCGGTGAGGGGATGACGACCTACGATCCGGACCCGTACACGTACATCACGAAAGAAGAAGACGAGTACATGGCCGCAGCCGCCAAGTCGTGGCTCGATCCCGAATCGGAAACCACCCTGACGGGGGTACTGCTCGAACCGACCGACTCCATCGCCGGAACGCTGATCCGATACGCGGAGACGGTCAGCGCCGATGTCACCATCATGACCACGAGTGGCCACGGGGCCGTGTCCCGATTCCTGTTCGGCAGTGTGGCGGACGAGTATCTGAGGCGTGCCGCGGGACCGACGTTGCTGATCCGGGGGGACGTCGCGACGACTCCCGACCCGTCGATCGAACCGCGAGTCGGCAAGGTCATCGTGCCGCTGGACGGGTCCGCCCTATCGGAGCAGGCGGTCACGCCGGCGCTGACGCTCTTCGACTGGTACGGGTGTGAGATTACACTACTCTTGGCGCTCGACGCGGTGAAAGACATTCGCCAACTGATGGAGCGGGTCGGCGGTTCGATTTCCCACCTCTGGACACCTCAGACGGCCTCGCCGATCGCCGGCGAGTACCTCCAGCGAGTTGCCGATCGTCTTCGACGAAAGACGTCGAAAGTGCGGACGAGGGTCGTCGAACACGGCTCGGCGGCCGACGTGATCCTGACGGAAGCAGCCGATCCGACAACGGCCATCGCGATGGCCACCCACGGCCACGGCGGTCTCACGCGCATGCTTTTCGGCAGTGTCACCGACAAAGTGGTCCGCGGGGCGACCGGGCCGGTGCTGATCGTCCGCCCGCACCCGGACGAGTAGCGTGTTTAGCGAGGCCACTTTCGATTCAGAGGATTACACGGTGGCGCCCTCCGACATCCAAGGCTCGTGCTCAATTCAACTGAACGTGTCTCTCCGGCTTGTCTCGTTGACCCACCACTGGAGGGTACCTGCCCGGCGGGTCACGGGATTGACGTCTGATTTATGGTGGACGGCATCCGTTTCCGTTCTCGGAGGATGCCATCGTGTCCGACCCGTCTGCAGTACGCGCCCGGCGAATCTTTCACTTCCGACAAGTCCCGAAGGCTAATTTACGGCGGAGGGCTTGGGCCGCTTGTCTTCGGGTTCGGTGTCATCATCCGCCGCGATTCCCTGCGGATTTCGACCACCTTGCTCTGACCGCTCGGACTGGTCAGTAATTTGAAGATCCGTCGGGTGCGTATTCTCGGATTCAATTCCGGTACGTTCTGCCCCCGCGTGTCGCGTACCTGAACCTCATGAGGTCGGATCGTGGTCGCACGGTGTCCCAAGGTGCGGAAAACTCAATTGCGCGAAAAAATGTGTGAACCCCGACACTTCCCCGAATCTCTATACCCATGGGTGGGATTCCCGCATCACCATCGCTTCACCAAGCGACTCGTCGTTCTGCGGCTGCCAACCTCTGTACGGGGACGTGGCGCCACCATCAACCACGTGATCCGCCGGGCGCGTACACTGCGGGTGCACGCCGTGGCGCAGCGGGAGGGTCGTCTGCTCCCGTGCCCGACACGTCGAGCGCCCGGATAGAGCGGCCCAAGAACGCGGACGAGGGCGCGTCGGAGCATCCGTCGAATTCGGTCCGCGGTCGCACCCGTGCGCCCGCGAGCGCGCGGGGCGCGCCGTTCGGTGCGCCCCGCGCGGGCGGTTAGCCCACGAACACGCCTTTGAACCCGAAATCAATCAGGCCGAGCAGCGCGAGGTCGTCACCGGCGAGTGCGACCGCGACCCCGCTCGTCCCGGACCCGAGGACGATGTCGGCGCGGCCGTCGCGGTCCACGTCCACGGCGGCCGCGCTCAGGGGCGTGCCGAGGAGCGCCGGGCTGAAGGCGGTGATCGTGCCGTTGCCGCGCACGATCCGGACCGCGGGCGTGCCGCCCTGCGAGGCGAGGATCAGGTCCCCGCTGCCGTCGCCGTCGAGGTCGCCCACGGCAACCGCCGCGCCGAACGCCCCGAACGCGCTGCCGTCGGCGATCACCCCGCGCACCGGGTCGAAGATCTGGGTGCGCCCGGAGGACGCGGCGAGCACCAGTTCGGCGAGCCCGTCGCCGTTGAGGTCGCCGGCCGCGACGTGGAACGCGCCGGCGAAACCCGCGAACGGCACAGCGTCCGCGAGCAGCGCGCCAGTCGCGCCGTCGAACACGCGCACCCGCCCGCCCACCGAGGATCCGGCGAGGATGTCGGCGCGCCCGTCGCCGGTGACGTCGCCCGCGGCCACCGTCGCGGAGCCGTTCCCCGGTGCGAACAGCGGCGCTTGCGCGATCCGGGCGCCCGTCGCCCCGTCGAAGATGAGCAGCAGCGAGCCGCCGCTCGCCTGCGTCACCAGCAGGTCCTCGACGCCGTCGCCGGTGATGTCGCCGAACGCGGTGCGCGCGCCCACGGTGCCGAAGGGGGCGAACGACCCGCGCGCGCTCCCGTCGGTGTTCAGCACGAGCACGGTCGGACTGTTCGGTGAGCTGATAACGGTGCCGAAGGCGCGAGCGTCCGCGGTATGGGTGGGCGGCGCGGCCCCGCCCCCGTTCGTCGGGGCCTCATTTGGGGTGAACGCCCACAGCTCGGCCCCGGTCGTGCCGTCGGCGGCACTGAAGAACAGGGTGCCGTTGACGTTCGTCAGGTTAGACGGGAACGAACTGCCGACGAAGCCGAAGGAGCTGCCGGGGTTGATGTCCTTGACCCGCACGGTGCCGGCCTCGGTGCCATCGCTCTTCCACAACTCGGTCCCGCCCGTCGTGTCGGTGGCCGTGAAGAACAGGGTGCCGTTGACGTTCGTCAGGCCGAACGGGTTGGAGCCGGTGGTGCCGGGGTTGATGTCCTTGACCCGTACGGTGCCGGCCTCGGTGCCGTCGCTCCGCCACAGCTCGGTCCCGCCCGTGCCGTCGTCGGCACTGAAGAACAGGGTGCCGTTGACGTCCGTCAGGTTAGTCGGGTTGGAGCCGGGAAAGGTGCCGGTGTTGATGTCCTTGACCCGCACGGTACCGGCCTCGGTGCCGTCGCTCGTCCACAGCTCGGACCCGGTCGTGCCGTCGTCGGCACTGAAGAACAGGGTGCCGTTGACGTTCGTCAGGTTAGACGGGAACGAACTGCCGACGAAGCCGAAGGAGCTGCCGGGGTTGATGTCCTTGACCCGCACGGTGCCGGCCTCGGTG
>JALHNS010000379.1 GCA_022843445.1 Gemmata sp.
GGTGTCGCCCCCGCACGCCGCGTCCAAGAACGCCGACCGCGCCGCCGGGTCGGCGTGCGCGCTCGCGCCCAAAAGGATGTCTCGTTCGCTCATCGCTTTCCCACCGAAGGGCTGTACGAGTCTCTCCTAACCAATGCGAGTTTTTGGCAGGATCGCGCCACATTCTTGTGGAAGTCAACACGGAATTATTGCCAACGGAATAGGCACGAATGGAGAGGCGAGCAACTTGAGACGCAAACCCATTTAGGAAAAGCATTTCGGCTCGGCACATGTTCTTCGGCTGTCCCAAGTGTGAGGGAGAATCCCCGCCGTGACATTCCAGGCCCGGCGATTCACCAGCCGACAATCGAGCACCCGCCTCCGCAGCACGAACCGACGCGACTCCGTTCCGTTCCTGAGTCTTTTCTCCTCCCCACACACCTCGCAAGTTGTTACCCTCAAACACATGCCCCACGTCACCCAACTCTTGGACGCCGCGGCGACCGGCGACCGACGGGCCGCCGCCGACCTGCTGCCGCTCGTCTACGACGAACTGCGCAAACTCGCGGCCGCGCAACTGGCCGACGAGAAGCCCGGGGCGACCCTGCAAGCGACCGCGCTGGTTCACGAGGCGTATCTGCGGTTGGTCGGCCCGAGCGACGCGGTGCGGTGGGATAACCGCGGGCACTTTTTCGCCGCCGCGGCCGAGGCCATGCGCCGCATTCTAGTGGACGCCGCCCGGCGGAAGCGACGTACCAAGCACGGCGGGGACCGTGGCCGCGTCGAGTTGGGCGACGTCCCGGCACCGCCCCCGAACCTCCGCGACGACCTGCTCGCGCTCGACGCCGCGCTCACCCGACTGGCCGCCGAAGACCCACAGGCCGCCCGACTCGTCGAGTTGCGCCACTTCGCCGGGCTGTCGGTGCCGGACGCGGCGCGCGTGCTCGGCGTCTCCCCGCGGACGGCGGACCGCGTGTGGGCGTTCGCCCGCGCGTGGCTGCACCGCGAACTGGTCGCCGCAGAATCGTGACCAATTTTTGGCGCGATTCCGCGGCCGCGTCGCATTGGGGGTAGGCGAACCCGCGCGGCACGCGGGCCACTCGCCGTGCCCGACGAGGCGACCGTCATGGAATCCTGCCCGCCGCGCGAGCGGCTCGAACTGCTCACCGCCAAGAAGCTCGCGTCCGACGAACGCGCGGCGGTCGAGACGCACATCGGCGGGTGCGCCGCCTGTCAGCACACGCTTTCCGAGATGAGCGCGTTCCGGCCCACGAAGAGTTGGGTGCCCGCGCCGTCGGAACCCGAACCGCCGGCCGACGAGACGACCGTCCCTGACGAACTGCGCGGTCACCCGCGGTACCGCGTGGTCGGCATCCTCGGCCGCGGCGGTATGGGTGCCGTCTACAAGGCCGAGCACCGGTTGCTCGAACGGCCGGTCGTGCTCAAGGTGATCCGCCCGGACCTCGTCGCCACCTCGTCGCTCGTGCAGCGGTTCCAGCGGGAGGCCCGGCTCGCCGCGCGGATGAGCCACCCCAACGTCGTCGCCGTGTACGAGGCCGAAACGTTCGGCCCGACTCAGATGCTCGTGATGGAGTACGTGGAGGGCGTCACCCTCGCGCACCTGACCGCCGAGCGCGGGCTGCTCCCGATCGCCGAGGCGTGCGAACTGGTGCGCCAGACCGCGATCGGGTTGGATTACATCCACGAACAGGGTATGGTTCACCGCGACATCAAGCCGGCGAACCTGATGGTGTCCAACACCGGGCAGGTGAAAGTCCTCGACCTCGGGCTGGCGACGCTCAAGGACGGCCCGAAGTTGGAGGGGAACGACCTGACGGCCGAAGGGCAGTTCCTCGGGACGGTCGATTACGCCGCCCCGGAACAGTGGGAGAGCAGCCACAGTGTGGACATCCGGGCGGACGTGTACAGCCTCGGCTGCACCATGTACTACCTGCTCGCCGGCGAGGCCCCGTTCCCGAACAAGCGGTACACGTCGCTGATGCAGAAGATGTGGGCCCACAGTCAGGCCCCGCTCCCACCGATCCGCGAGCTGCGCCCGGACCTGCCGGAGGAGCTCGCGGCGGTGCTCAACCGGATGCTCGCCAAGAACCGCGACGAGCGGTTCGCGCGCCCGGCCGACGTGGCCGCGGCGCTGGCCCCGTACACCCAAGACTGCAACCTGACCGAGTTCGTCCGCACCACCCGCCGCACGACCACGTCCAAACTCGACCTGTCGCGGGTGTCGTCGGCCCGCGATTCCGGCCAGAAGCCGCCGGCACCGGCCGAACCGCCGGCAGCGCGCCCGAACCGGCGCGGGGTGCTGGTCGGCGCGGCGTTCCTAGCCGTCGGGTTGCTCGGCGCGGCGCTGGCGGTCGCGCTCGGCTCGCGCGGGAACGCGCCGCAACCCGAGTCGCTACCGGTTCCGGCCGCCGCGCGGCCCAGCGGCCCGCCGATCAAGGTCGGGGTGCTGCACTCGCGCACTGGTACGATGGCGATCAGCGAGCGGCCGGTGATCGACGCGACCCTGCTCGCGATCGAGGAGTTGAACGCCGCCGGCGGTGTCCTCGGCCGCCCGGTCGAAGCGGTGGTCGAGGACGGGCAGTCGGACGCCGCCGCGTTCGCCGCGAAGGCCGAAAAGCTGATCGCGCGGGACGGGGTGAGCGCCGTGTTCGGGTGCTGGACGTCGGCCGGTCGCAAGACGGTGCTGCCGGTGATCGAGAGGCACGACCACCTGCTCTTCTATCCGGTGCAGTACGAGGGGCTGGAGCAGTCGCCGAACGTCGTCTACACCGGGGCCACACCGAACCAACAGATCATCCCGGCGGTGCGCTGGTGCGTCGGGCTTCAGAAGAAAACGCGCCTCTTCTTGGTCGGCTCGGACTACGTGTTCCCGCGGACCGCGAACGCGCTCATCCGTGACGAGGCCGCCGCGCTCGGCGTCGAAATCGTCGGCGAAGAGTACCTGCTGCTCGGCACCCCGGACGTGCAGGACGTGGTGCGGAAGATCGTCGCGGCGCGGCCCGACGTGATCCTGAACACCATCAACGGGGACACCACCGTGCCGTTCTTCCGCGCGCTCCGCGCCGCGGGTGTGACCCCGGACAAGGTGCCCACGGTGTCGTTCAGCATCTCGGAAGAGGAGTTGCGGAGCCTGAGTACGAAGGACCTCGTCGGCGACTACGCCGCGTGGAACTACTTCCAGACCGTGGACAGGCCGCAGAACCGGGCGTTCGTCGAGCGGTTCCAGACCCGCTACGGCAAGGACCGGGTGCTCTCCGACCCGATGGAAGCGGCGTACACCGGGGTTCACCTCTGGGCGCAGGCTGTGGCCGCGGCCGGCGACCCGACCCCCGCGCAGGTGCGCAAGGCGGTTCGCGGGCAGGCGCACGACGCCCCAGGCGGGTTGCGGCGCGTCGATCCGGAGACGCAGCACACCACCAAGGTGTTCCGCGTCGGCCGGATCACCGCCGAGAGCCGGTTCGAGATCGTTTACAGCCCGGAGAGCGCGATCAACCCGGAGCCGTACCCGACGGCCAGCAAGCGGACCCGGGCCGACTGGGATGCGTTCCTGATGAACCTGCACCTGCGCTGGGGCGGGCAGTGGGCGAACCCCGGCTCGCCGTGACCGCGCTCGACAACGACCACCACGGGTTCTTGCCATGACCGAGCGGGACATCTTTCTGGCCGCGATCGACCTGCCGGACCCGGCGGCACGGGCCGCGTACCTCGACCGGGCGTGCGCGGGCAACCCGGCGCTGCGCGGGAAGGTCGATACACTTCTGCGCTCGCACGAGCGCGCCGGCAGCTTCCTCGGCGTCCCGCTGGTCGCCCCGGCCGACCCGGAGTACGCCGCCACCCGCGACTTCTCCGGCCCGCGCGACGACACCGCAGGCGGCACCGTGCCGGACGAGGCGCTCGACTTCCTCGCTCCGGCCGGGCGCCCGGACTCGCTCGGCCGGATCGGGCACTACGAGGTGCTACAGGTTCTCGGCAAGGGGGCGTTCGGAATCGTGTTCCGGGCGTACGACGACGTCCTACAACGGGTGGTGGCGGTGAAGGTGCTGGCCCCGCAGATGGCCGCCACGTCGCCGGCCCGCAAGCGGTTCCTCCGCGAGGCCCGCAGTTCCGCCCAGATCCGCCACGAGAACGTGGTGCAGGTGTACGAGGTGGGCGAACAGCCGCTGCCGTACCTCGTGATGGAGTTCATCCCCGGCGAGACCCTTCAGCAGCGGCTCGACCGCACCGGGCCGGTGGACCCGGCCGAGGTGCTGTGGGTCGGGCGGCAGATCGCCGAGGGGCTGGCCGCGGCCCACGCCCAAGACCTGATCCACCGCGACATCAAGCCGGGCAACGTGCTCATCGAGGGCGCGCAGCACAAGGTGAAGATCACCGACTTCGGGCTGGCGCGGGCCGCCGACGACGCCAGCATCTCGCAGAGCGGGATCATCGCCGGCACGCCCATGTACATGGCCCCCGAACAGGCCCGGGGCGAGCACATCGACCACCGGGCCGACCTGTTCAGCCTCGGCAGCGTGCTGTACCAGATGGTGACCGGGCGGCCGCCGTTCCGCGCCAACGGCTCGTTCGCGGTCCTGAAGCGCGTGGCCGAAGACGACCCGCGGCCGATCCGCGAGGTGATCCCCGAGGCCCCGTGGTGGCTGTGCGAGATCATCGCCAAGCTGCACGCCAAGAACCCCGCCGAGCGGTTCCCGAGCGCCCGCGAGGTGGCCGACGTACTGGCCGCGTGCGAGGAGCGGCTGAAGTCGAGCACCAACCCGCACGGCTTCCCGGTGGTGACCCGCGCCCCGGAGCAACGAGCGAAGCGGCGGAAGTGGGTCGCCGCGTCCGCGGCGGTGGCGTGCGCGGCCGCGCTCGGACTGACGGCCTACACCCTGACCCGCCCGGGCGACACCGCACCGGCGACCGCCGGGACCGCGCCCGCCCCGCTCGCGCCCCCGGCACCGGCTCCCAAAGCTCCGCCCGCGCCCGACCCCGCCATCGATCGCCGGGCCGCGGTCTACGTGATGTCGATCGGCGGCGGGGTGCGGATCAACGGCACCAGCGATTGGTGGGGCAACGTCGGGGAGTTGCCGAAGTCGCCGTTCGCACTGACCAGTGTCAGCCTCCGCGACAAGAAGGTGACCGACGACGGCCTGCTCCTCTTCCAAGGGTGCCAGAACGTCAAGCACCTCGACCTAGCCGGCACCAAAGTCACGGACGCCGGGCTGGTCCACTTCAAGGACTGCGCCGGCCTGACGCACCTCGACCTGTTCTCGACGAACGTGACCGACGCCGGGCTGGCCCACTTCAAGGCGTGCCGGTTCACCCACCTGTCCCTCCGGAGCACCCACGTGACCGACGCGACCGCGGCGGCGTTCGGGCACTGCACGGAGTTGACCTTCCTCGGCCTCGCGCACACGAAAGTGACCGAAGCGGGGCTGGCCCACTTCCGCGATTGCACCAAACTGAAACACCTCGACCTAGACGAACTGCCGGTCGGCGACGCGGCCGTGGCCCCGTTCGCGGAGTGCAAGGACCTTGAGGTGTTGCATCTGGGCGGGGCGCAAGTGACCGACGCCGGCGTCGCGCGGTTCAAGGGGTGCAAGCGGCTCAGAACCCTGTTCCTCCGCGGAACCCGGGTGACCGCGGCCGGGATCGACGACCTCAAGGCGGCGCTCCCGCAGTGCCGGATCGAGTGGAACGGCGGGACGGTCGAGCCGACCGCCGCCCGCTCGCGGCCGGACGACGAGGTGAAGCGTACGCGCCCGGCGGATCTTTCAATTACCCACAACTTTTCACTTGAACGGCTTGGGAATTCAACAACAAGGCTGTTCAACAACGGCGGCTCGACGACGCAGCGAATCAAAACCCTCGCGTTCGAGCCATTTCCGGTGAGAAGTTGTGGGTAATTGAAAGATCCGCCGGGCGCGTACGAGCCGAAGTTAGACGGGCGGCTTTGACGCCCGGAGGGGGCGGAACAGAGGGTATCCCGCTCGCACCCCGAGTGTCTCAGTTCCAACCGTAGGGCGGGCGCACTATGAACCGCTGACGGCGTAAGGGCTTGCAGCTAGACCGAGGGTATCCGGAGGGGTACCCGATGCGGCTCGCGCTGACCACGGTGTTCGCCGACCTGCCCGACCCGCGTGTCGAGACGGCGAACAAGCGGCACCAACTGGTGGACGTGCTGGTGATCGCCACCTGCGCGGTGATCGCCGGGGGCCGATAGTTGGGACGAGATCGCCGAGTACGGGCGCGCCAAGGAGCACTGGTTCCGACGGTGCCTCGCGCTGCCCAACGGGATCCCCAGCCACGACACGTTCGCGCGGGTGTTCGCCACGTTGGACCCGGACGCGTTCGCGGACCGGTTCGGGCGGTGGATGGCGGCGGCGTGTGAGGCGACCGGGCTGACCCACATCGCCATCGACGGCAAGAGCGCGCGGAGCAGTCCGCGGGACACGTTCACCGGGTGCTTCCATCGAGTGAACGCGTGGGCGGTTGAGAACCGCGTGCTGATGGGCGCGCGTGCGGTGCCCGAGGGCGGTCACGAGATCACGACGCTCCCGGACCTGCTGGGGGCACTGGACCTCGCCGGCGCGGTGGTGACGATCGACGCGGCCGGGTGCCAGAAGGCGGTGGTGGAGCAGATCCGGCGTCAGGGCGGCGAGTACGTGGTGTGCGTGAAAGGGAACCAACGGTCGCTGCGGGACGCGGTGGTGGCGGTGTTCGACCGGGCGGCGGACGTTGCGTTCGCCGGGTGCGCGATGTTCGGTTCGGAGGGCGCGGGTCACGGGCGCGAGGAGGGGCGGTAGGTGGAGTTCCCCACGAAAAGTGGACAGCGAATGGCATGAAGTTACGGCGCAGGTACTTGTGCGAGTAGTCGTTGCCTCAAGACGCCGCGCGTGTGGATCATGTACGGATAGTTCTTGCCGCGCCTCTTCTGGCACCGGGGTTCGATG